>CAZQNZ010000017.1:1271-25920 GCA_964594615.1 uncultured Planctomycetia bacterium
ACGGAGAAGGAGACCACGTCCAACCCGGCGTTTCCGTTCGATAGTTCCGAGCTCATCCGTCGTGCGTCCAGCTGGTTCAACTGGTCGTCGAACAAGACGATGAACGTGGCCCAGAGCCTGTATGAAAAGGGGTTGATTACCTATCATCGTTCCGATTCGACCAGCTTGAGCAAGGCGGCCTGTGCAAAAGCGAAGTCCTATATTACCGAACAGTACGGTGAGGAGTACCACCAGTGGCGAGGCGGTGGCGGAGGAGATCAGGAAGGACACGAGGCCATTCGTGCAAAAAGTCCGGATCTGGAACCGGAGGACCTGCATTCCGTTTCGAAGGATGAATACACACTCTACAGCGCGATCTGGCAGCGGTACGTCCGCTCACAGATGACCAAAGCTCGCTGGCGGCACCAGACGGTGTCCCTGCGATCCCCGGATGACGATCATCCGTTTCGTTTCCTGGGAACGATGCGGACGATCAAGGACCGGGGGTTTTACAAATGTACCCGGCCGGACGAAACCCCTCTTCCGGACCGGGAACGACCCTCCGAGGACCTGGATGCCATGGACGGCACGGACGAGGTGCGGATTGTCGATGTGGAAAAAAAGGAGTCCGAGACGTCCGGTCCCACCCTGTATACGGAAGGAAGTTTAATCGCGATGATGAAACGGGAGGGCATCGGGCGTCCATCCACGTACAGTTCCACCGTGGATCGGCTGAAGCGGCGCAAGTACATTGAATACGAGGAGGGATCGATCCTGCCCACGGAACGCGGGCGGGCGGTGTGTAATTTCCTCCGGGAGGCCGTCCCCGCCATCTGTGACGTGGAACTGACGGAATCCATGGAAAACATGCTGGATGAGATCGCTGCCGGCGACGAATCCTGGCGTTCCTTTGTGGAGGAGTTCGACGAGCACCTGGAAGAATGGCTGGAGGAAGGCAAAGACGTGGAACCGGATGGGTCTGCGTCGGCAGCCGGGGACAAGGAAGAACTGGGGTACGAAGTGTGTCCGCGATGTGGGGAGACGCTGTATCTGCGCGAAGGACAGTACGGGAAATTCGTTCACTGTTCGGACGAAGATTGTGATTTTTCGTCCAACCCGCCGGCCAAATCCTACGAGTGTCCCGAATGTGACCGCAAGATGGTCAAGAAGAACGGCAAATCCTCTACGGTGTACCACTGCATTGCTGAACCGGAGTGTGAGGGCAAACGGCCGGTGGGGAAACCGAACATGACCTACGAGGAGTTTCAGTCCGAAGCGCCGGATTGTCCGGATTGCGGGAAAACCATGAAGATGCGGAAGGGGCGGTACGGGAAATTCTGGGGGTGTCCCGATTACCCGGACTGTGAAGGGACGCGGCAGACGTAACCGTGAGAAGCCGAAAGGCGAAATTCGACCGTTGAATCTCGCATATACCCGGTCTGGACGGTGCATGAAGGATTGCCCTTCTTTTGCGCTCGATCATGTTGCCGACGAAGAAGTGGTTAATGATTTGAGCCTTCAGATTTTTCGCCCGCTCCCTTACGGTCGCGGTTCTGTAGTGGTGCCGTTATTGGTCGGTTTTATCGCTCTTGTTTTGGCTAAGTGACATGAAGAGAAACAACTGTCCTGGCATTGACATGATTTCCTCGGGTATTCGTGCAACGATCCCATATTACAACACAGAACCGCGACCGTGAGGGAGCGGGTTAAAAATATGTAGAATCGAATATAACACCGTGAACGTTGGAGTCCATCGACCCAGCCGAAATGCGCTGTGATCGCGTCCCGTTCGTGCAGCGGGCTGTCTGGATCGCTGAAGGCGTGATACTGGAGTCAGGTACCATTTCTTTATATAATCCCTGTGATTTCGTACAGTGAATCATTCGTAAAATCACAAGCGTAGACGGATGCTCAGGACAGGTAGACCACAGGGCTGTATCGAGAGACGGGAGCAGACCTGAGCTGAACTCCGATCGATCGCAGCACCTGAGCGCTGTTGTTCGTGCACACGTTTTTGAAACCACGTTGAACTTTTTGGGCCAATTTAAATATGAGTCAACAGTTTGCAGTTGGAGAGGAACAGCTTCGGGCAACGCTTGACGACGAGCTACCGACCTTTGATACCACCGAGGATCTGGAGCCAATTGATGACGTTATCGGGCAGGACCGGGCCATCGAAGCGGTCCATTTCGGCGCGGAAATCGATCGGTCCGGGTACAACATTTTTGCGCTGGGACCGCGGGGAACCGGAAAATCACAGACGATTGAGGAGTATTTGCAGCAGCAGGCGGAGGAGGGGGACGTCGCTGACGACTGGATATACGTCAATGATTTTGACAATCCGGATGAACCAAATGCCATCAAGCTTCCCTGTGGCGTGGGGCGGGAGTTACGGGACGACATGGACGCCTTTGTGCAGCAGCTCAAGGCGGATGTTCCGGAGGCGTTTGACAGCGACGAATACAGGCAGGAGCAGGAGAACATCCAGAACAACTACGAGGCTCGTCAGAAGGAACTGCTTGAAGAACTGGAGGAGACGGCCCGGGAACGGGATTTCACCGTACTGCAAACCCCTGGCGGCCACATGCTCGCTCCGGTTGTGGATGGGGAGGTTCTGACTCCGGATGAATTTTCATCGCTGGACGATGAGAAGAGAGAAGAGATTGAGAAGAAGCGGGACGAGTTGCAGGAAGAGCATCGAGAAATCACTAATAAAATTCAGGAGCTGCAGCATCGTGCCCGGGAAGAGATGACTGAACTGGACAAGCGCATCGTCCAGCAGGTGGTTTCGAGCCTGGTGAGTGAATTGAAGGAAGAATACGAGGAGCACGAGGAGGTGATTTCCTTCCTCGAGAATGTCACGCAGGACTTGATGGAGAACGTCAAACAGTTCAAACAGCTTGGACAGTCCGACCAAAACAAGCAACCTCCACAACTTGCGTTTCTCCAGCAGCGAGAAGGACCCAACTTCGACAAGTACCGCGTGAACCTGCTGGTGGACCATTCCGATTCGTGTCAGGCACCGGTCGTGGTGGAATCAAATCCCACGTACTACAACCTGCTGGGACGCATCGAGCACGAAGGACAGATGGGCGAGCTTCACACCGATTTCACGATGATAAAATCCGGTGCTTTGCATCGTGCAAACGGCGGATATTTGATTCTTGAAGCAAAGGAGTTGCTGACCAAACCGTTTGCATGGGAAGCGTTGAAACGGGCCCTGAAAAACGAAGTCATCAAAACAGAGGCCATGGGACAGGAGTACCGGGCCATCCAGACGAAGTCTCTGGAACCGGAAACCATCCCGCTGGACGTGAACGTGGTTCTGCTGGGTAGCTCGGACATTTACTATTTACTGTGTCAGCATGACGAAGACTTTGCCGAACTGTTCAAGGTTAAAGCCGATTTCAACACGCAGACCGGTTTTGACGGCGACGTGGCCGAACAGTTCGCCCGGTACATTGCGGGGGTCTGTGAAGAAGAGGACCTTCAGGCCTTTACCGCATCCGCCGTTGAGAAAGCGATCGAGGAAAACATCCGGGACGTAAGTCACCAGGAGAAAATTTCCACACAGATCAAACACCTTGAAGATCTGGTCCGCGAGGCGGATTTCTGGTCGGAAAAGAATGGACACGAGCAGGTGGAGGCGGAGGATGTAAAAACGGCCATCGATAAGCAAATCTACCGTGCCAATCGCCTTGAAGAACGGATTCAGGAATTAATCGAAGAAGATACAATTCTGATTGATACGGAGGGAGAGGAAGTGGGGCAGGTGAACGGACTCTCCGTCCTACCCCTCGGTGATTATCAGTTCGGGAAGCCCTCCCGAATCACCGCTCGAACGAATGCCGGGCAGGAAGGGGTCATTAACATCGAACGCGAGGCCGATCTGGGAGGGCGCATTCACAACAAAGGGGTTCTGATCCTTTCCGGTTATCTGCAGGGGGAGTTTTCCACGGATCGTCCGCTTGCACTTTCAGCAAGCCTGACGTTCGAGCAGAGTTACTCGGAAGTGGACGGGGACAGTGCCTCCTCCACCGAGCTTTATGCATTGCTTTCCAGCCTCTCCGGGCTTCCACTCCGTCAGGACATCGCGGTCACCGGTTCCATCAATCAGCATGGGGGAGTGCAGGCGATCGGGGGCGTCAATGAAAAGATCGAAGGTTTTTATCAGGTCTGTAAGAACGACGGCCTGACGGGGGATCAGGGAGTTCTGATTCCGTCCAGCAACGTGAAGCACCTGATGCTGCGGGATGAGGTGGTGGACGCCATCCGTGACGGCCGGTTCAACGTCTTCGCAGTGGATCACGTGGACCAGGGCATCGAACTGCTAACGGGAACACCCGCCGGTGAGCTTCAGGAGGATGGAACGTATCCGGAGGGAACGGTCAAGTATGAGGTGGCGAAACGACTGGAGGAGTTAAGTGACGCCGTGCGCGAGTTTTCGGGTGCTGTTCATGACGATGAGGAGGAGTAAGGACCATGCGCAAATCGGAAGCGGAGATGCTGCAGGAACAGCTTGAAGAGCACCACGGGGAGAAATGGAACATGACCGTGGTGAACCTGCGAAACCTGGGATTCCACGTACCGAAGACGGAACACCCTTATTTCATCGCTGCTCTTCGATCGAACAACAACGGGGAGGGGCAGGATCGTGACGCGGATGAACAGGTGGTGAAAAAGGTGTTCGAACAGAAGTCGGAGGTGGTCATCTGGGACGACCACAAAAAGAGCTGGACCGTTCACCAGGCGACCCGGTGGCAGATTCAGCGGCACGCCGAACACGAGCAAGCCGTCTATATTTTCGATACCCGCGAGCGCCAGTTCGTACCCATTGATCAGTTTCAGCTTCCCCCGGAGTCCCAGTAGTGGATCGATGAGTTAAGGACTGGCGTTCAAACTGATTTTCGGGTCCGAATACGCGAACGATTTGTTCGGAGGACACATGAGGACGGTTACGGTTGAGGATGTGCTGGAGGCACGGGACGTGCTGGACGGGGTCGCCAAACACACCCCGGTTGAAAAGTCACGGACGTTCAGTCGCAGGACGGGAACGGACCTGTTTTTGAAGTACGAAAATTTTCAACGGACGGGGTCCTTCAAGATACGCGGTGCGTTCAACCGCATTCACCACCTGGATGAACAGGAGCGAAAGGACGGGGTGATTACCGCCAGCGCCGGAAACCACGCGCAGGGCGTCTCACTGGCTGCTACGGAGGCGGGCATCGACGCCACCATCGTCATGCCCCGGGATGCTCCGATTTCGAAAGTTGAAGCCACACGTGGATACGGGGCGGACGTGGTTCTGAAGGGTGTCGACTACAGGGAAGCGTATCATCATGCCCTGGATCTTCAAACCGACGACCGTGTGTTTGTTCATCCGTTTGACGACCCCCTCGTCCAGGCGGGACAGGGAACCATCGGTCTGGAAATTCTGGAGGATGTGCCGGACGTGGATGCCGTGGTGGCCTCGATTGGAGGAGGGGGACTCATGGCGGGGCTGGCGCGTGTGATCAAGGCCCGTTCTCCGGAGACGCGGGTCATCGGCGTGCAGGCAGAGGGGGCCGCCAGCGTTCCACAAAGCCTGGAGCAGGGCGAAATTTACGAACGGGATTCCATTTCCACGATCTCGGATGGCATCGCCACGCGGAGCATTGCCGAATCGACGTTTGAGGTGATCCGGGAATGTGTCGACGACGTGGTCGTGGTCTCCGAAGACGAAACGGCGAATGCAATTCTTCTTCTGCTGGAGCGGGACAAGACGGTGGTGGAGGGGGCCGGGGCGGTGACACTGGGGGCGGTACTCAGCAACGACCTGAACCTGAAGGGCCAATCCGTTCTCTGCCTGCTGTCCGGAGGGAACATTGACTCAAATGTCCTTTCTCAGATTATCAATCGTGGACTCGTTTATACGGGTCGTTACCTGAAGTTCGAGACAGTCCTCAAGGACAAACCCGGTGCTCTGGTGGACATCGCACAGAAAATCGCCGATCTGAATGCGAATGTCTATGCCATCCATCACGATCGAATGGCGAAAGATATCTCTCTCAATGCGGCGGAAGTGGTGTTCGAGGTGGAGACCCGCAACAATGAGCACGCGCAAGAGGTTGTGGAGAGCCTCGAAGCGGACGGCTACGACATTCACGTCATGGAGTGACCCCGGGAGACCGTTGAAAAACGTTCGTAACGTCAGCGGTTTAATTTCCAGGCAGGTCAGGGAACGAAATGGAGGCGATGCCGTCAGTGCATCGTCGACGCCGAGTGATCGATATGCGCCGTGACATTGGATCGTTCGATCCGAGTGTAAACCGCGCTGAAATCGGGGGGATGAAAGGGTCAGAACGACGAACCCGTTCATTCGAATACATCCGTACTAAGAGTTAGGGGTTTTTCAACGGTCTCCTGACTGAGATCTTTCCTCGCGGTCGGGCCGGATCCTTTTGCGTACCTCGTTGCGGACATGGCACCCGTGTATCGGGTGGGCTGAAATTGTCTTTCGCCATTCCGTACAGATGAACCGGAACTTGCTGTAGACGTGAGCGGCGATGGCGGTGGACTTAGACTTACGCGGTCCAGGTGATCCACCCAGCCCTTTCCTGGGAAGGGTGGTTCAGAAACTCACCTGCCAATTTGCTCCGGGTTCCGCTCCATTTCTCGCCGCTGCACCCGTGGTTATTTTCGGTCGTCCCTTCGGGACGTTTGGAGAACGTCACATCTGGATTTTTTTATTCAACGCAATAGGCCCCCTCGCTTTCGTGCGGTTTCTCATTGCAGTGGGTGATGAGTGACGCCTCTCGATCAGGGTTCAGCCCCGGCGATCGAACGCGGGAGGGACGTCCGGGAACGCCTGCAGATGTCTTGGCACACCGTCACGAAAGCGAGGCGCTTCCGTTCCCGGGCTCGAAGAACTCCGGGAGGTATCGGGACGATTGTCTGGTGACCGATGGTCGGACGCGTTCAGTGGCACGGGCTGGAGAGTCCGTTCTACTTCGACGATGGGAAGCGGCCGTCTTTCGGACGCGGAGGGACCGTTCGTATGAGGGCAGCCACGTGGAGCAGACCATCTCGTCGGTTCACAGGCACTTCAGAAGAGGAATCGACCGGTTTGATTGTTGTATGCACGTTCTGGAAGACGGTGTCACTTTCTAGCTGGACGGTTTCCCCGGGCATCGGTTCGACCGTCGAGGAGCACCGTCATCCTTGAGGACGCTGTTTATTCAAAGGTCTTTTCCTTCCTTCTTTTAATAAAGAGCTACTGCGAACGACGGTGCTCCCTCGCCGTTCCCGCTTCTGCTGAGGACGCCGGTGAAGACAATGAGTACGAGTCGCTCCACCGTTTCAGTTGTCTGAGGCGCTTCTGTTACACTCACTCCAGAATGGCCTCTGGTCGATACGCGCTTCGGAACCGAAGTTTTTCCCTCAGCAAGACATAAGCATATCCGCGCTTCGGACGTCCGAAAACCGGTGATTTGCAGGGCTGTTTATTGGAACGAAAGCGCCTCGCTTTCGTGTGTTTTTCCCTCCAAAAGGGTGGTAAAGAGGTGGCTTTCTCATCACCTCCACGACGGTGGTCGGTCAGGGCCGTAACGATCCGGAAGAGGGCACGTTTTCCACAATTTCCCTCACGAAAGCGGGTAGTTCAATGGAAGTAAAACACCCTCGCCAAGAACGATGAATGAAGCCGGAAGCGTTCCGGGTGATTCACCCTCCCCCTTCCTCAGAAACGGCCTGCTTCTGACACTCACTTGCCGTTTGAGCCGGCTTCCGCTCCGCTCCCCATCGATCCCCCCTCGGGTCGATATTCGGTCGTTCCTCCGGAACGTTCGAAGAACGGGACATCTGGAATTTCTTCATGCACCGCCATGGGCGCGAGCAGTTCCGTCGACGTGTTTAAATCATCCCGCCGGGAATACCGATAAGGTACACGTATTTTCGATGTCCGATATTGTGTTTATTGCTCTGTTTCTCTGTGAACCGATGACATTTTTGACCGCTCGGACCAGCTTCACGATGTTGATGCTTGCGGGTGTTCTCAGCGTGCTGTCCATCTCCTGTGCCTCGCGGGGCCGGGTCGAGCCGGGACCGGAGGAGATCCAGGTGTGGCAACAGGAAACCGCAAGCGGCGTGCCGATCATCCGTGTGCTGTTGAATAAGCCGACGGGACGGCGGCGGGTTCAGATCACCTCCGACCGGAGGATGAGGGTGCAACACCTGGATCGTCCGGACGTGACACGAAACGTACGTGCCGGTCAAACGGTGACGTTTGAACGACGTGGTGATCAGCTTGTGGTGGACGGTCGATCATTTTCACAGCCGAAAGGGTTTGCGGTTCGATCCGGGGACAGCGGAATCATCAAAACCGAAAACCGCTCGTATCGGGGACGCCTGCGGATTTTCCTGAATGATCGTTCAGTGAAGGGGGCTGATGAAGGGGGATTGCTGGTCGTCAATCATATACCGATCAATCAATATTTGTGGAGTGTGCTCGGGGGTGAACTTCTGCCGGATTGGACCGGTGATGACATTAATCGAACCCAGGCCGTCGCGGCACGCACGTATACCCTCTACGAGATGAAAAAACGAGCGGAAGAACGGCATGAGCGGTTTGACGTGTACGATTCTCAACGATCACAGGTTTATGCTGGAATTCAGCGGGAGAGGCCGGCCACGAAAGAGGGCGTTCAGGACACGTTCGGTGAAGTCATGATTTACGAGGGGGATCGGCTGGTCCCGACGTATTTCTCCAGCACCTGCGGGGGACACACTTCACCGCCTCGCCCCAATTTCTCCTGGTACAAGGGACCGCCTGTTCCCTCGCCGCTGGAAGGGGTTGCATGCCCGTGGGATGACGTGTCGAAACACCATAAATGGGAGGCGACGGTGTCCGGTACCACTCTAAAACAGGCCCTGTTTCCCGACACCGGGGCGACATCCGTGTACGATATCGCAGTGCTGGAGCGAATTAGCGAGGACCGGGTGGAAACGATTGCATTTCGTTTGAGCTCCGGCGAGGTCAAAAAAATGTCCGGTCCCTCGTTTCGCATGAACATGGCCCGGTATCGCTCGTCGTTGAATCGGGCGTCCCGGAAAGATCGCATCTGGATCCGATCCACGAAGTTCCGGGTCCGGAAGGGTGAAAGCGGACGGTTTCTGTTTCGCGGGAAGGGATGGGGGCATGGAGTCGGGCTGTGTCAGTACGGGGCATTCGGAGCAACTCAGGACGGGTACGACTACCGGGACATTCTGCGACACTACTATCGCACCGCCTCGGTTGAACAACACTATCCGGTTCAGCAATGAGTGGAAATATTTTCAATTTCACCGGGTGAAAGGTACAGTAAATTTGTTGAAGGTCCCGGTGCGAAACGAGCGATCACCGTGATGTACGACGGTGGTTTCGTGGTGTAATTGTCGGGCCATTGAGGGTTGTGGACCATGGTGTCAAAAGAAGAGAAATATAAACGCATCCAGAGATTAAAACAGAAAGCCCGGGAAGGGGGCGGTCAGGAGCGCATCGATCAACAGCACGAGAAAGGGAAGTTAACCGCCCGTGAGCGGCTGGATCTTCTTCTGGATGAAGGATCGTTTCAGGAGATGGGTTCGCTCGTCGAACACGATTGTGATCAGCTCGGACTGGGGGAGAAGAAATACCCGGGCGACGGTGTCGTCACGGGATTGGGCAAAATTCATGGGCGAACGGTGGCGGTGTTCTCCCAGGACTTCACCGTGCTTGGCGGAAGTCTCGGGAAGATGCACGCGAAGAAGATCTGCAATGTCATGGATCACGCCCGGAAGAACGGTTTTCCCATTATCGGGTTAAACGACTCGGGCGGTGCGCGAATTCAGGAAGGCGTCGAGAGCCTCGGAGGATACGCGGACATTTTCTTAAGAAACACCCTTGCCTCCGGAGTCGTTCCCCAGATTTCAGCGGTGATGGGGCCGTGCGCAGGAGGAGCGGTGTATTCCCCGGCGATTACGGATTTTATCTGGATGGTTGAGGACACCAGTCACATGTTTGTGACCGGTCCCAATGTGATTAAAGAAGTGATCCACGAGGACGTGACCTTTGAGGAACTCGGTGGAGCGAAAGTACACAGCAACGAGACGGGCCTTGCCGACTTTCGGGCCGGTTCGGAAAAAGCCTGCCTGCGGGAGATTCGCGAACTTCTGACCTACCTTCCGCAGAACAACAAGGAAAAACCGCCACGAGTTGATACCGGTGATGATCCGGACCGCAAGGACGAGGAACTGGAGGAGATCGTCCCGGCGGATCCCGAGAAGTCCTACGACATGCACAACGTGATTGAACGGGTGGTGGATCAGGAGACGTTTCTGGAGGTAAAACCCACGTTCGCACGCAACATCATCACCGGATTTGCTCGTCTCGACGGCCGGGCGGTGGGGATTGTTGCCCAGCAGCCCTCCGTGCTGGCCGGGTGCCTCGATATCGAATCCTCACGCAAAGCCGCTCGCTTTGTGCGGTTCTGTGATTCTTTTCTTTTTCCGATCGTGACATTTGTGGATGTTCCCGGATTTCTCCCGGGCATCGATCAGGAACATAACGGCATCATTTCGAACGGTGCGAAGCTGCTGTACGCATACTGCGAAGCGACGGTGCCGAAACTCACGGTCATCACCCGGAAGGCCTACGGAGGGGCGTACGATGTGATGAGTTCGAAACACATTCGCGGTGACGTGAATATTGCGTGGCCGACGGCTGAGATTGCCGTGATGGGACCGAAAGGGGCCGTGAACATTATTTTTCGGGAGGAAATTGAGCAGGCGGACGATCCGGAGGCAAAGCGGGAGGAGTTGATTGAGGAATTCCGCGAGGAGCACATGGATCCCACCATCGCAGCGTCAAAGGGGTTTCTGGATGACATTATTGAACCCCCCGAAACACGACCGTATCTTTGTCGTTCACTGGACATGCTGTCGGAGAAAGTGGATCGCAATCCGTCCAAAAAACACGGAAATATGCCATTGTAGTTCCGGTACTTAACCGTTTCCCTTGTCTGATCGGTGTATCCCGGCTATCATTGGACGACACGCCGGGTGCCGGGCGTGAGTTCGCACGCGGTT
Organism: uncultured Planctomycetia bacterium; assembly: GCA_964594615.1. Lineage (GTDB taxonomy): Bacteria > Planctomycetota > MHYJ01 > CAYXQY01 > CAYXQY01 > CAYXQY01. The sequence continues at coordinate 12,333 of CAZQNZ010000017.1, forward strand.
ATCGGTCCGCACTTCGTTGTTTGTTTCCGGATTCTCAACACCAGTAACACGAGATGAGCGCATCATCGGCTCGTTTGCTCCTTCCGTTTTTCATCACCGGATTGATCTCCTGCGGGTATTCCTCCGCTCCGCTGTATCGGTACGATTCACAGAACACAACAGTTTCGATTCCGGTGTTTGAGAATCGTACCAACTGGCGGAACCTGGAGCTGGACGTAACGCAGAACGTGGTGGAGCAGGTGACCGCCCGCACGCCGTTCCGCCTTGTGGACCAGGAAAATGCGGACCTGGTCATTCGCGGTGAAATCACGGAGGTGTCCCGACCGGTGCTGTCGGAAGGGGATCTGGATTCCGTGATTCGCTCCTCGGTTCGGTACAATGTAAATGTGAAAATCAAAAATCGATCCACAGGGGAGGTTCTGCAGGAGGAAACGGATGCCTTTTCCGCCTCTTTTGCTCAGGCACGGGGAAAAAGCGAAGAGGCGGCCCGCCAGGAAGTCCAGCATGACATCGGAACGTGGGTCGTTGGCTTGCTTCAGAAGAAATCATGGTAATCAAAAAACAAACAGCTCAGTCATGAATCACGATCGTCAGAACACGTCGTCCATACATCGAGCAGATCGGGTGTACCGGTATTCCGTGATCGTCACCTCCGCCCCCTGGATGGACCGTGTGCTTCACGATGGATTTCAGGGGCGGGGGCGACACGGATGGACGGTACGGGTGCAACTGGAGGAAGATCTGGATGTGGAAGATGGGCACTGGACCCCGGAAGAAGAGGCGTCCGACGGAGAGCACATGCAGGTAGAGCGAGAATCAAGTGAACTTCGTATGTGGGTGTCCGAGGAGCGTGCCGGGAACCTGGCGGACGACCCGCGTCCGGACGAGGAGGCCCGGACCATCAGACAGGTGGTGGATCGGGCTATTCAACTGTACGACCAACAGCATACCGTGACGTTCCCCGAGTCAGGAACCCTTGATCTGACCGGTCGACCGGCACTGATGGGGGTGCTGAACGTGACACCGGATTCCTTTTCGGACGGCGGCCGGTATGATTCGGTTGAGGAGGCGGTGGAGCGTGGTCAGGAACTTGCTGCTCAGGGGGCTTCGATCGTGGATGTCGGAGGAGAATCTACCCGTCCGGGGGCCGACCCGGTACCCGTTCAGGAGGAAATCGATCGCACGGTACCGGTGGTGCGTGCGCTTGCCGAGCGCCTTCCGGTTCCGGTGTCGATTGATACCCGTAAACCGGAGGTTGCACAGGCTGCCATCGACGCGGGTGCAGAGATGATCAATGACGTGGGGGGACTGCAGCGGGAACCGGAACTGGCCGAACTCGCAAGTAAGCATGACCTCCCCGTCGTTGCGATGCATATGCAGGGCACCCCGCAGAATATGCAGGAAGATCCAACGTACGAGGACGTGCGACGCGATCTGTTTTCCTTCTTCCGGATCTCCATGGATCGGGCAACCGATGCCGGGCTGGAACGATGCGACGTGTTTCTGGATCCGGGCATCGGTTTTGGAAAAACGCTGACACACAACCTTGAACTTGTCAAGCACGCGCATGAATTTCGTTCGCTTGGGGGGCCGGTGTTGCTGGGCACCTCCCGCAAATCGTTCATCGGGGAGGTTCTGGATGTGCCCGTGGAGCAGCGGATTGAAGGCACGGCGGCGTCTCTCGCCGGTCCCGCACTTACGGGCGTGGAGATGTTTCGAGTGCATGATGTGCAAAACATGTACAGGTTTTTGAAGATGCTCTGGACGGTGCAGACGAACACGTCCTGGTCCGATCAACTTCTTTCACGGGAGGGAGGAGGCTGACATGGAAATTCTGATTGCAATATCTGAAATCACGCTTCTTTTTCTGGGAATTTTTTTCATCCTCCGCTTTATCCACGGTACGCGGGGCGGGGGCATCATGCGGGGATACATCTTCGCGTTTATCATTGGTTTTATCGTGCTGCTGTTTTTGACCCGCATGTTCAGCATGACACGGGTACAGTTTGTGCTGGAGGAGTGGGGGTTGCTGGTCTTCTCCCTCGTTCTTCTCATTGTTTTTCAGCCGGAGATCCGACGTGGACTGGTCCGACTGGGTGAGAACCCGTTACTGAGCGGGATGTTCGGACGGAAGCGGACCGGGCCCATCAATGAGATCACCGCCGCCGTGGAGGACATGGCAAAAAACCGGATTGGCGCCATTGTAACGGTTTGTGGAGATAGTGGTCTTGAGACCTACATCGAAGGAGGAACCCCGATGGACGCGGAGATCTCGCGGGAACTGATTAAGAGCATTTTCTACCCGGGCACCCCCCTTCATGACGGGGCCGTGATCATTGATGAGGATCGGATTGCCGCAGCCGGATGCCTGCTTCCGCTGGCGGAGCAGCAGAACATGGTTCGTGGTTTTGGAACCCGGCACCGGGCCGGGGTGGGGATCACGGTGGAGACGGATGCGATGAGCATTATCGTCTCCGAGGAAACCGGCAAAATATCCATTGCAAGACGAGGGGAAATTGATACGGACGTTTCAAAAGAAGATGTTGAAAAGGCCCTTCGCGAAATTTATACTGAGGCCAAATATCAGTCTCAGACCACGTAAATGTATGTCTCTCGCTCCGGTCTCCCCTGTGTTTCGGCTCTCTAGGATAGTTCTCTGATGCCAGACCAATCCTCCGGCGACGCTTCTCAACCCCTTCCTGGCTGGCTTATGCCGTTCTACGAAAATCCGGGGTTAACCCTGGCCGCCTTCATTGCGGCGGCGATCATCTGGTTCTACATCCGCGGGAAGGTGGAGGATGTGCTCGTGGTAACGGCCGAGCTGGAGCTCTCGGTGGAGGGTGTGGCGAAGGAAAAATACACGATCACCGGGAAGTACCTGAACGATAACCTCGTACGGGACCAGATTCAGCTTCAGTTGAGAGGGCCCAAATCCAAACTCGAGCAGATCAAGAACCAGCAATCGCTCGTCGTGTCCAAGACGATTGCTGTGACCGAAGAAATGGACCTTACCGAACCCCTTCCGGTCACAATTACGGAAAAGGATCTGCAGATCGACAACCAGAATTTGCCGTTTGGAATTCGGATGACCACCCCGAATTTAACACTGGAAGTCAACATTCAACGCAAGGTGACGGAAACGCGGCAAATTTCACGAGGGAATCTGGAAGAAAATCAATCGACGTTTACCGTTGGAAATACCGCCGCCGATTATCGTATTGAAGATGTGGTTCCGCAGGTGGAAACGGTGCAGGTGACCGGGCCGGAAAATCAGGTCCAGGACGTGGAGATCGTTCCCGTGTCTCCGATTGACGTGTCCGGCCGGGCGACGAATGTGACCAAACAGGTGGCACTCACCACACAGCCATCGTCCGAAAACATTTCCCTCTCCGTCGAAAACGTTGCCATTACGGTCAAAATTGTCAGCAGGCTGACGCAAAAGAGTCTGAAGCAAACGTTCAAAGTGGTCACGGGGCCCAAATTAAGCAATTATCTTCAGAAACGAAACTGGAAATTTGAGCCGACGGACCGCACGCTGACCATCACGTTCAGCGTTCCCAATTCCATGGAAAATCAGTTTGCTGCAGAAGACATTACGCCGATACTGATGCTGCCGCCGGAGGAAATTGAGGCCATACAGGATCCCACCCGGCCGCACACGGTCTCCACGGACGATTTTATTCTTGTCATCATTGATCGGTCGATCGAGAATCGAGAGCGTATAACGCGAGAGGAGATTCAACCGAAAACCATCAAATTTGTACCGGTGGAACCTGATGAGTAAAACAACGTTGTTTGGAACCGACGGAATACGTTCCGTTGCGAATGAAGAACCTCTGACCCCGGAAACGCTTGTTCGGATCGGTGCCGTGCTCGGATGGATGGCCGTGGAGTTTCCCGGTTCGTTTTCCTATCCCCACGGTCAGGAAATTCCGGAAGATCTCGACGTGCAGGAAATCGAAAACATTAAACCTCGGGTGGTGACCGTACGAGATCCCCGGCGATCCGGTGATATGATTGAAGCGGCACTCGAGGCGGGTCTGACCGCCTCCGGTGCAGACGTCATTTCGTGCGGGTTGCTACCGACGCCTGCGGCGTCTGTACTGACCCGCGAATTCGGGGCGAACCTCGGTATTTCCATTTCCGCTTCACACAATCCACCGGAATATAACGGGATCAAGCTGTTTACACCGAGCGGTCATAAGATTTCATCGCACCTCGAGGAAAAAATTGAAAAACTGCTGAACAACGACCATTCCTATCCGCCGGTGCCCGTTCAGGGGGATCGGATCGGACAGGTGACGTTCAAGACGGAAGAGGCGAAACAGACGTATATCAATTTCCTCCTGGAGGGGGTCGAGGACGTGGACCTATCGGATCTGGACGTCGTCGTGGATGCGGGCCACGGGGCAGGCGGAGCCGTGTCGGACGAACTGTTTGATGCGCTGGGTTGCAGGACGACCATCCTCTCCGGGGAACCGGACGGTCAACGGATCAATCAGGCCGCCGGGACCTCCGATCTGACGGAACTCAGGAAGACCGTTCAAGATCTTGACGCCGATCTGGGCATTGCACTGGACGGAGATGCCGATCGTGTGCAGTTGATTGACGAAACGGGTACGGAACGGGACGGCGATGCGATTCTGGCCGCACTGGCCTCCCACATGCACGATCATGGTCGTCTTTCCGGCAATACGGTGGTCGGAACGGTCATGACCAACGAAGGCCTCGCTTCCTTTTTGAAGAACCGGGACATCGATCTGAAACGACCGAGTGTGGGGGATCGCAACATCGCCCACGAGCTGTTCGAAAACGACTGGTCGCTCGGGGGGGAACAATCCGGCCATGTGATCTTATACGATCGGAGCCCGACGGGGGACGGGTTGCAGACGGCACTTGCCGTGCTTCGATTGATGAAGGAAACGGGATCGCGAGCCTCCAATCTCCTCTCTCAGTACGATCGTTTTCCACAAATTCTGCGCAACGTCACTGTATCGGAGAAACCTCCGCTGGAGGAACTGGATCAGGTGAACAAGTGTGTGAATCGCTGGGAGGAATCCCTGCAGGACACCGGTCGGGTCCTGATTCGATACTCCGGCACAGAACCCGTGTGCCGGGTGATGGTGGAAGGGGAGGACAAGGAGCTTATCGCGGAGGCGGCGGAAGACATTGCTCGTGCCGTTCGTGAAACGTTACCGGAGTAAAGAAAAATGAGCAAAGCACTTGATCGCGGAAACGTACATTTGGACGACGCGGTGCTGATTCTGCTCGCGTTTGAGGATGAGGATCAGGTCGTCGGGGGCTTCCCGGATGAACGTCTTCCGGGACCTCCGGGGCGTATACGGGAACGTCTGGAGGAACAGGGGGCCTTCGATGGAGAACGTCAGGAAACGTATTCACTTCATCCGTCGGAAGGTGATCTGCATCAGATTGTGTTTGCTGGACTGGGCAAGCGAGACCGTGTGACCCCTGAAGTTCTGCGGCGCAGCATCGGACGTGGTCTCCGGGAAGCGCCGCTGGATCGGCTGAGCCAGACCGTTGTGTCCTTGCCCGATCCGGTCGAAACCGACCTGGATCCATATCGGATCGGTCGAGCGTATCAGGAATCCGTGCTCCTGTCGACCTACAAGTTCGACGAGTACCGGTCCGAATCGTCCGGGGAGCCACTGGAACACCTGTATGTCATCTCCTCTGAGGATGCGAGCTTTCAGAAGGGGTGCGAGGAGGGACGCCTCTATGCCAGAGGAACCAACCATGCTCGTGACCTGGGCAATGAACCTCCTTCCCGGATGGATCCGGATGGGATGGTGGAGGTGGCTCGAGAACTTGAGAGTGAGCATCTGGATGTTCGGGTGCTGCGTGAAGATGAACTGCGGGAAAAGGGCATGGAACCGACCATCGGTGTGAGTGCCGGGAGTGATGTCGAACCGGCACAGATTCTTCTGAAATATCGCCCGGACTCCTCCGAAAGCCATAAGGTGCACGTTGGGCTGGCGGGAAAAGGGGTGACGTTTGACTCGGGGGGGTTAAATCTGAAGCCACTCGAACACATGATGGATATGAAGTTTGACATGTGTGGTGCGGCGGCGGTCCTGGGGGTGTTCCACGTGATCGACGAACTGCAACCGGACATTCCCGTTACGGGCATCTGTGGATGTACGGAGAACATGACGGGACCGGATGCACAGAAGATGCGTGATGTGGTGACGAGTTACGGCGGGACATCGATTGAGATCACACACACGGACGCGGAGGGGCGGCTGGTGCTTTCGGATGCACTACCGTACCTGGAGGAGCAAGGGGTGACGGAGATGATCGATCTGGCCACACTGACCGGATCCGTTGTCACGGCCCTGGGGAGTTCATACGCGGGGTTGATGTCTCCGGACGACGAGCTTCAATCCCGGCTGGAGAAGGCGTCCGAAAACGCGGGAGAGCAGATGTGGGAGCTGCCGCTGGAAGAGGCATACGAAAGCTATCTGGATTCGCCGGTGGCGGACGTGCGCAACACCGGTAAGAAACGGGAAGCGGGTGCGATTATCGCGGGGCTGTTTCTCCAGAAGTTCGTGGAGGACACACCCTGGGCACATCTCGACATCGCCGGAACGGCATGGCGGGACGATACGTCGGATTACCGGCTGGAAGGCGGTACCGGATATGGTGTGCGCACCCTGCTGGACTATGTTCAGCAACGGGCCGAAGACGCCTGATGCCCGGTCCACGCTAAGCATCGAAGCACAGAGCCCCGAATGTTCACAGAGCCCCGAATGTCAAAGAGGGGTCGCTAATCAAGAAGTACGTGCTTCTGATGTTACAGCGGTTGCAAAAACCGGGAGGACCACACATGTCCATGAAGTTTTGACGCCCCCGGCATCAAATCACACCGGCCCTGTGATCATACAGTACGGATTAGCGACATCGCTCGGCGGGTTCGACAGATGACGAGCCACCGGCCATCCGCTGTTGGGGCTGCAAGGACTGGGGAACTCCCCGTTATCAATGAGAAAACCGGGGTGATTCAGGTCCGGACGCTGGATCATGCAGCTCGTCCAGTTTCAGGAAATGTAGCTGTGAAGGACGGAGAGATCAATCTGTTCCTGATCACCGGATTCCATCTCCTTGACCGTGATCTGATCCTGTTGCAGTTCGTCCGGTCCGAGAATGCAGACGAACGGGGCACCGGAGCGGTTCGCGACCCGCATTTGTGCCTTCACACTTCGGTCCTCATAGTTCAAGTCCGCCGTGAGCCCTTCGCCTCGCAGGGTTTGCACCAGATCGTACACCCGCCGTTTGCACTCGTCGTCGATGTACACGAAGAAAGCGTCCGGTGCAGGAGGGTCCTTTTCCTCCTGATCCTCCTGCTGGGCAAGGGATAAAATCATCCGTTCGATACCGAGTGCAAATCCGATACCCGGTGTCGGATCGCCTCCGAGTTCTTCCATGAGCCCATCGTAGCGACCGCCGCCGCCGATGGCATTTTGCGCACCGAGATCCGGGTTGCGAAATTCGTAGACGGTTCGTGTGTAATAATCGAGTCCACGAACCAGGCGGGGGTTGGTTTGATAGGACACGTTTTGCCGGTCGGCATGTTCTATAAATTCGTTCCAGTGATCATCACACGCGTCACAAAGATGGTCGTATATGTGCGGAACGTCCTTCGATTGTTCGCGGCACCTCTCCCGTTTACAGTCCAGTACCCGGAACACATTCCGATCAAATCGTCGCTGACAGTTGTCACAGAGCTGGTCGAGACGTGGACGAAGATGGTCCTCCAGCGCCGATCGGTACGACGGTCGACAGTCCGGACAACCCATGCTGTTCAGGTGCAACTCGTAGCCGTCGATGCCCAGTTCGTCAAACAGGTGGATGATCAACTGGATGGTCTCCAGGTCCAGCAACGGATCCGCCCCGCCAAGCGCTTCCACACCGATCTGATGGAACTGCCGCTGCCGTCCTTTCTGCGGTTTCTCGTAGCGAAACGATGGTCCGATGTAGTAAAATTTCTGGAACGGTTCCTGTTCGAGCAAGTGATGTTCAATTACGGACCGGCAGAGGGAAGCGGTAATTTCCGGACGAAGGGACAGGTTTTTCCCCTCATCGCGCTGGATGGTGAACATTTCTTTTTCAACGATGTCCGTTGATTCACCAATGGACCGGGCGAACAGTTCTGTATGTTCCATAATGGGGGGACGGAGTTCACGGTAGCCGTAGCGCTGAAAGACCTCATGCACCGCTTGTTCAATCTCCTGCCATTGCTGAACGTCGTCCGGGAGAATGTCGGAGAAACCCCGGGGTTTCTGATACGGCTGTTTGCTGGATGTCAAGGGAATAAGGGCAGTGAAATGGTGTGCGAAGACGGTTCGTATAAGAATTGAGCCGGCCGTTCCTCACGGTTCGCTCTCTGACGATCAAGGTTCCGCGTCCAGCCCCAATTCAGTGTGGAGACCCTCAGGAAACGGGATGAAAGAATCGTCAGACAAGGTTTATTCTCGGAATTATGACCCAAGCTAACTCATACGTGAAAAAGAGTGAATATCGTATGTGAAACCATCAAAAACATCAAGGTTCAGAGTTAATTGCGGAAAAAACGCTAGCGTTTCGGATCAGGAACACCTTCTCTGAAAAATTACGCTCTCAAGAATACACGTTTCGAATGAATTATAAACACAACGTGTATCTTCAATAGTAATTGCTTCTCTATTCCCTATTTCGAAGAAAAACCTCGGATACGGAAAGCCCCCAAGTTGTTGATGACGTTCAGAGACTGTTTTTCATTCAGGCGAATCACCCTGAAAAAAGATTGAAACTTACGGGAAAACCAATCAACATAGCTAAATGACCTGTAGAGCTCATTAAAAAAACATCATTTCAACAATCATTTCGGAGGCCTTCCATGCGAACGGATCAAAATCACCCTGTTTTCTTGTTTGCTATTTTCATCTCCGCCGTCACCATGCTGGCAGGAGGGGTTCCGTCACTGCAGGCGGATGAACATTCGTCGGATCTGTTTCTGCAGTCCCTGCCGGAGAATACGGTTCTGTACATAAATGTGCAGAACATTCAGAAGCACATGGAGGCATACGAAAACCAGGTGATGCAGCAGATGTCCGACCAGCAGAAGAACACGTATAAAAATCGAAAACAGGAGCTTCTCAATGAATTTAGCAGCAGGGTCAACGAGGAGATGGGGATTGATCCAATCAACCTCCTGTCCCATATAACCCGGGTCCGGATGGCGGTGGTGTCATCGGAGTTAAACATGGACGCCAACCCCGGTTCCGAGAACCCGTTACAGGACGCCTCGTTCTTACTGTCGGCGGAAGTGGACCGAGCGGACGTGGTCTCACAGATGCTAACGGGAGAGGTCGCGGAACGGCTATCACAGGAAAAGTCAGTCAATGACTACACGATCTATCGGATCAATATGCCGGAGGAAGCAAAGGAGGCACCTGCTTCTTATTTTCTTCACCGCAATAAAGAGCTGTATGTGACGGAAAATCTCGATCGGCTGACAGCCATTGCGGAAGGACCCGACTCCGAGGGGTTTCCGGATGCGTCCCTCGCCGAGAGTCAATCATTTCAGGAATCCGTTCCTGCCGAATCGTCGTCCTCCGATGTGGTCGACGCCTACATGAACATATCCTCGTTCTGGGACCAGTTGGAGGGATCCCTGGAGAAACAGCAAAAGATGATCTACGGGCAGGCGGCCAAGCTACTTGGATTCGAAGAGATGCAGCGGATCACGATGGGCATGGATCGCGGAGACGACATGGTATCGTACGAGCTGGCCGTTCACATGTCCGGAAATGACTTTCCGCTGTACGATCTGCTTATTCAGGCCGATCCGGGCACACTTGATCTGCTGAACACGATTCCGTCCGATGCAATGACCGGATCCGCTTCCCGTTTTCCGGACTATGCGGATCGTCTGTCCGACATCAAGAAAAAAGTGGTGGAGGGGATGACGATGTTCGGTCAGAAGAAAAAGAAGGCCCGGCAACAGTGGGACATGGGCATGATGATGGCGAAAAAACAGCTGGGCGTCGGTGTGAAGAAGCTGCTCCGGCAGTTGGGGACCCAGATGGCTTATTACGTCCGGGCACCGGAGAGTTCGGAGGAGGTCTCCAACCCACAAATGTATAACGTGAAAAATGGGGTTCTGCGGGTATCACTTGATGACGGTGAGCAGTTTACGAACCTGTTCGAGGAAACAATCCGATCATCAACTGGATACAAGCAGTTGAAACAGATGGAATCCACGACGACGTACAACGGTGTCAAACTGTACACGTATCAGGCCCAGGAGGGGATCAAACCCGCCATGTTTGTACAGGACGACCAGCTTGTGCTGGCCGGTTCCGCGGCGGATGCGAAGGCAGCCCTCGACCGGGGTGACAGCAAGTCCTCGTCAATTGCCGGGGCTTCCTGGTTTCAATCCCTCAGGTCGGAGCTTCCGGAGTCCCTCACGCACCTGCAGTTTGTGGAAGTAAAAAAATATCAGCAATATGCGAAGTCGATGCAGGAACAGGCCATGAAACAGACCGATCTGTGGTCGGAATTGCCGTTTAATCAAGATCTGTTGATGGACATGTCCGGCACGTTGGATTCGGAAACGGGTGTGTTGTTCGGTTACACGACGGAGGCGGATCGGGTACTTCTCGACGGCACGGGTCAGTTCAATTTTTCCGGAATGAATCCGGATACGCTCAATGAGATGCTGAAATCCATGACGGACGAACTGAAAAAGGAGCAGGAGACGTCGGGGCAGGGAAAGAACAGTAAACAGAAGTAGGACAAAGAACCAGTAAATGAGCAGGCAGGGATGATCGCGCATGAGATCCTGCACCGCGTTCGGCTTCTACTGTTCGTTCTGTACTCATGGTCACCGACGGGGGGAATGGGCGTCTGAATCAGGTGAGCATGGGGATCAGCTGAAACGGATCGGCGGATTTGTTATGTTTTGTATCCTCCCTAACGGGGAGTATTTTGCCCGCTTTTTAGTGTTCAGTCTATTCAACGGTCGGATCTGTTATGCAACTGGGACCATACGACGTGCTTGTGGTTGGCGCCGGTCATGCCGGCATCGAAGCGGCAATGGCATCTGCAAAAATGGGGGCGGATACCCTCCTTCTGACGATTAACCTGGATACCGTCGGGAAGATGTCCTGTAACCCGTCCATCGGAGGATTGGCCAAAGGACAGATCGCCCGGGAAATTGACGCACTCGGCGGTGTCATGGGGGAGGCCATTGACGCGGTGGGGTTGCATTTCCATATGTTGAACACCAGCAAAGGTCCCGCGGTTCAATCCCCCCGTGCACAGGCGGACAAGAACGCGTACCATATGTACATGAAACGGCGCTGTGAGGAACAGCAAAACCTTCACCTGCGACAGGATAAGGTGAAGCAACTGTTGCTGGATGACAATGAGGAACGGATCATCGGCGTGAAAGGGAACTATGGGATTTCGTACAGGGCGGATAACGTGGTCCTTACCACCGGCACATTCATGCGGGGTCTGGTCCACATGGGCGAAAGCAAGACGGAAGCCGGCCGCGCCTGGGAACCGCCGGCGGAAAGCATTTCCGCCTCGCTCCGTGAGCTGGGTTTTGAGATGGACCGGGCGAAAACGGGTACGCCTCCCCGGTTGAACGGTCGTACGGTGAATTACGATGTCATGGAGGTGCAGGAGCCGGACGAAAATCCGCAGCCCTTCTCCTACACGACCGACGAAATTGAGCAGGAACAGATGCGCTGCTACAAAACCCGGACCAATCCCGAGGTGCACGAACTCATTCGGGACAACCTGGACCGGGCACCGATGTACACCGGCCAGATCGATGCCGTGGGCGTACGGTATTGCCCGTCCATCGAGGACAAAGTGGCCAAATTTGAGGACCGTGATTCGCATACCATCTTCATTGAGCCGGAAGGCCGGGACACGATCGAGATTTATCCGAACGGCATTTCGACCTCCCTGCCCATGGACGTGCAGGAAAAAATCGTGGATCGAATCGAGGGGCTGGAGGATGCGGAAATCACCAGGTACGGGTATGCGATCGAGTACGACTTCGTTCAGCCCACCCAGCTTCGACCCAACCTCGAGACGGAAAAAATTCGAGGCCTCTATTTTGCCGGACAGATTAACGGGACCACCGGTTATGAGGAAGCGGGATGTCAGGGATTGCTGGCCGGCATCAACGCGGCTTGTCGTGTCCTCGATAAGGAAGAGCTGGTGCTGAAGCGATACGAGGCCTATACAGGTGTACTGATCGATGACCTTGTCACCCAGGGGGTCACCGAACCGTACCGAATGTTCACCAGCCGGGCGGAGTATCGTCTGCTCCTGCGCCATGACAACGCGGATCGCCGGCTGTACAAGCACGCGCGCCGGCTCGGCCTGATCTCCGAGGAACGGGCTGAACACGTGGAGAAGAAGCAGAACCAGATCGACCGCGTGCGGGAGTACATGGAGGACGAATATCACGACGGGAAAACCCTGCAGACGTATCTGCGCCAGCCGGAACGCGATTTCTCCGACATCCGGGAAATGGATCCGGAGATCGACCAGTTCGACCTCACCGACGAGGAAGTTCGCCAGGTCGAGATCGAGACGAAGTACGAGGGATACATCAAGCGCGAACTGAAGAAGGTGGAGAAGATGAAGGAGAAAGAGGAAAAGCCAATTCCGGACGAGATCGATTTTGACGAGGTCCCGCACATCCGCGCCGAATCCCGGGAGAAGCTGTCCGACGTGCAGCCGGAAACCCTCGGACAGGCACGGCGGATTTCCGGGGTTTCCCCCGCCGACGTCCGTATGCTCATGATTTACATGCAGGCCGACGAGCGCCGCGCGTAAATATACTTGAGGCCGTTCTTCACCATTGTCTTTCCTCTCACGCCGTAGCGTGGGGGAACGAAAGCTCGCCGGCGCATGGATCTCACGCCCAAGAGACGATGTGTTAGATTTTTTCTCCCTCCCGACCCACGCAGGACCCGTGGGGCCTCTGAAAGAGCATATCAATGAACACGCAATTGAGCGAAGCGAAACTCCGGTCAAGGAAGAGGGAGTACCGATGGATCCGATGCACCGGAAGCCGGATGAAACAAATGTCTCATGGACCTCCGACTCATCACTCTTCCAGCTCTCACTACAGAGCAGGCACATCCTTAAGCGTCTACCCACTCATGTGGGATCCCCTTTGAACCGTGGGAACAATAAAAAAACTGAATAAGACACGACTGATATCGGAGGCGTCACGGTTTTTCAGCGATGTTCAATCGATTTTGTCCGGGAGTTTACACACTCCGTCGATCGTCTGTGTGTCATATTTTCCAATATTTTCGTTTGCTTATCGGAAAAATTTCCCATAATGTACTATTAGTTCAACTTATAAGTTTAGCACATTTGTCGAATAAGAAGTGTTCAATCACTTGAAACCCCCCTTAGAGTATTATAGATTTGGTGAGTAGAAATTGAGATTTCCCGGTGCCCCGGTGAGATATTGAACAATGTGGAACACCATATCACCGAAGGCACCGTGATTCGATCATGTGAACCCTCGAGTTGATGAGTTGAGCGCAATGAG
>CAZQNZ010000018.1:0-24683 GCA_964594615.1 uncultured Planctomycetia bacterium
GCCGCGGAAAAGTGCATTTTCGACGAGAAATAACACCGGTATACGTAAAAAAACTGGGCGTTTTCTTCGAACATAATCTAGTACCACTCGCTCCCTCACGGTCGCGGCTCCCCTCCTTCTAACTACGGTCCCTGTTTCATGCAGGCGGAGAGCCGCGACCGTCAGGGAGCGGGTGAAGCAGGGGCATCATCCTTCATCGGGAGCAGGCCCGATCATGGGGGATCCTTCCGGTCGAACTCCTTGTGGAGCACTCGCTGAGATCTCACGGAGTGCACACCCCTTCTCGGACGAGGTCTAGTTAAAAGTTCAACAGGTTCTCGGATTCCAGCCGGTCCAGCTCCTTCTTCAACCACTTCATGTGAAATCCTCTGTGGTCGCTGTTGTACAGGTCCAGGAGAGAGGTGTACACCGATTCCAGATCCCGTCGGGCACGTGTTCTGGTCTGTCGATCGTCCGAGGTGAAAATCGTCGCCTGAAGTTGATAGTTTTCCTTCATCTCCTGCCAGAACATCCCGAGGTCGGTCCGCGCCTGTTCGATGTATCCACCGCCAACGTTTGATCCGGATGCGGTCAGACGCTGGATACGTGGAAGGAGCACCTCTTCCAGCAGACGTTCCGCCCGGTTCAATGCCTCCTCGTCACCCTTGCGGTGATATTGCTCGATGTCCCTCGTCACGTAGTACAGCAGTTCAAAGGATTGCCGGAGCACGTGTCGGGCTGCTTCCTCCGCCAGTGCTCCCTGGTACCGGTGAAAAAAGACGCGCCAGGCCTCCAGAAACTGTTTGGTTCGTTCCACCTTCTGTTTCCGGTTGTTGGTTCGTTCCTCCTCCGTGGACCACGGCACGCTTTCCAGGCGTCGATCCGCCTTGATGAGTTCCGGAAGGTCCTGATAACTTCGGAGACGCACAACAAACGGTCCGGGGACCCGGCGGTTGTCCGGATACGCATCCACCCACTTGCGGGTGAGCCGACGTGCCTCGGGAACCCGTTCCAGCGCCCGCTCGTGCTGCCCGAAATGAAGAAGCATCACGATATCGTAAAAGGTATAGTTAATCATGAACCCGAACTTCTGTGTATATCGGGTCTCCTGCACCTGCCCCCGTTCCTTCGCGAGGGTCCAGCCCCTCTGATAGGATTCCACTGCCCGGCGATAGTTGGTTTTCCGAGCAGAGGGTGTCGCACCGGACTCGTTCCAGCTTTGATTCAACATGTACGGTTCCTGGGGGATTCGTATGCCATGAATCCAGCCCATTTCTGAATTCAGACGGATCGAGCCGCCCATCCGCTGATCACCATCTCTCAGGATCCGGAGGGCGCGCTTCACGTTCTCCCATTCCGTTTGCAGGTTCGGCTGGCTGTTCGAAATCTCAAAAGCAACATCCCGAGCGAGAAACGACCATACCTGTTCGCGTTCCGGCTGAAGAATCTGCAGGATTTGCAGAAGGGCCACCGCCTCTTGGTACCGTTCCTCCTCCTTCAAACGTCCGTACTTGACCCACAGCGAGGTAACGGCCACCTGTTTCAATCCACCCATCAGATTCCCGAACAGATAGCTGGCCATGTGTTCCGCCGGTATTCGGATGCCGGATCCCTGCTGACTGCTGGCGTTTTCACCCTGCTGGGAGACGGACACGTTTCTCGTAAACGGGTCCTGTTCCCGCTTCACTTCGGCCACCTCGGTCTGATTCAGCATATACAGGGGACCGGCCCGTCCGAAAAAGAGCACCAGGCCGATGAAGACGAACAACATTCGCTTGGACATGCGTGATCCCCGTTACGAACTAATTTCACGAACCTGAAAAAGAAGGGTTCCAATCACCAGGAACAGCAATATGGCCGGCGCTGTCACCTGCATGCCACCGTACAGGGTGGACATGGGAATATCCCAACCCTGCATCAACAGCGCCTGCTGACTGAACTGTCCAAAGTCTGGAATCACCCCCATCAACCCCTCAATAACGAACGAGCTGTACTCCAGCGCCCAGGTGGGAATATCCGGATTGGGCACGTGTTCATGACCCGCGGAAGGGGCGAGGTCGGCTCGTCGATTTTGAATCGTCGATCTTGTGACCCGGAGCGCATCCTGAAGGAACGACGTCATCGAGCCAACCATGTAAAACAGCAGTCCGAGGCAGATGCTTACCGGACCCGACAGGACCGGTGTAACTGCCGTGAGAAAGGCCGAAAGATAAACGAGAAGCAGGAAAATCATGAACAGGGCCTTCATGTAGTTGTACACATACGGTTCCTCGGGCCCCGAAATTTGTACACTGTCCCGATGAAAACTCACGAATGCGGCCGGGTTCGCGAGCGTCATCACCACACGGAACCGGTCCACTTCGTCAAATACTGAATTCTTGCCGTTTGAACCCTGATAGCGGTCGGGCAATATGGAAAAACGACCGATCTGGCTCTGACCGAGGTTCTTGACCTCACGCTGGACCCGTCTCCAGCGAACCGTTGTTTCATCGGACTCCTCGCTCTCCACCTCGACGGGAATTTTAACGTAAAACCGGAGCTTGATGGAATATTCTCCTCGTGGCCCACGTCCCTCAAAATCCAGCAGTGCCGCCGGGGGTCCCTCGTACACCGGCCCCTGCGGACGTTCAAACTCCCACATGGCGATGGGGGCAGTGGTGCTGGATCCGTAGACGAGAATACGTTCGGATCCTCCTTCTTCCGTCACACCTCCACGGAACGTCGATTGGTTTTCGTCCCGCGTCTGGTTGAACTTGTACTGATCGGACGAGCGTTTCTCGCGTGCGGACAACGCATTCGGTTCACTCCCCGCTGCCATCACCTGAAGAATCGCATATCCGGCCCCGCCGGCAATCACGGTAAACATCAGAAACACCAGTGAAAACCCGAGGAACTTGGACAGAACATACGTGCTTCGATGCACGGGTTTTGTAAAGAGAAGAAACAACCGGCCTTCGCGAAAGTCCCCCGGCAGCGAGGTACCGGCAATAAATAACACCGCCACTACCCCAAAGAACGTAATGCAGGAAAGCAACCAGGATTGTGCGATCTGAAGCGTTTCCCCGGGATCCACGGAGGGAAGCAACAGAGGGACGAGTAAAATCACGCCGATGGTGATCCCGAGCAGGATCAGCAGACGCTTTCGGATGGATTCTCGAACAACCAGTTTTGTCAGTGACCAGACCGACCTCATGACGAACGCTCGGATTCCTGGATCGTGGAAAGGAATAGGTTCTCCAGCGTGCGTGTCGGGTGTGAAAACCCTTTGGTCTTCCAGCCGTAATCGAGCAGAAGTTCCCTGATCTCTTCACGGCTCTCCTCGCTGGTGTCCGACGCTTCAATGATGACTTCGAGCTCCTCCTTGACCTCCAGCAACTCCTCCACTTCCCCTTCTTTTCGCTTCTGTCCGTCGTGCAGGATCGCCACCCGATCACACACATCCTGCACATCCGCCAGAACATGGCTGGACACGATCAGCGTCTTCCCTTCATCCCGCAGCTTCAGGATGTGATCCTTCAGTTCCCGGGCAATGATCGGATCCAGACCCACGGTGGGTTCGTCGAGAAACACCACGTCCGGGTCATTGATCAGCGCCTGAGCAAAGCCGATACGGCGGGTCATGCCTTTCGAGTACTCGCTCAGTTTTCGGTGACGCTCCTCCCAGAGTCCGACCGCCTTGAGAAGTTCATTCACTTTTTTCTTTTGCTGTTCCGCGGACATGCCGAACAGACTGGCATAAAACTCGAGGGTCTCTTTCCCGCTGAGAAAATCATACAGGTGTGAGGCTTCCGGAAGGAATCCGATGCGCTCCTTCGTACTGACGTTGACGGGATCCCGATTCAGGACCCGAGCCTCGCCTTCGTCCGGAAACAGCAATCCCAGCAGAAGTTTCATCGTGGTCGTCTTGCCGGATCCGTTCGGTCCGAGCAGGCCGAACACTTCTCCCTGGAACACCTGCAGGTCAAGCTGCTCGACAGCGGTGGTTTCCCGGAAGGAAAACAGTTTCCGAAAGACCTTGGTCAGATTACTGCACTCGACCATTACCTGGCGTGTGGATGCCATGGCCGGGGTGGATCGGTGCGATTCCTGAGTCTTGGTTTCCTGGACGTCCGACCGTTTCAGGTCCGACATCGGTTTGGATTGGGTGTCGTCGGTCGGTGTCGGTTCGTCCTTGTCTGAATCCATCGTCATCATTTATCAATGAATGATAGGAGTCCCGGGACCGTGTGATGTCCGGATTACCCGTCGTTCGAATCGCTCGAGTCCTCCCCGTTCTCACTTCCCTCATCACCGGAGGATTCCTCGATACCCAGCTCACCGTTGATCCATGAAACCCAGGCGTCAATCGTTTTCTGCCGGGTCTGCTGTGCCTCCTCGCTGTCGGAGACCATGATGGGACCGTTCGTCTTTAGGGCGATCTGCTCGAGGGCCCTGACGACGTAATATGATGTCGGAAGACCGGTGGCCTGTTCCTTGGCCGACGAGTCGTCCGACGTGAGAATGGACTTCAATTTCTTTAGTACGGCCGGTTTTTTGCTTCGGACCGAGCCGAGGGCTGAAATTGCCGCGTTGCTCACCCGCAACTGGTAAAAGGTCGTACGATCACTGTCTACTTTCTCGAGTAAGCTATTGACTGCGTCCTTTGCCCGCAGGTGTCCGAGTGCTTCGATGGCATTGTACTGCAGCTCCACGTCGGAGGAATCCAGCACGTCCTTGAGGGCATCGATCGCCCGGCGATCACCCAGTTTTCCCAGGGCCCGTGCCGCCGCGGAGGCCACGCTGGGATTCGCCTCCGAATCCTCCAGGTGGTCGATCAAGGCCGGTACAGCCTTGGGATCCCGGATCCGCCCCAGGATTTCACAGATCAGAAACCGTTTCCTCGGTTTGTAATTCTCAAGTGCTGTCAGCAGGGAGGGAACGGCCACCGATCCCAGCTGGATCAAGTTCTGCCGGGACCATTCGTCGAGATACGGATTCCCGCTGTCCAGCAAACGGATGTAAAACTGAATCTCGTTCTTGATGGCATCCGTCCGCTCGAGTTCCTGACGGCGTGTTTCGGCCTGTTCGCTGTCCTGGGCGTTCGCAGGCACCGTCGGGGCCAGAACGAACAAACAGCTCAATGCGAAAAAGGAAGAGATCAAGGATACACTGATTTTTTTGTTGAGAACCATCGCGTTACGCACGTTGCCCGTAAAAAGAAGAAAAGATGATCTGGTTTGAATGCGTCTACTCGCTATTCTTGCTGAAAGGTTAACAACATCCTATCAGAATCCGCCGGTAAATCAAAGATTGACCGGGGCGTTCCTGCTACGTGCGCCGGGTGTTTCCCCGATTGATCCGTTTGATACAGGGTGTGCTCCCCGGGGATGGTGCATTCCCCCGTAATTTGATATCATCGTTGTGCAAACCGCCGTTTCGGATGGGTCTGATGTGGCGATCCATCGGGATTTCCATTTTCCGAACGACATCATGCAAATACTTGCGATCACGGACATTCACGGACAGACGGAACGTTTCCAGAACATACTCGCCCGGGAGCCCTCCGCGAACCTGCTCGTCATCGGCGGGGACCTGACCAACTTCGGACGGCCGGGCGACGCCATGGACATCGTCGACCGTGCACGGGAACACTCGCAAAACGTCGTGGCCGTGGCGGGCAACTGCGACAGCAAGGCCATCGACCGGGCTCTGTCAGAGGCCGGGGTATCGGTGCACTCGGAGGGGACGGTCATCGACGACGTGGGCGTATTTGGCGTATCGGCGATGCCACCGTGGCAGGGGACGATGTACGAATTTTCGGAAAACGACATTGACGCGTACCTGTCGGCCGGTTATGCAATGATCAAGGAGTATGAACAAGCGATACTTGTATCACATACCCCACCGCGCGATTCTGGCGTGGACGTGACGAGTTCGGGAGAGGCGGTGGGGAGCACCGCCGTGCGAACCCACGTGGACCGGGTGGAGCCTGCCCTCGTCCTGTCCGGTCACGTACATGAAGCCGCCGGCGTGTCCGAGATCGGTCCGTCGACCATCGTCAATTGCGGGCCGGCGAAAAACGGCTCCTACGCGACCATCACCATGGATGCCGGCGACACAACCGTCGACATGAAGCAACTGTAGAACAGGCATGAGCGGGTTCCTCCGATTGGGGTAATGAGACCGTGCAACTCACGCGTCCAACCAGGAGATGGACACATGATCAAGACGTATTTGATGGAGCGCCGGTAACCGATAGGTGATAGATACAAACAGATGAACGTCGAAGGTCGTAAGACGGACGTATCAAAAGATGTATGGGGCGTTCCATGCGATCCATTCCCTCGCTTCTGCTCGGGAATCCATTTCTTCAAATCCTTTTTCACCCCGGGTTGCGCTCCGTTTTACTTCGCTTAACCCGGGGCTTACATATTGCACCCACGTTGGGGTGCTCGTATCTTCACGTACATTCTTGGGGAACACGTGGTATGGACCTTAATTAAATGTTCAAGGAGCCCCGACGGTGACGGAGGGGTTTGATTTCTCCCCAGGATCCCATCGTATTCGCTCGCTTATCCCCTGGTGATCCGATACGACCCATCCAAAAAGGGTCGTTTGGACATGGTCCATCTGTAGACGTGTGCATCGGTTGGGTGGTTATGGTGGTGCCGTGCAGTTGGATATGGGTGTTCCAATCACCCCGTTGTTCACCGTTGACAATCCACCGGTTTCCCCTTTTGCACTGTAAATGAGCGTACGGGCGGGGTGTGAACGATGACCCTTCGTTACGGTACAAGCACCCCGTAATGGGTGCGAGGTCTCAGCCCGGGGTTGAGCGCAGCGAAACCCCGGGGAAAACGGTTGGCGTCCAGGAGAGTCATACACGAGATGGAGCATGACGGATCGTCTCCAACGCACACTCCTCCGAATCACCCGGTCATGTTGACCGCGGATGCCCCGGATGGACCCACGGCGCGAGACCGTGCGGTTCAGGTCACGATGAAGATGTGCGCGTAATGTAACTGGCCCGGACGACGTATCGTCTGATACATTTGCCGATCACCTCCACTTCTTCTGTTTCTTGCGGATTTTTACGGGCCTGACATTTATTTCTGCACAGTCCGGGCCCGGTTCCGGGAGCCGGATTCGGTCATCTGACATCGGCTGAGCAAAGGCGTTTTGGAGAAGCGGCTCATCCCGTTGTACATCATTCCCACCGAGGAGTTGGGTGGGACGCCGATGGTATTCGTTCCTCCCGGTGTCCTTAGTCGACCGCAGGCTTCGCCTCGCTTTCCGGTTCGGATTCCACGTACAGGAGACAGGTAAAGAAGCCACCGAACAACAGGAGCAAAGCGATCGTGGTCATCACCGCCATCCCCCATGACATGCCGGGGATCAGGCCGAGCAGAATCAGCATCACGGCACCGGTAATCGTCCAGACCACACCGATCCAGTTTTCACCGAAAAGAAACGCAAAGAACAGCAGGACAGCGAAGTAAATCCAGCCGGCCCCGAGCACCGAATGCTCCACCACGCGGTGAAATCCTTTGAAATCAGCCGGCGCAAGGTTCACCACCGCATCCCACAGGAGAAACAGCAGAACGGCCGGAATGATGATTTGAACAAACACGTCCCACCAGCGGTTGATCTGAATTTCCGATTGAGCGTTCACCCGCTCGCGGAACGTGCTCGTGCTGAAAAACAATCCCACCGCGACACATTCCAGCAAGCCGACCAGCGGGAGTCCAAAACTCCCCGACACGAAATGATCCATGATCGTCAACCACATGGTGCCGGAGTGACGGCAGAAGAACAACACACTGACGATCAGGCCGACGGAACAGGTCACGGTCACAATCACCTGCCGCGGCAGGTTCTCGAAAATATCACTGAGCCCGGTGACCACCGCCTCCACAATTGAAAACGCGGAGTCAATCCCCAGCATCAACAGGCTCAGAAAAAACAACACGCCCCACACCCCTCCCATGGGTAAACGGGCCAGTGCCACCGGATAGACGTTAAACACCAGTCCGGGACCGCTCGTCATCACGTCGCCGACCGGCTGGTTGAGCGCCCAGGCCAGCCCCCCCATGACGCTGAACACGGCGAAACCGGCGTAGAACGAGGTCGCACAGTTCGCGAAGGAGGTAATGAAACTGTTGTTGACCACGTCCGAGTCCTCGGATTGATAACTGGCGTAGGCAATCATGATGCCGAAACCCAGGCTGAGCGTAAAGAACACCTGGCTGAACGCCGCACGCCACACGGCGGGTTTCGCGACCTGTTCCCATTCGGGCGTCAGGTAATGCTCCAGTCCATCCATCGCCCCGGGCATCATGAGACCACGCACGATGAGGGCACCGAGCAAGATCACCGGCAGCGGTACCGTCCACAGAACCACCTTGCCCACCGTATCAATCCCGTTGTAGACGATCAGAAAGATCAGGAACCAGGTCACCAGCGTCCAGAAGGCGAGCGACCAGTCGATGGCCCCCATTCGTGCGTCGAAGGACTGCCCTCCGTGGAAGGATTCACGGCGTGAAATGAGCTGATCGAGCCCCGTCCGCAGGGTGGCAATCACCCCCTCTTTTCGATCTCTGGCAGCTTCGCGTTCGTCCGGGGTCGGCGCTTCTTCAATTCGTTCCTGAACGTGCCTCAAACGCCCGAACGTCCGAGCGAAGGCCGGGGTCAGCGTGTCGAGAAAGT
The DNA here is from genome assembly GCA_964594615.1 of uncultured Planctomycetia bacterium. GTDB lineage: Bacteria > Planctomycetota > MHYJ01 > CAYXQY01 > CAYXQY01 > CAYXQY01. The sequence goes on from CAZQNZ010000018.1 coordinate 8,665, forward strand.
GCACGGGGACGCTCCCGCTGCTCTGGATCCTGGCAAGGTGATCAGCTATGCGACCGCGTTCCTCGTCGGAAAACGAAACGTCCTCGTCCTGCTGAAATCGAGCCAGGAAGAGGCCCGCCCCCTCTTCGTAAAACGTCTTCGCTCGTTGTTTCCAGTCTCCCTCCCCCTCCCGAACGTCGTGAATCAGAACGGACGTCAGTGACACCCCGGAAGCGTTCTCGGCCTCGGAAAGCGGCGTTTCCGTTACAAAGTACCGATCGGACAGATGGGATGGGGAAAAGGACCCGCCGTGCGTCCGAATCCCGCTGCGCACACGATGCAGAAGATTTTCCGTTTCCCACTCCTCCCTGTTGTATCCCCCGAGCACCTCGCTCGCGAAATACTGGGCGGCATTCTGCTTGACCTTGATCAGCTTGACTTCTTTCGACGGGGCCGTGTCCGGATACCATTTAAAATCCTCTCGAAGCTCCCGGTTCTGCGTCAGCTTGTCCCGATAAAACCGGTTGAGCCACGTCGGCACATTTCGATCCGGATCAGACGACTGCAGGTGTTCGTATGGCAGGAACAGCACACGAATCTTCTCAGGCGGGTCATTCGCCCTCTCCATCTCATACATGTCACGCACGAAGGTCCGGAAATCGCTACCGCCGTCTTTCGCATCCGAGGAGGTGGCATGGAAGAACTGAATGTCTTCATCGCCCCACATGTCCCGCAGTTGCTGTTTCTGTTTGTCAAACTCCCCCTCCTTGATTAACTGAACTCCCCCCGTCTTCTCCTCCCGTAACCGCTCCTGAATCCGTTGCAGGTCGTCATCCGACTCGTACTTCGCGTACGGCATCAGAAACACCGTGCCGTTGCGGGTGGGTTTGGTCCAGGAAAGGTCCGGGGACGCCACGAGGTATTTCCAGGACCAGCCGATCACGGGCACGTAATAAAAGGAGATGGTCAGGCCGACCAGCAGGGCGACCCATCCCACCCACTTGAAGCTGGATGAAATCTGCTCCATCGCACTCGGGGCCCCTTTCTGATACAGGATCCCGAGACCGTATTCCAGAATCATCAGCGGAATACCGGCGGAGATCAGGGCGGCGAAATACGGAATGAAGAACGCACCTCCCCCGTTCTCGTACGCGACGTAGGGAAAGCGCCAGACATTTCCCAGCCCAACCGCACTTCCGACGGCAGCCAGAATGAACGCTGTCCGGGAGGACCAGTGTTGACGTTCGTCCATGCTCGCCTCCAGCTCAGATGAACACTCGGCAAAATCGCTCGCTCGTCGTGGTTTATATCAATGCAACCGGACCCGCGAGCCGGTGCCAAAATCATTTGAGTGTGATTATAACGCTGGATGAACAGGATTCAAGAATCGGCCGGCAGGAGCCCCGTTCCCTGCATTCGTCCGATGGAAATTGTTTCCATTCCCGGTCTTTCGTAAAATTCCCCGTGCCTGATCGTTCCTGTGAACGATCCCGAATTCGCCTCCTTGAACCCGGCAGCGCTACGCTTCAGCCACCTGCCGTCAGCTCACATTTCCACCACGGACCGGATCCATGAACACGCCGACGGATCGCTATCAGAAGGCCATTTCATTTCTCTCGAACCACCAGGACATCGAGCGTGAGGGAACGGACGAGGGGGCTCCTTCGTTCGACCTCGACGCCATGACCTCTGCCGTCAGCGGGCTCGGTCGACCGGAACGGGAGGTGCCCATGATTCACGTGGCCGGCACAAAGGGAAAAGGATCCGTCTGTCTGATGCTGGAAGCGTTTTTATTTGGAGCCGGTTATACGCCGGGTGTATTTGTCTCCCCTCACCTGATTGAACTGCGAGAACGGCTTCGGATGAATCGGGAACCGGTCTCACAGGACACGTTTTGCGATCTGCTTGAGGAGGTACGAAACCAGATATCGGAAGCGCTGCCGGACGCCGGCGATGAACTGACGTATTTCGAATGGCTCACGCTGATGGCCTTTGAGCTGTTCCAGAACGAACAGGTCGACGTCGGATTGCTGGAGGTCGGCATGGGCGGACGGCTGGATTCAACCAACGTGGTCACCCCGGACCTGACGGTCATTACCTCCATCGGACTGGACCACGAGAAGTTTCTCGGGGACAGCATCGAGGAAATTGCCGCGGAGAAAGCGGGCATTATCAAGCCGGACGTACCTGTGGTGACAACGGCCGGGGAAGATCGGGGGCTTGACGTCATCCTGAACCGTGCGGAGGAACAAAACGCTCCGTCCTATGTGCTCGGGCGAGACTTTTCCATCGTGGACCGTATTCCGCAGGGGGGATCGGGCACCGGTCAGAAGGTGGTGCTGGAGCTTGCGAATTTGGACCGGCTGGACCTGCACCTGTCCGTTCCCGGCCGTCACCAGGCGGAGAACCTGGCCGGCGCCGTTCAGGCCGCCTGTCTGTTTGTGCATCAACAGGAGGGGTTGTGGAACCCCGGCATCGTTGGTTCCGCCGCGCGTCAGCTATACCTTCCGGGCCGGTTTCAGATCCATCGCCGGCGCCCGCCCGTCATACTGGATGCCGCACACAATCCCCTATCCTGCCGGGCCCTGACGTCCGCGCTTGAGGAAACCGACTTCTCAACTCCCCGGACCCTGCTCTTTGGCACCGCCTCGGACAAGAAGTGGCGGAAGATGATCGACATCCTCGCTCCGTCCTTTGATCACATGATGTTCACCGGATATGACCACCCCCGATCAGAAGATCCTGAACGCATTCGCTCCTGGTGCCGGGACGCGTACCCCGAGCTGAATCCCGAAACCTGTGCCTCACCGGTCGATCAGGTTCAAACCCACATTGAGGACGCCGATTCGACCCATCCACTGGTCGTGGCCGGTTCGTTCTACTTGGTGGGACAGATTCTGAACGCACTGGGCCACCGGGCGGATGAAGAGACGGACGAAGAAACGGCGAACGGTGGAAGCATTCAACCCTGATGTCCCTGTGAATCCCACGATCAGGTTGATGAGTCACTGATACATTCCCCGGAACGATTTCATCGTTCTGTTCTTGAAAATTTTTAAGATCGCATAGTAAAATGTGGGATCATCGTAAATTTTAACAGGTAACGTTTCAGAGGGGAACGATCATATGGACTCGCACAAAACATTATTCATACCCGGCCCCACGGAAGTTCCTGAATTTATCAGGGAGGCGCTCTCACGACCGGTCGTCGGCCATCGAAGCGAGGAATACGAGGAAATTCATGAACGCGTGATCACCCGGCTCAAGAAACTGCTACATACGGATCAGCACGTATTTCTCGCCACCTGCTCGGGAACGGGGATGCTGGAAGCGGGGAGCCGGAATCTGCTTCGCGAGGATGACACCGTGCTGAACTGTATCTGTGGCTCATGGTCCAAACGGTGGCAACTCATTACGGAACGTTGCGGAAAGACCACGGACAGTGTGACCGTGGACGAAGGACAACCCCTTCTCCCGGAACGCATAGACGCAAAACTTCAGAGCGGATCGTACGATGCGGTCACCGTCATCCACAACGAAACGGCGACGGGCGTGATGAATCCGATCAAAGAGATCGGTGAAATGCTCGAGAATCATCCGGACGTGCTGTACATGGTGGACGCCGTCTCATCGATGGCCGGCACGGAAATTAAGGTGGATGAGTGGGGATTGGACTTCGTTGTGTCCTCCGTCCAGAAATGTTTCGCCGTTCCACCGGGCCTTACGGTCTTTGCCATGTCCGACAAGGCATTTCAACGCGGCCTGAACGTCGAGAACCCGGGGTATTATTTCGACCTCGAAAACTTCAAATCCTACAACGACAAGAATCAGCTCATCTCGACGGGTTCCCTCCCGCAGGTCTTCGGACTGGACGTTCAACTGGATAACATCCTCAACGACGAAGGACCGGAAAACCGGTATCAGCGCCACGAGGAAATGGCGGAACGAACACGGGAATGGGCCCTGGAACAGGGCTTTGGTCTGTTCGCCGAGGAGGGTTATGAATCGTCCACCATCACCTGTGTCGACAACACGCTAGACATCTCAATTGAGCGGCTGAATGAACAGCTTGCCGAGCGCGGCTACGTGATCTCCAACGGATACGGCGACCTTGCCGAGCAAACCTTCCGCATCGGTCACATGGGTGAACACCGAATGGACGATCTCGAAGAACTTCTCCATCACATGGCCGAAGTGATCGAGACGGAACTGTAGAACGGGAGTACGAACACCTCGGATCAGCCGCAGGAAGATCCGCTTGCTTCGGTGCAACGCAACGGTGTGGTCGAACCCGGTCGTGCGGGGGATGGACCGCAAAATTACGGCTTCAGGCCCGGTCGTGTACGCACCACAACCCCTCTGAGTCGATCAGCCGGGAGCGTCATTACGGTAGCAGAACCTGTTCATTCCCTCCACCGAGCACATTTCTAAACGCCTTTTTTACAGGGAATATCCACCCTCCGGGGCGTTCATGATCATGGATGCGGTGTGGCGGTTCGGTGAGAGGTTGTATGGATGATACGCACCGGAAAACCGGTCGAACGCAGGAATGATGCCGGATGGACGGAGTGAGATACGGATCAGGTCCTGACCGTCCCCGAACCACCTCCCTTCGGGAGGTTCACACATGTTCTGAGACTACGGGAACCGGGGGAATTTCATCCCCCGGCTATACATGAACCGTCCTCTTCGAGGACTCGTTCCCGTGGCATCACCGTTTATGAAGTGGCTTCATCAAACGGAGTCCCCATGGGGACGACTCATGTCCAGCCCCCGGATGTAATGAACGTAGTGAATGGAATCCGGGGGTGATCGGAATCCTTGAGGACCGAGCCTCCTGAAAGGAGACGGCTCTGGCGGCTCTCATACCCCCTTACGTTCAAAAACGCGTCCGACCGGACCACCCCCTATCTGGTGTGCAGCAAGCTATTTTGCAATAACAATTTACAAAGGACGGGCACCTGCAGATGGGTGTGGGCCCCCCTGTAATTGTCGGGGAGCCCATGAAACCTCGAAGCTTACCGCTCGTTCTTTGTGGCGGACACCAGTACCTCGAGCTTATCCGTCGTTTCTTCTTCGGTCCGGGTTTTCATGCCACAATCCGGATCGATCCACAGCTGGTCCTCGTCAATCACGTTTCTGGCCTCACTGATCCGCTGCTGCACGACGTCCTCGGACTCGATCCGGTGATCGTGTACATCCACAACACCGAACGAAATGTCCTTGGTAAACGGATCTTCTTTGAACTTCTCGACCAGGTCGAGGTCACTGTTCGAGAGTTCGAGGTCAAAATTATCCACCGGCATGTTCAGCATCTCCGGATAAATCTGCTCAAACACCCCGTAGCAGATGTGCGTGACGAAATACGCGTCCAGGTCCTGGGTAACGCGGTTCAGCGCGTCGATCACCACGGGCATCTCCTCCGGTCGGACCGACGTGGCCGGTTCATCGACCTGGATGATCTTCGCACCGGCGTCGACCAGCGCTTCCACTTCCTTGCGAATCACATCGGCCAGGGCAAGCGCCGTGGCTTCCCGATCCGCGTAGTGCTCGTTGAACGACCAGTCCATGATGGTGTAGGGTCCCGTCAGGATCGCTTTGACCGGCTTGTCCGTCAGTGAATCGGCGAATTTCCAGCGATCCACCGTAATCGGTCCCGGCCAGGACACCTCGTCTTTGATGATCGGCTTATAGTAGTACCGGTTGCCGTAGGACCGTACCAGTCCACCCTTGTCGAATCCGGGCATGTGGTCGGCAAAATACGCCACCATGTCCCCGCGGTACATCTCCCCGTCCACCAGCACGTCCATGTCGAGCTCTTCCTGCCGGTCCATCCAGAAGCGAGTGGCCTTTTCCTCGAGTTCACGGAGCTCTTCCTCGGCGATCTCTCCGTTCTTGCGTTTGGTCCGGGCCTCCTTCAGGTAATCCGGTTTCGGATAGCTCCCGACGGCCGTGGTGGGAAAATTCGGAAGATCGATGCCTAGTTCGTTCAGTTTTTGTTTGCTCATAGCAGTTGATTGAGTTCGTTTTTAAGGTCAACAAGTACGGACAATTTATCCTGTGCCCGGTCACGCGGAAGCAGTTCAAGCCCGGTGCTCGGGGACAGTGTAATTTCCTCGTGATCAAGGGATTCGACGAGGGGTTTCAGTTCCGACGCGAGTTCACCGGGCGACTCAAGTTTTGTGTTTCGCGCGTTGAGCACACCAAGTACAAGGTCCGCTCCGTCCGCGTGGCCCGGAATCTCCTCGCGAACGTCTTCATTGTACACCACGTCCAGAACCACCTCGTCCACGGACAACTGATCCAGCAGCGGTAGTGCCCGGGTCGGACTGCCGTAGGAGAAAGCCGCCGCCAGCCGTACGTTATCACCGACTTCCTGTCGGATGTGATTCACCGCCTCGACCAGCAGTTGCTCGTCGTCGGACCCCTCGGCGTCGCGCAGGCCGTGTTCATTCAATTGGATGGTCTCCGCACCACGCTCCTGAAGGTCGTTAATTTCTTCGGCCAGCGCCTCCGCGTACGTCAGGATCAGCTCGCGCTGAGAAAGCTGGTGCTCCGCTTCGTCAGCGGGAATGGAGTATTCGGCAAGCGTGAACGGGCCGGTCAACACCTGGCGAACCGGTTTGGAGGACGCGTCAGTTGCCACCTCCAGTTCCGGACCGACAATGGAACCGGAACGCTCCGGCGCGTCGTGGATCAGAGGTTGACGGAAGTAAAAATTCGTATCAAAGTAGCGCACGAGACCGTTGATGTCCGTGCCATCCATCTTACGGACCATGTGCGAAAACGGACAATACCAGCGGATCTGCCCGTCCGTTACCTGATCGACGCCGGCTTCTTCCTGTTCGGCGACGACGTCACGGATCACTTCGTGCTGCACGTCCGTCAACTCTTCCTCACTGATTTCATCCTGTTCGAAGCGAGAAATCGCTCGACGGAGTTTTTGCTCCTCCTTTCGGTCCCCGACTCGGGGATAACTACCAATACTAGCAGTGTGTAGCTGTACCATGTTCAAAAATCCGCAAAGGGGTATTAAAAAAAGTAGCAGTCATGAACGGATCAATCCAGGAATGTGACACCGCCTCCTGATGGGTCCGGATCCGAGGAAGCCGGATGCGACGTTCAGATGACCCGATAAAATTTTTCGAGCACGTATTTAATGATACTTTTCACCGGATGTCAAATCACACCGGGATCATACATCGGATGGCGTGCTCTACACGGAGTGGAGTGTAAAACCGCTCTCCTCATTCGAATCCTGACCCCGTACAGATCCCTCCGATCCGTGTTGTTCAGGACATCTTTCCGTGAAGAATCTGTTCCCCGAGGGTATCCGGAAGAACATCGTGCTCAAAGATCTTGTTTGCCGTTTTCGTGACGTCGTATGCCACACGCCGGAAATGAATCTCCTCCCCGTCGACGATCACGTAACAGGCATCCGGATTCCCATCCCGGGGTTGACCCACGGATCCGACGTTCACGTGTGCTTTCTGGTCGTTTAGCGTATATCGTCGGTTGATCGCATCGGGCTCGAGAAACCGGTCGTCCCCCGCCTCAAACACGCCCGGCACGTGCGTGTGCCCTCCGAACGAGACGTTTGTCACCCGGTCAAACACCTCCTCCATCTTCTGCGCATTCTCCGTATCCTCCGGTGTGAGATACTGGCGCAGCGGTTCCGCCGGCGTTGCGTGCACAAACAGTCGCTGGTCCTCGTGACGCCACTCCCGGAGGTCGGTTAAATAACTCCACCGCGAAGGGTTATCGTCCGACGACTTCTCGTTGTTCCGTACCCGTTCTTTTGTCCAGCGGGTCGATATCTTCGCCGTCTCACTGAACTTTTCCACGTCATCAAAAAGAACGGCATGCTCGTGATTTCCCTTCAAGCAGAAGGAAAACACCCGACGGGCAAGATCCAGGGTCTCGCACGGATCCGGTCCGTATCCGATGAGATCACCAAGACAGACAATTCGATCCACGGATGCATTCTGCAGATCATCCAGCACGTGCAGAAATGCTTCCTTGTTGGCATGTATATCGGACAGAATTGCAATCGCCATGCTTCTACGCCCGTCCCGCAACTATCGATTCACTGTCTGAGAACTGTCCATCACCTTTTCCTGAAGTTGAGCAGAATCCTGAGCATGCCGCATCATGGTCTGGTAATCAATCTTATCCTGACTGAACAGCTCAAATAGATGGTCATCCAGGAGCTGCATTCCCTCTTTTGCACCGGTCTGGATCTGCGATTGAATCTTGTGTGTCTGGTTCTCTCGAATCAGGTGCCTGCAGGCCGAATTCATGAACAGGATTTCAAAGGCAGCCACCCGTCCATCCTTGTCCGACCGGGGCATCAGTGCCTGGGAAATAATACACTCCAGGGCCACCGAAAGCTGAGCCCGGATCTGTGATTGCTGCTCCTTGGGAAACGAGTCCACAATCCGGTTAATGGTACGAGCCGCACCGGTGGTATGGACGGTGCCAAGCACCAGATGGCCGGTTTCAGCAGCGGTGACCGCTGCCTCAATGGTTTCCTGGTCCCGCATCTCGCCGACCAGCATAATGTCCGGATCCATGCGCAGTGCGCGTCGGAGGGCCTCCGCAAAAGAAGGCACATCCACCCCCACCTGGCGCTGCGTGATAATTGATTTCTTGTGCTCGTGAAAAAACTCAATCGGATCCTCAACGGTGATGATATGACGATCCGCATTGCTGTTGATGTAGTCAATACAGGTGGCAAGTGTGGTGGACTTCCCGGATCCGGTGGGACCGGTCACCAGAAATAGACCCCGTGGCTTCATGAGATGTTTTTTGATGTGCTCCGGCGGAAGGCCGATTTCATCAAACGTCATGAGGTCATTCGGTATCATGCGAAGCACCAGACCGATGTCCTGCTTCTGCTTGAACACCGAGCACCGGAATCGTGCTTTGTCCTCGTACGCGTATGAGAAATCTGCAGAGCCGCACTCCACCAGCTCCTCCTGTGCACGCTCCGGTGCGATTTCCTTCATATAAGCTTCCGTGTCTTCCGGAGTCAATTCCTCAAGCGAAGAGATCGGTCGAAGTCGACCGTCCAGACGAAGAATCGGGGGGGAGCCTACCGGGAGGTGAAGATCGGACGCCCCCTTGTTATAGACAAGCTTCAGAAGTGAATAAATATCTTGACTCATGGATCGGTCCTTCGATCAGATCAGGTGTAAACGATGTCTTCCCGTTGAGCGACTCGGAGCACTTCCTGAAACGTTGATTTTCCATCCAGCACCTTCCGAACCCCATCTTCGAGCAACGTGGTCATACCACTCATACGTGCCTGTTCCGTAATTTTTCGGGTGTCCTCCTGGTTAAACGTCATTTCTCGTATCGTGGAGTTCATCTCCATCAGTTCAAACACCGCCGTCCGACCGGAGAACCCATCGCCATCACACTCGCCGCATCCGACCGCTTTGTACACTTTCTTGCCTTCAAGATCCTCCCGGGAAAGGCCCACGGCGCGAAGTTCCGTCTCATCCGGCTCGTACGGTTCCTTACAGGCCGGACAGAGCACGCGTATCAACCGCTGCGCCATCACCGCCTGCACGGAGGACGAGACAAGAAACGGCTTCACACCAATATCAACCAGCCGTGTTAGGGCGGAGGGGGCGTCGTTCGTGTGAAGCGTACTAAACACCAGGTGCCCGGTCAGAGCAGCCTGGATGGCAATTTCAGCCGTCTCCTGGTCACGGATCTCTCCCACAAGGATAATGTTGGGCGATTGCCGCAGGATAGCACGTAGAATCCGCTGAAAGTCCAATCCGATCTTATGGTTGACCTGAGATTGATTGATACCTTCCAGTTCGTACTCCACCGGATTTTCCGCGGTGATAATTTTGACGTCCGGGCGGTTGAGCTTCTGCAGGGAGGCGTAGAGTGTCGTTGTTTTTCCCGATCCGGTGGGCCCGGTGACGAGAAAAATGCCATTCGGCCTTGAGATAATATTGTCGAAGCGCTCCTTATCCGCCGGATGGAACCCGAGGGCCTCCAGGCTTTTTAGCCCGTCATCCTTGTCGAGAATACGCATGACCAGGCTTTCGCCATGCGTGGACGGCAGAGCCGACACGCGCAGGTCCAGATCCTTGTCCATGATCGTAATTTTAATTCGACCGTCCTGGGGCTTTCGCTTTTCCGCGATGTCCATGCCCGCCATGATCTTCAGGCGTGAAATGATCGACCCCTGCAATCGTTTCGGAGGGGAATCGACCTCCCGGCAGATGCCGTCCACACGATATCGCACCCGCAGCCGATTCTCCATAGGCTCGATGTGAATGTCCGATGCTCCCGTCTTCACGGCCTCGGAGATAATTAACGTCACCAGTCGTATGACCGGTGATTCCTCCCCTTCAGCCTCTTCCGCCATCTCATCCAGATCCGCATCATTCCCCCGAATCTCAATGTCCTCGTCCTCCGGATCCGTGAGCTCGTCGACCATCGAATCAAATTCCGTGTCACTCCCGTCCGTGTTATAGTAATGCTTGTGCGCTTTTCGGAGCTGATCCTCCGTGGTCAACACACATCTCACGTCGTGATTGAGGACGAATCGCAGGTTGTCGAGTGTCATGAAGTCCAGCGGATCACTCATGGCCACGGTCAACGTTCCGTCCTCAAGGCGAACCGGGACGATGCCGTACTCCCGCGCTACGTCGATCGGCACCGTGTCAATGATCTCTTCGGGAATCTCCGTGGAAGTCAGGTCCACCACCGGCATGTCATACTGTTCGGAGAGGGCCTTGGTCAGTTCCTTCTGATTGATCACTCCTTCGTCCACGAGAATTTCGCCCAGCTGGCGATCCCGGTCCTCTTTTTTCTGAATCTTCAGCACCTTCTTGATCTGCTTCTTTGTCGCAAATCCCTGGTCGACCAGGATTTTTCCAATTTTGCGTTGTTGACTCATTCAGATCACCGGTTTAACTCATTCCAGACATGATGGGGCGAACCGAATTCATCACCTCAACCACTCTCCCCAGGAGGCTGTTGAAAAACCCTTGTAGCGTCAGTGCGGATGCATTTTTTCCGTCCGCAAGGAGAAAAGCACAGACGATGCAGAGGGAGCATCGTCGAGCATTTTCGACGCAGCGGACGTGTAAAATGCACCGCATTCGAAAGAACGGGAACGTTCATATTACCAGTTAATAGTGGGTGTTTGAATGGATATTTAAATTTTCGAACGGTCCAATTTCGCAGCGCACCTCGGCGTCACTCGGCGTCGACGATGCGCTTACGGCATCGCCTCCTTCTCGTTCCTTGATCTGCTTGGAAATTGAACCGCTGATGATGCAAGGGTTTTTCAACAGCCTCCTATAGAAACAGTTTCTGATCGTCCCCTCTCCAATTTCTTTCCGGATCCATCCTCCCATGATCTTTCTATATGGAGAGGCCGAGGAAATAATTCAACCAATAACTTCATCTGTATTCGGGAAAAGAATTATTAGTTCATTATATTCCACCAGAAAATTGTATTCAAATCTTTTCCCTTCATTCGAACCGGATGTGTACGCATGGCCTGATTGACTCATATCGTTTCATACACGGCTGAAATCGTTTATAACACATGTTCTTCACTCAGACACTGATTAATCGCTTCAATATCCGTCATGCAAGAAGAGGACGACGCAGCGATCTTACCGGATGTGACATTCCCCTCCTCCGTCCGGTATACGCTCAAGCATGAACTCGGGCGCGGCGGCATGGGCATTGTTTTCCTGGCGGAACGCAATGCCTGCGGCGTCATGGATCAGGTTGTGCTCAAGACCGTTGTCTCCATCTCCGAACAATACCTGAAACACCTGAAAAAAGAGGCAAACATCGCCACCGCACTTCGTCATGAAAACATTGTGAAAACGTATGGCCTTGAATCCATTCCCGTGAACAAGCTTCCTTCCGGATTCAAGAATGAGATCGAAGGGCTTGAAAGCGGTGTGAGGGAAACCATTCGCGACGTTCGACGGCGGCGATTAAACAAGTTCCTGGACAAACACAAGACAGAGCAGGAGGGCTCCAGTACCGGTGATGATCCCGTCGAGGAAGAAATTTTTCTCATCTGCATGGACTACATCGATGGCATGGACCTGGAAGAACTGCATACGTTCCACCTGCAACGGAATCTCCTGCTTCCGGTGCCGCTCGTCGGATTTATTATCTCGCGAATGTGCCGTGCGCTCGGATACGCGCACGACCGTATCATTCATCGCGACGTGTCCCCCGGAAACATCCTGATCAATCGCCACGGCGTCTGTAAGCTGACGGACTTCGGTGTAGCGGTGGAAACGGATGAACCTGTCAACCTTATCGTGGGCAAGGCCGAATACATGTCCCCCGAGCAGCTACGCAAAGAACAGGTCGACGAACGCTCGGACCTCTTTTCGCTCGGGGTCGTCGCGTACGAACTGCTGACGGGCGTCCGTCTGTTTGAGGTTCCGAACGACATGGACACGCCCGAGAAAGTGGAGTATGTTCGACAGCTTCACAGCCACTCATTCCCGGCACCGCACGAGGTGCGTCCGGAGATACCCCAGGTGCTCTCCGACCTCGTCCGGAGGATGATCAGCCGGGAGCCGGGCGATCGTCCCCGGGACGCGGTAATGGCTGGCGACGCACTGGAACAGGAATACCTGTATGCGGAGGGATTCGGCCCGACCAATAATAGCCTCGCTGCCTACATCGACCTGTTCGAATCCGGATTCGAAAACTGCTCCGAATATCAGTACAATCAGCTCCAGTTTTTAAACACCTACGAAAACAGCTCCCTCCGGCGTCGTCTGGCACCGGAAAAATATACCGAGAGAGGACGTGTCATGCTTGAAAAACGTGACATCGAACTCCAGGACTAAATGAATCGCCTGTCTCCCTTCCCCGGACCGTACATCATCGTGCTATCCGGCATGGGGACCCGTCAATGGGGGTGAATAAAGCGAATAACGGGGGAATATTCATTTTTGTTGTCGACGAATCGTGGAGCGTTCCAGAGCGATCAATTCCCCTGCCGGGCGGGGGAATTCCTTTCGTGCCGAACGTTTTGACCCCCGGTTGCGCTCGTTTTTACTCGCTGCACCGGGGGCTCCCATTGTATCGCCCGCTCTGGGGCTTGTGGAGATGAAAGAAATCTGCAGCCGCGGTCATTTCGGTCCGTTCTCCAGGGAGGATTTGATCTCCGGAGAGCCCGAACTGGATGGATTTGAATCTACCGGTACGGGAGAAGCCGTCCGTTCTTGTGCAGGCGTCGGGTTGCGGTTCCGTTTCCTGAGACGCTGCCAGGCAGCGGAGATCTCCTCCCTGTGCTCCTGCAGCAACTGCCTGTTCTGATTTATTCGTGAACCGGTGGACGATCCCTCAGCCGTCACTGATTCCGCTCCCATCACCTTCATTGTGTTCCCCATGCTCCGTGTGATGAACCTGAACTGTTGCAACTCCATCCCGGACAGTCCATCCGACACGGCTCGTTCAAGATCGGGCCTCGTCCTGAGCTCCGTGGAAAACCCCAGCAGTGAGCTGGACTGAATCGATATTTGTGCCTCCGAAAGGGTTGCCTCAAGATGGTCACATTGTTCAATCCATGACCGAACTTCGGATGCTGAAAGCGGCCGCGATGTTTCCTGTGAATAAACGTTCGTCGGTTGGCCCTCTTGCACCCGGACGACGTACACGGATGCTGCCGCGATGAAGAGAAGTGTGAGGACGATGAGTCGACGCCCTGCAGGGACCCAGGAGGAAGGGTCGTTGTTCTCCGCTGAAGCCCCTTCCTCGATCAAATCTGCCATCTCATATGTGGACCCGGCAGTCCCCGGATCACCATCCGGTGTGGTGGAGGACGTCCCTTCCTTCCCGTCCTGCATTTCTTTGCGAAGGTCTTCTGCCTCCTCCCCCAGAAAGTCTTCCAGATCCCATATCGGTTCCGATGGATCGGAACGATTCTCACTCATGTTGTCCTCCAATGAATCAATCGTGGAACGTAAACGTCATCCAAACCGATGATCAGCGGGAAACACTTCCGGCCGTGGACTTGATCCAGGTGGAGTCGACTTTCGCTTTATACGTGCAGTCATCCCAGAGGATCTGACAGAACTTGTCCAGCGCTTCATCGTAGTGGATACCGGCATTCGGACGAACGGTGACATTGCCTCCAATCACAGTACCATACACCTGGGCATTGGGAAAAAAGACCATGTCGGCGCTGGGTCCGTACAGGATCCCCTGGAATGTCACGATATCTTTCCCGCTGGTTCGTAAACGGACGGAACCATTGGAATGGGTATCTCCGACGTACCACCGGAAATTTTCCGTCCGGATGGTGGCCGTACCGCTTTCCTCTCCCGTTTCGGTGGTACTGTATATCGAGCTTCCGGGTCCTATATCGACCTCATCACCAATATAGAACTCCACAGGACCATCTTCCGTGACGGCCACAATCTCGACCCCGGATTGGGTCGTGAGGTCGCCGTCAATACGAACTTTGTTGGGCCCTTTGACGACCAGTTTCGAATCAGGACCGGCCTCCACAGAACCGGTGATATGAACGAACTTCTCAGAGGGCACCGTGAGTTTGGCATCTTTCTTCAACGACACACTCTTGAATTCCAAACTCCCTTCACCCATTTCCCGGATACCGTTCACATTCAACGTTCCCGCCGGCATCGTAGATTTTTGAGGAGGTTCAGGAGATTCAAACGTTCGGTTGTCCGCCAGTTCCTCGGATTCTTCCTCCTTGTGTACATACGTGTTCGGGTGACCATGCAAAGAATCACCATAATCCACCTGACCCATAACCGTTGAACCGGGATCCATGGTGATAGACCCATTGGCGCCAGCATTTCCATTCGCTCTCGCATACGAGGCGCCGGAAACCGATGCCAGCTCCCCGGTCTGCTGATCCAGGTAGGACCGGTTCTTGTTCGAGTTGTATGAATCGACCAGCACATCTGATTTCAGTGTCAGGTCACCGGTCGCAAACAGTCCGTACTTCGCCTTGCTCTGCGGGGAGGCGGTAACAACGGTCCCCAGGGTCGTGGTATATCCGCCGTAGGCTCCCGTCACATCGAGCGTGAAACGCCGTTTGTGCCGAGTTGCTCTCCCGCCCATATCAACCTCGTCGTGGCCAACTTTCGTGTAGTTCGTGAACGTCTTGATATCCACATCGAGCACAACATCTTGAAAGTCTACCCCGCTCACGCTCTGACAGTTCGCACACTCCTCCTCGCCCTCGTCGTTCTCTTTCATCTTGGCTTCATGCGTGAGCTCCCCCATGAATATCGCATTGTTGCTGGGCAGCTTCAGCTCCCTACCCTCGCCGTCGTCCGCCTCGGTGATGTACTTGCCCATGAACTCCGCGGGGTCCTCCTGCTGATTCGCTCCCTCGTATCCGGGGACCGGATCGCTGTCCCTCGCCGGGTCCAGGTTGCTGTTTTCAGGGGGGGTGTCCCCGTCCGATGGGTTTTCATCTCCGGATTCCTCCCGGAGCACATCGTATTCCCAGTCTACATTCTCTTCAGTGAAATCTGCTTCTTCCGGGTTTTCAACCGTCCAACTGAAGTTGGTCCGTTCCCATGATTTGAAATTGAATGTTATTTTGGCATCTTCGGGAAAGACCTTATCCGGAGCCCATTTAATCTCCTTATTCCCGTGGCTATGAATATTTCCTGCATTGGGATCATCGTAAGGGCCCCACGGCTCATATGTTGTTGAAGATCCTTTCCTCTTTATGACAACTTGAGCTGTGACAGGGGCATGGTATTTTCCCGCATGCTTACTATCCGGATTCGTGGTATCCGGTACGGCCCCGAGCACCTCCACACCCACGGAAAACGGATGTGTGGGATTAATAGACTGTGTTTCTTCTTCAATGTTGTAGCTGGAGGATTGACTCGTCGCCCTCCGTGAAGCCTCACCCAGATCATCTTTGACCCCATCCCTGTTATCGTCCACCCCATTATGATCCGACCATTCACGGATCTGAATTCGGTACTTCCCGCCAGTGTACGTTTCATCCGGCTCATCCGCCTCATCGACCGCCCCGT
>CAZQNZ010000019.1:0-24445 GCA_964594615.1 uncultured Planctomycetia bacterium
AGCATTTTCGACGCCGCGGACGTGTCAAATGCACCGCATTCGAAAGAACGGGAACGTTCATATTATCAGTTAATAGTGGGTGTATGAAAGGATATTTGAATTTTCGAACGGTCCAATTTCGCGGCGCACCTCGGCGTCACTCGGCGTCGACGATGCGCTTACGGCATCGCCTCCTTCTCGTTCCTTGATCTGCTTGGAAATTGAACCGCTGACGATACAAGGGTTTTTCAACAGCCTCCTAGGCTCCGTACTGAGCCGGGGCTCATTGAGATTCACCGACCAGCATGTTAGCAAAAATTACATCACCCGATATTGTTTGACAACCTGAAAGGGGTCTGATATAGTGTACGGCTCAAATTGATCAGAACAAGCTGATGAAGATCAGCATGTACTGAGACAGTTTCCAGATTACTCGGACGGGTTGCTGATGAACAGCTTTGAACAGCAAATTCGAAGGATGAATCGCAGGCTGACAGTGACCCGTTCATGGTGCGTGTCTTCTTCCTCCCCCGCCGTTAAACCCTCCGTACGCAGGGTAATATCCGTAGTGGCTTAATGCCTCCGCTGCCAGCGGCTTTCGCCGTTAGCGGTTCGGAGGTTACGCAGGGGGACCTTTTCGTAATTTAAGCGAAACAAGCGGAAACGAGGCTTTTTACATCAACAGGTGATCATGATGGGATGTGCGGACGACAATCAGGACGGATATCAGGCGATGGATCAACACTCCAACTGCGGTGTCGGTGTGTTGATGGACATGACGGGGGAGCGGGATCACGAGCTTATTCAGAATGGCCTGGAGATGCTGGTGAATATGGATCATCGGGGTGCGCGGGGGGCCGAAGAAAATACCGGTGACGGGGCCGGTATCCTTCTTCAGATGCCGCATGAGTTTTTCCTGGAAGAGGTGCCGGGCATTGACGAACCGGACTCGTATGGTGTGGGACAGGCCTTTTTCCCGCAGAATCAACTGGCACAGGAGCGACTGGTCAAGTTGATTGAGGACGTGGCGGAACGGGAAAGGTTTGATGTGGTGGAGTGGCGAAACGTCCCGACGGATCATTCCGGACTGGGGGAAACCGCGCTTGCATCGGAGCCGGATGTGAAACAGTTCTTCGTCAAACCGAAAGAGCAGGTTCCGCCCGAACAGCTGGATACGAATCTGTACATCCTGCGAAAGAGCATTGAAAATCAGGTGAATAGTGAAAGTGAGCAGGGGTTCGATGACTTTTACATCTGCACCCTCGATCGCCGTCTGATCGTGTACAAGGGCATGCTGACCAATGCGCAGCTCGGTCAGTATTACCTGGACCTGCAGGATGAACGGGTGCAATCTTCCCTTGCATTTGTTCACTCCCGATTTTCAACGAATACACTCGGGGCCTGGGAACTGGCTCATCCGTACCGAAACATCATCCATAACGGGGAGATCAACACGCTCAGGGGGAACTTGAACTGGATGAAGACCCGGGAGTCCGACCTTCAGAGCGACATTTTTGGAGAGAATATTGACAAGATTAAGCCGATTACCCACGAGGGCCAGAGTGACACGGCCGTGCTGGACAACGTGCTGGAGTTCCTGGTGGAAAGCGGTCGTGACATGACGCATGCCCTTCGAATGCTTGTTCCGGAGGCATGGAGCAAGAATGACCTGATGGATAACAAACGCCGGAAGTGGTACGAATACCACTCCACGATCATGGAACCGTGGGATGGACCGCTGCTTGTTGCGTACACGGACGGTCATCGTGTCGGTGCGATCCTTGACCGGAACGGATTGCGACCGTGCCGGTATTACGTGACCGAGGACGACCGACTGATCATGGGTAGTGAGGCGGGTTGCCTTCCGGTCGAACCCAGCGAAGTCAAGGAGAAAGGGCGATTGAAACCGGGTCAGATGTTTACCGCTGACGCGGACGAGGGGCGGATTATTCCGGATGAGGAAGTGTTTGCATCCCTGACGGACGACAAGTATGAACAGTGGCTGGACGAGCAACGGGTCAAATTGACCGATCTGAAAGCGGATGCCTCGGATGTGACCCCTCCGGAGTTCGACCATGACAACATCAAGAAGTTCCAGCGCACGTTTGGCTACACGGAGGAATCCCTCCGCCGGATGATCAAGCCGATGAGTCAGGAAGGCAAGGATCCGATCGGTGCGATGGGGAATGACACACCGCTTTCGGTCCTTTCAAACCGGAACAAGACCCTGTTCACGTATTTTAAGCAGCTGTTTGCACAGGTGTCGAACCCGCCGATTGACTACATCCGGGAGGATATCGTCACGTCGCTCGGAAGTCATATCGGGAAGAAGGGCAACCTTATCGACGAGACGCCGGAGCACTGCCGTCAGCTCCAGCTGGATAGCCCGATCCTTACCAATGAGGAACTGCAGATCATCAAAGACAACGATCGCAACGGGATCCAGGCATATGAACTGGATATCACGTATGAGAAAAGCATGGACCTGTCTGCGGCGATCGAGGAGCTTCGTCACGAGGCGGTTCGCGCCATTGTCGAAGGGTTTGAAGTACTTGTGTTATCGGATCGGAATACGGGGCCGAACCGCATTCCGATTCCGAGCATGCTCGCTGTTGCGGGAGTCCACCATCATCTGATTCGGGAAGGGCTCCGAACACACACGGGTCTGGTGCTTGAATCCGGTCAGCCCTGTACCGTTCATCACTTTGCCTGTCTGGTGGGGTATGGGGCGGGTGCGATCAACCCGTACCTCGGATTCGAAAGCATCCGGGAGATGATCCAGAAGGACCTGATCGAAAAGGAGCCCGAGGAGGCCATTGAGACGTACATCCATGCGATTGAGCATGGCCTTCAGAAAGTCATGTCCAAGATGGGCATCTCGACGCTCGAAAGTTACAAAGGCGCTCAAATTTTCGAGGCGGTCGGTCTGGATTCGGATTTCGTCAGGGAATACTTCTATGGAACAACCTCTCGAACGGAGGGGATCGGACTGACGGAAATCGAGGAGGACCTCGAAGAGCGACACGATAAAGCGTTTGAACCGCAGCCGCACGGCACGCTGGAACTGGATCACGGCGGCGAACTGTACTGGCGGCGTGACGGAGAGTTTCGTCAGTGGAACCCCAACACCATCGGAAAACTTCAGTTTGCGTCACGGTCCGGTGATTACGATGTCTATCGTGAATTCGCCGAGCTGATTAACGACCAGAGCCGTCAGCTTCAGACGCTCCGGGGCCTGTTGGAATTCGACACTCGCGAACAGGATCGCATTCCTCTCGAAGAGGTGGAACCGGTGGAGGAGATCTTCAAACGGTTCTTTACCAGTTCCATGTCCTTCGGGTCACTGAGTCAGGAGGTGCATGAAACCCTGGCGATCGCGATGAACGAAATTGGTGGAAAGGCGTCCACGGGAGAAGGGGGAGAACAGGTGGAACGGTTCGGGACGCCGAAAGAATGTAAGAATAAGCAGGTGGCCAGCGGCCGCTTCGGTGTCACCAGTTACTATCTGTCCAACGCGGAAGAGCTGGAAATTAAGATGGCTCAGGGATCCAAGCCCGGGGAGGGTGGACACCTGCCCGGTGGCAAGGTCAGTGAGACCATCGCGCGGGTACGGCATTCAATCCCGGGTGTCGGTCTGATTTCACCACCTCCCCACCACGATATTTATTCCATCGAGGACCTGGCCCAGCTGATTCATGATCTAAAATGTGCCAATCCGGACGCGGAAGTCTCCGTCAAGCTGGTATCCGAGGACGGTGTGGGCATCATCGCAGCCGGTGTTGCGAAGGCCAAGGCGGATTCGATTCTGATCAGTGGGGGGTCCGGTGGCACCGGTGCGTCGCCGAAAACGTCCATCACCTCCGCCGGTCTGCCGTGGGAACTGGGTCTGGCGGAGTCGAACCGAATTCTGCGGGAGAACAAGCTCCGCTCCCGGGTACGTCTGCGCGTGGACGGAGGGATGAAAACGGGACGTGATATCGTGACGGCTGCTCTGCTCGGGGCCGAGGAATTTGGGTTCGGCACGGCGAGCCTCATTACCATGGGCTGTATTATGCTGCGAAAGTGTCACTGCAATACCTGCTCCGTCGGCATTGCCACACAGGATCCCGAACTTCGAGAACGGTTTCCCGGAGAGGTGGACCACCTGATCAATTACATGACGTTCATGGCTCGGGAAGCACGGGAATACATGGCGGAGCTCGGATTCCGCACGATGGATGAGATGATCGGTCGGGTGGACAAGCTCAAACAGGCGAATGTGACGGATCATCGTCGCGCACGCCGTGTGGACCTGTCCGAAGTCCTCCAGTCCGTCGATTCCGACGATGACAACCGGAAAACGATGGAGCAGAATCATCGTCTGGAGGAAAAGATGGATCATCAGTTGATCGAGGACGCTCAGCCTGCGCTGCAGGACGGTGAACAGGTTCAGAAAGAGTATGATATTTCGAACTGTGATCGGACGGTGGGTACCATCCTCAGCCACCAGGTATCCAAACTGCATGGGGAAGATGGTTTACCCGATAACTCCATCTTTATGCGGTTTAACGGCTCGGCGGGTCCCAGTTTTGGAGCGTTTCTCAGTCATGGCATCACCTTCACACTCGTCGGGGAATCCAACGACTACATCGGAAAAGGACTTTCCGGTGGTAAATTGATCGTCCGTACACCGGGGGACGCAGCGTATGAGGCTGATGAGAACATTCTCATCGGGAACGTTGCCCTGTATGGAGCCACCAGCGGTGAGGCGTACTTCAATGGAATCGCCGGTGAACGGTTTGCCGTCCGGAATTCCGGTGTGAAGACGGTCGTCGAGGGGGTGGGGGACCATGGATGCGAGTACATGACCGGGGGAATTGCTGTGATTCTTGGCCCAACGGGCAAGAACTTCGCCGCCGGGATGAGTGGTGGTGAAGCTTATGTGCTGGACGAGGACGGGAAGTTTGAAGACCGTGTCAACACCGGTATGGTGAACATCAAACCCTTTGAGGAGTCGCGGGACATCGAGCTGGTCAGAACCATGGTGGAAAATCATTACGTCTATACCGGGAGTGAAAAAGCAAAAGAGGTACTGGATCACTGGTCCTCGTACGAGGATTCGTTTGTGAAGGTGCTTCCGCAGGCGTATGCGAAGGTGGTTGAGGAACAGGATGAAGGCGTCCTCCTTGAGCCGCCTCCCGGCGCCGAGGAATCAAGTGCTCTTGTCGGCTGACCGGTCACACATCACATTCACCCACGAGCGATAGTGGTCAACTGGATTACGGAGTGATCATGTCGATCTTTTTCGAGGGATATTTGCGATGAGTGAATTTCATCCGGATGGATATCTGAAGCACAAGCGGGATGACATCGGCAAACGTCATCCCGACGAACGGAAAGAGGATTACGATGAGATCTGGTCTCCGGACTGGGACGAGCAGAAACTGAAAGATCAGGGGGAGCGGTGCATGGATTGCGGCGTGGCCACCTGCATGAGCGGCTGTCCCATCGGGAATGTTATTCCGGACTGGAATGACCTGGTCCATCGCGGGGACTGGAAACGCGCACTCAAGCGGCTTCATGCGACCAATAATTTTCCGGAGTTTACCGGATACACCTGTCCCGCCCCCTGTGAAGATGCCTGTGTGCTGGCGTACAACGACGATCCGGTGACCATCAAGAGCATTGAGCGAGCCATTGTGGACAAAGGGTGGGAAGAAGGCTGGATTACTCCCACGCCCCCGGATGAACGGACGGGCAAGAGCGTGGCCGTTGTCGGAAGTGGGCCCGCCGGCCTTGCCGCGGCGCAGCAACTCAACCGTGCCGGGCATTACGTCACCGTTTATGAGCGGGACGACCGTATCGGCGGATTAATGGTGTACGGAATCCCGGACTTCAAGTATGCGAAGAAAGGGGTTGAGCGGCGTGTGAACCAGATGCGTGAAGAAGGGGTTTCCTTCGAAACCGGTGTGGATGTTGGCGTGGACTGTTCGGTGGATCAATTGAAAGCAGATCACGACGCGGTGCTGCTGGCCATTGGGGCACAGCAACACCGTGATCTGAACATCGAGGGCCGTGAACTCGACGGCATTCATTTTGCCATGCCGTATCTGATCCAGGAAAACCGGCGACAGGCGGGGAAGGAGCTGAAACGAGACCGGATCCTGGCACAGGACAATAACGTCATCGTCCTCGGTGGAGGGGACACGGGGGCAGACTGCGTTGCGACGGCCCATCGGCAGGGAGCCGAACAGGTCATTCAGATCAGTATCAACCAGAAGCCACCCAAGGAGAAGGACCTTTCCAAGGAAGAACATCCCTGGCCGGAGATGCCGCAGGTGTACCGTAAGACGTACGCTCAGAAGGAAGGAGGAGAGGAAAAGTTTTCGATGCACACCAAGTCGTTTCTTGACAGGGATAACGATGGTCACGTCGACCATCTCGGCGCGGAAAAGGTCAAGTGGGAGTATGACGACGAGGGTCGCCGGGTGGAGAAAGACGAGATTCTGGATAAAAACGTGGAAATTCCGGCGGACCTTGTGCTGATCGCCATCGGGTTCACCGGTCCGGAATCCGATCCGTTCGACGATTCGGAACTTGAGCTGGAGGAGGATGGGACGTTCGCCGTGGACGAACACATGATGACCACCAAGGAGGACGTGTTTGCGGCGGGAGATGCCAACCGCGGGCAGTCACTCGTGGTCTGGGCGATCGGGGAAGGACGTGACGCGGCCCGAAACATCGATCGCCATCTGATGGGAGAGACCAACCTGCCGGCAAGCCTTCGCACGATGAATCCTCCCCTGAATCCCGCTCAGTAACGGAGTCCGAACCGCATTGCAGCAGGAGATGGAATCCCGGGTATCAACGCGTTTCCGCCCCCGCTAGCCGACCATTGGATCATTCTGCCAGAAGCAGGGCGATCATCGGACGTTCTGACCGCGGTCATCACGGTTCATCTCTCATTGCCCATCTTGTCTTGCACCGAAGTTTGCAGACCGGGCACACATAAATCAACAGCCGTAATCTCTGTTGATGCACCGTTCGACTCCAGTACGTCCGCTATGGCGTTCACCGGTTGTCGCTGACCCTCCCGAACGAAACAGCCGATCGACGGTCCGGCCCCCGATATCCAGACCCCGAGCGCGCCGGCCTGACGAGCGGCGTCGAGGATGTCCTTGCCGCCGGGCAGAAGCGTCGCGCGATAGGGCTGATGAATGCGGTCCTGCATGGCGTCATCCAGCAAATCCCCGTCCCCCTCCTTCAGCGCATGGACAAGCAGTCCGGTGCGGGTGAGGTTGAAGACGGCATCGGATCTGGGCACCTGCTCGGGGAGAATGGCCCGTGCTTCTTCCGTATTGATCTGCACATCGGGTTTCACGATGAAGAGGTCGGGCAACTCGGTTGCAATCTGAACCGAGCGCGGAGGGGTATCCTCACCCGTGTAAGCAAGTGTTACGCCTCCAAAAACGGCAGGAGCAATGTTGTCCGGGTGTCCCTCTTCATGATAACCAAATTCGAAGAGTCGTTGTCGATGAATGCGACCGGAGGCGAGCAGTTGACCGAGAGCACCACCGGCGGCGATGGCTGCGGCACTGGAGCCCAGACCTCCGCTTGGTGGGATGTCGGATTCGACCTGAATGTGTAGGGGGGGGATGGACGTATCGGTGCGTTCCGCGATTTGTTGCAAGCTCCTGACAATCAGGTCGTTCTCCGGGGGCACGTCCGGCTGGAGTTCACCGCTATATGTGAGAGAAAGCCCGTCCTGACCCGATTGAACGTGTACGGTGAGAAACCGATCGAGTGCAGCCCCGAGACAGTCGAAGCCCGGGCCGAAGTTGGATGTGCTGCAGGGCACGTTGATGGTGAGTCCGTCCGCTTGGATGAGGGTTCCTATGGAGGGGTCTGGTTGTGAGCTCATGGACGACAAACAGCAGGTATAAGAAGGGAATAAATGTCGACGATCACGTGATCATATCATAAAATTTGTGTTTATCCTAATGGAGATGCAAGAGTATTTCATTGATCTTCAGGACGGACTTCGGTACCATGGGTGCTCACGTTTTCCTGGCATCGATTCCGAACATGTCGACATGCGTCTGAAATCCGCTTTTCTCATCATTACCGCTGCTCTGATTGTTCTCTCAGGGTCGCTGAGTGTTCAGGCCCAGACACCGGATCGAGTGTTTTTTCGAGGGGAACAGTCACCGAAGCTGGGACGTGTAGTGGAGGAACCGCTCAACAACCTGGTCTGGAAACCGAAATCGGATCGTGGAGATGGTTACTTAGGTGAAAAGGAGACCTCCTGGAATCAAATCCGGGGCATACGTTTTGGGGAGCAGCCGGACAATTATCAGACTGCTCGAAACCTGTATCAGAACGGGGAGGAACTTGATCGGGCGGTTGATCTCCTGCAGGAAATCATTGAAAAGAAGGAGGTTAATCGGACGTTTTTTATTCCCAGAGCTCAATATTTGATCGCGGACATTCGATATCAACAAGCGTCCGACAATGAAGGATACCAGACGGCGCTGGACGCACTTGATACGGCAATGGATCGGTATCCGGACAACCGGGGATTTTTCGATGCAATTCAGCGGAAGTTTGACATTCATCGGAAACTTCAGCAGACCGAAGAAGCATTGTCCGCGGCCGATCAGTTGATCCAGAAAAATCCGCGTGATCGGGGAGTGGTTATCGGAGCCCTGTTGAAAACAGAGCTTTTTATGGACCAGGAAAAGTATCAGAACGCTCTCAACAGTAGCAAGAAGGCCTTGCAGAACGCTCAAACATCCATGCAGAAGATCAAAGCAAAACGGTTCGTTGCGGAAAACCAGCTGAGGCTTGAACGATATGATGAAGCCGCGTCGACGTACCGCGATTTTATCAATCAAAAACAGACCATCCCTGAACGGATTCGGGATCGCATCCTGACGGCGGCTCACAATGGAATCGGTCAAGCATATTACCATCAAAATTATACGCCCAATGCTCAGGATGAATCAGTACGTGACAAAAACGTTCAGGTGCTGAAAGATGCACTGCTTCATTTCATGAAAGGGGTGGTCTGGTTTCGTGCAAACGGTGACCAGAGCCTTGAGCAAGAACGTTCCCTGTACTGGGTTGCTCGCTGTTTTGTTGAACTGAAGGAGAACGTGACACAGCAGCAGCGCATTGAAAAATATACCATGGAAGCCCGACGTGCCATTAACACGCTCCTGAACAAGTACCCGAAATCACAGTTCCGAAGGGACGTACAGCGACTTTCGAACCGTCTGTAGTGAACGGTGGTCGTTCAACGGATTCCTTCTCGCATGCGGGTGTCCGACCGATCCACACGGTGCCAATCCGTCCACTTTCTTGCTTTCGATGTTACGAATCATGGAAATTACGCTTGAAGGTTCTCAGAGGATAACGGATGTCGATGAGGAAGACACCCTGTCCGAGGTGATTCAGGGACTTGATGACCGGTTGCAGGATCATGGCTACCGGGTCAGTTCGTTCGAACTGGACGGGCAGGAGGCCTGGCCGGAATGGGAGGAACAGGTGGGAGATGAGTCCGCAAAGGAGTTTGAAACCCTCGATGTCAAGCTTGTTGCACCCTACGAACACTGTGAGGAAACACTGACCGAGCTCCGTTCGCAGTTCGACGATCTGCTTGAGCACGCGGAAGAAGCGACGAACCTGCTCGGGAACGAAGAACTGGAGGAAGGATTTAAGTACCTGCAATCCGTGCTATCACACCTTCAGGAATACATCGATACGATCAATTACATCGTGCTGGTATCGGAAATTGACCTGAATCAGGTCTCACTCGATGAGACGCCGGTAAATGAGCTGGCGCATGATCTGCGGCGGATCGTCAATGACGCGGAAGGAGCGATCAAAGAGGAGAAGCTCGGGCAACTGGCCGATCTCTCCGCCAACCGGCTGCAACCGTTAATCGAGAAGTTTCAGCGGGCGTGCCCGTTGATTGTGGAGGAAATCCGGGAACACTGGCAGGAGCCGGCGGGACTGGAGAAACTGGACTGACGTCGGTGCCTCGTTGAGCCATCGGTTGCCGATCAATGGCGGTGCTGACGGTCCGATTCCTCAAGCTCGCTGCGAATTCTGTCACAGAGATCGGGGTTCTGACGAAGTCGTTCTCGAGCCGTGTCTCGATCACGTCCAAGGGCGTTCTGCCCATACATGAAGCCGTCCGGGGTTTGATCAATGAGTCCCTGCCTGCATCCTTCGTCCAGGAGATCAGCGTACGGACAGATGCCCCGATCAAACAGGAGGTCCAGCTCGATGGATCGATCCGGTGGGGCGTTGCGGTTTTTCTTCACGTTCGCTTCAATACGCCGGCCGATCACCGAGTTACTTCGTTTGATTTGATCGATCAGATCCAGCTTGATCCGGACATCGGCGTAGAATTTCAGAGCATTGCCCCCCGGGGTCGTTTCGTCCGGTCCGACGCTTCGGTCCGGACGGCTTCGCACCTGGTTGGTGAAGATCAGTATTGTTCGCGACTCTTCCAGGCGGGGAGACAGTTTCCGCAATGCGCCGGAAAGCATACTGGATTGAGCCCCTCCCGTTCCTTTGTCAAACCCCTCCTCCAGTTCGTCTCCGGGAACGAGTGCCGCCGCAGAATCCACGACCACCAGACGTACCGCGTTCGACTGAACCAGTTTTTGGCAGATATCCAGGGCTTGTTCCCCGGTTTTCGGCTGGCTGAACAACAAGTCGTCCGGCTGGATGCCGACCCGCCGGGCATAATCGATGTCAAGGCTATGTTCCACATCCATGAAGGCCGCTTGCTCATCCCGATTCTGGACGGAATGAATGAGTTCCAGCGCGAGCGTGGTTTTTCCCGTGCCCTGATCACCAAACAGTTCAACCATGGTCCCTTCCGGCATGCCCGACCCGCCGAGGATGCGATCAAGCTGTATGGAACCGGTGCAAATGGCGACTTCCCTGTTTCCCATGGTTGCATCTCAGGATAAGAGCTCTGACGCTTGGAGAAAAGGGTGGGTGTTCATTTCGCTATGGACTTATTCGAAACAGAATGGTTCACCTTTGAAATCTCTGAAGTGTGATTTAAAGTAAGTTTAAGAGTAAATATAAATATATGACACAGGTACAATGTCAAATCCCCAATGGTCAAGTGACAAAAAGCGTCTGGCCCGTCGTATTTACACGGGGTACATCTTGCGGGAATTGTCGTTCTGGGTGCCTGGCGGGTTGCTGTGCTGGGGGCTCATGGTGTTCCTCGTTCGTTTTGCTTCTTTTACCCACGCAGGATGGCTGTGGAGCGGAAGCGCATTTGTTTTTGCCGCAGTCGGAGTGGGGGTATACCGCGGATATCAACAGGCCGCCGACGTACATCTCACGGCGGTGCTTGATTATCTCACGGATTCGGACAACCTTCTTGTCTCGCTGGAAGAAACAGGGACCGAGAACGACGAGTGGGTATCAATGGTCAAACAGCGGATTGCAGATGGTGTTCCCATGCCCGGATTCCGCTGGGGAGTGCTCACAAGGTCCATTCTGCCTGCCATTGCGTTTCTTCTGCTGGTCTGGTTCGTCCCACTCTCCGGGTTATCGAATCAAAAAGCGAATGCGTCGGGTTCGTACTTACAGGAACGTGTGGAGGAACTCCGCGATAAATTGGAAAAGGTTGAGGATGAAGATCTGGTAACGGATGAAAAAGCAAAACGGATGGAGAAGAAGCTCGACAACTTGCAGGAGGAGCTATCCAAAAAGAACCTGTCAGGGGACAATCCCTGGTCCGTGATGGACCGTGTGGATCACGAACTTGATAAGGAAATGACCGAGAGGTCAGACACATTAAGCCGAGCGCGAAACCTCAGCCGGAGTTTGTCGGAGGAAATGAAGCGCAACCAGGCCGGTGAGCAATCGGAAGATACTTCGTCCCGATCTTCGACAACGGGTTCCGAATCGATGGGTAATGCGAACCAGGAAAAGGAGGGTAGAAATCTTGAGGGGCAACTCAAAGAAGAACTCTCTCGGTCCCTGGCTCGTCTGTCACGTAGAGATATGATTTCCCCCTCCTCATCGCCGGAATCTCAGCAGCAGGATTCCCCCTACGAGGATCGGCAAGTTGACAAATCACGTAAAACTTCAACGGGAGATGATACCGGGAAGCGCAAGAAGCGGAACTGGAAAAAACTGGTTTCGAATCGGAAAGCCCTGAAGAAATTACGCCGCAAACTCGAAGAAAAACATCGCCGTATGCACAAGAAAGGCGTCTGCCGCGGCGGTCGCTGTCAGTCAAACAGGAAAGGCAGTGGGCGAAAATCTACAATCGCCCGGGGGAATGGGAAAACAAAACGATCGGCGTCGTCCAGTGAGAAGAAATCAGCAGTGAAAGGTAAGAAGAGTCAAGCGGGGACTCCCTCGGGGAAACCGGGGGCCGATGCGGGTACTGCACCGATGACCGGGGGAAATAAGACGAATACGGACGAAAACGACTTTTCGACAAAGAGGGTGGACGCCCCGATTGTGAACGCTGAAGGAGTTCAAAAAGTGGCCGAGCGGATGCAGGATGGGGTCAATCAGAAACCGGGAGAGGCCTCCGCATCGTCCGGTGGTGGGGCGACGGTGGAGAATCCTCTGGAATCACGAAGAAGCAGTGTGCCCCCACCATATCGTGATTCCGTCCGTTCATATTTCTCTCCAGAAACGGAGGAAACGGACTGACCGATGGCCCCCGAAGAGCGTGAGCAGGAGCTTCCAACCCCGGATGAACTCGAACCGTATGCTTCGCTGTCTGATACTGTCCTTTCGGAGCTGGAACGGGTCATCTATGGAAAGCCCGAGCTGCTGAAGCAAGTGCTGGTCTGTTTGCTGAGTCGCGGACATGTACTGCTTGAAGGATTGCCCGGCCTCGGAAAAACTCAGCTTGTACGTTCCCTGTCCCAGGTGCTGGACCTGCAGTTTGACCGCATTCAGTTTACACCGGACCTTCTGCCAACGGATATTACGGGCAGCAACATTGTGAAGGAAACGGGCGATGGCAAGTCCTTTACGTTTCATAAAGGACCGGTGTTCTCGAACATTGTCCTGGCGGACGAAATTAATCGGGCGTCACCCAAGACGCAGTCGGCCTTACTTGAGGCCATGGAGGAACGAACCGTTACCGTGCTCGGCGAACAGTACACACTGCCGGATCCGTTTTTCGTGCTCGCCACCCAGAATCCGATCGAGATGGAGGGGACGTATCCGTTGCCGGAAGCCCAGCTGGACCGTTTTCATTTTCGTCTCGTGGTGGAGGGGGTGTCCGATAAAACCCTCGAAAAAATTCTTGTGGATCGACCCGAAGGGGATCCCCCCGAACTGACCCCGGCGTGCTCGAGGGAAGAGGTGGACGACCTGCTGGAGATGGTGCCAAAAATCCACCTCTCTCGTCCGGCCGCCCGTTATATTTCCCGCATCGTCAGTGCCACCCACCCCGGGTACAGTGATGATCTGCCGGAGGTGGACGAGTACGTTCAACATGGAGCGAGTCCACGGGCTGGACTGGCCATCAGTCAGGCCGCGCGGGCGCACGCTCTGATCAACGAACGTCCCTCCGTTGGGTTTTCTGACATTCAGGCCGTTGCCGTTCCCGCCATGAACCATCGAATGATTCTGGATTATTCGGCGAACCTGGACGACGTAACGACGGCGGAACTGATTGAGTTGATTCTCGAACGAACCGAAACACTGAGCGAAGACCTCCCCGACACGATTTCGATCGGAGCACAGACGTGATGGGTGTTCCAGCCTACCGGGACTGCATTTCTTTGTTCTGTATGCTGGTCCTCATTACGGTGATGGGATTTACCTGTCATTCGACGGTCCACGGACAGTCCGGACGTTCAAACGTCACCTACTCCGAAAGTGCCCGGTGGGGAAACGTGTCCATGAGTAGCACGCATGCCGAGGTGCCGGTCCGTGGTGGGTATATTCCAATTGAAGTCACCATTACGCCGCGAAAGACTCCACTCACGGTGGAAGTAAACACATCCAGTGGATACACCGGCCGTGGTCGCAGACAGACGACCTCAAGAACGGTTCGACTGAAAGGGAATCGACCATACCAGTTTACCATTTATCACCCGGTATGGGGCGTCAGTGAAGAGATCGACCTCTATGCGCGTCGGCGAGACACGGATCGACGTATTCATGTGGGATCGTTATCCTGGAGTGCCAATGTTCGCCAAACTACACCAACGATACTTTACATTTCCCCTCCTGAACAAGAGCAGCCTGGCGTGGGGGACAAAGCACACAAGATCACGATCAGCCCGGAAGGGACCTGGAGGGATTGGAAAGGGTATACTGCCTTTGACCGGGTTTCGATGGCGTATGAAACGGTCCATCAGTTGAATAGAAGCGCTCGCCAGGCGTTGCTTCGCTGGGTGGCGAACGGAGGGCATCTGATGTTATTGCACAGTCCACTGAACCGGCTGAAGCAGGAACAACCCGCTCATCTTCCTGTTCTTGACGAAAGCGAGCGTTCCGGAGACAATGTCATGCTTTCGGAGCATCTGTTTGGCGTCATTTCGTTGCATAAGGGTGCTCAGCAAACGGACAGCGTCGATTTGAGCACCTGGCCGGAGCGGTTTGGTTGGGGGCAAGGAAACGATGGGTTTACGGATCCGATTGTTCCAAATTCACTGGTCATTCAGGAACTTCTTGAGGTACCAATTGTGATCGGGTTATTGATTCTCCTCGGATTCACGATTTTGATCGGTCCGGTGAATTACTGGTATCTCAAGCGAAACGGACAGGAAGCCAGAATGCTTGTGACCATTCCGTTGCTTGCCATACTGACGACCGGACTCATTTTTGCCTGGGACATCTTCAAACATGGTCTGGGAAATGATGTCCGGGCACAGGGTATTGTTCGAATCGATCAGCGTGTGAAGAGCGCTGCATTTGTCAACCGGTACATGCTGCACATGGCGATTTCTCCCGGACAGCTTTCGTTCCCTAACGACGCGTCCGTGTCGTATTTGGGTCGAAAGACAAATTCTCGTGATGAGATCTATGTCAAATCCAGTGACCACCGAGCTCGATCCACAGCGGACAGCGGTGAAGCTGAGGTAAAGTACACGAATCGTGGAAAAAAGCAGATGCTAAGCGGTTCACCCGTACAATCTCGTACACCGGTGTTTCTGGACGAGCGCGATAGTAAGCCCTTTCGCGGGCGACTCGTTGTTGAGCGCAAAGGCAGCGATCAGCTCGATGTGACGAACACCCTGGGATTTCCCATTCATCACCTGCTACTTGTTGATCAAAAGAATCGGTACTATGCGCCCGTGGAGAACCGACGGAAGACATTGAGTACCGGCGAATCCGCGAAATATAAATTGATTGAGTCCAGGGAAACTAAATCCGACCTGAACTTTTTTGAACAATGGAAACAGTACATGCTGGAGGAGGCGGGAGCACGCGACGTTTCGTTTGAATTTGCTCCAGCCTTTCGTTCTCCTCCGGAACGGGTGCGAGTGACGCGATACATGGGGCTTACGGACCAGAATCAGTTTGGTTCGATGGGGGTGACATCGATGCAGGAACATGAAAGTACGTATTTGATCCAGGGTACTCACTGGAACGCTGAGACAGACGAGGAGGAAAAGTGATTGAGGTTCAGGATCTGAACAAGGCATACGGAGATCTGACAGCGGTGGATCAGGCGAACTTTTCCGTTGAGGAAGGGCAAATTTTTGGGTTTATCGGCCCGAATGGGGCGGGGAAAACCACAACACTCCGGATGCTTGCCACCCTGGAATCCCCGGATGGGGGAGATGGATATATTCAGTCCCATTCCATCATTCACGAACCGGACGAGGTACAGCGAGTCATCGGATATTTGCCCGACAAATACGGTGTGTACAAAAAACTGCGCATCGAAGATTACCTGGAGTTTTTTGGACGGTCGTACGGGTTGCGTGGGGACGAGCTCCGACGCCGGATTGATTACATCATGGATTTCACAGAAGTGCGGGGCATGAAGAAGCGGCAGGTCAATGAACTGTCGGCGGGCATGAAACAGCGGTTATGTCTCGCACGCACACTGATTAACAACCCCGACGTTCTCCTTCTGGACGAACCCGCGGCCAATCTCGATCCCCGGGCGCGAGTAGAAATTCGTGAACTGATTCGGGAACTGGCCAGTCAGGACAAAACGATCCTCATCAGTTCACACATTCTGACTGATCTGTCAGAAATTTGTGATTCGCTTGCGATCATCGAACAAGGGGAAATTGTGGTGACCGGAACAGTGGAGGAGGCACTCGATGAAATTCAGCCCGAGCAGGAACTGGCACTACGGTTTGTGGGCTCACAGGATTCGCAACTTGAGACGCTTGCCGTGCTGCCGATGGTGGACGACGTATACGCCGATCCACCGGAGATTCGCGTGAAGTTTACCGGTGAAGAGGAAGACGTGCCGGACTTTATTGAACAGATGCTGTCGAATGGACTCCGTCCCGTGGAGGTCACCTATGAAGAACAGAATCTCGAAGACATTTTCATGGAAGTTACGGAAGGGGAACTTCAGTAGTGGTCAGCTCGTTATTTGACTGGATCCGATCGACGTATCGTCGATTTGAGAACCCCCTGCTGATGAAAGAGCTGCGGCAGGCGGTGCGAAGTCGTATCTACGTGTACATTTTCATGACCATTCTTTTCATCTGTTTCTTTATCATCGCCCTCTTCCTGCTGGCGGAGAAGGTACAGGGCGGTTCGATGAGCGGCGCGGAGAGGGTGGGGTCGACGGCATTTCTGATTCTTTTTACTCCGTTTTACATCGTGGCCCTTCTGGGTATACCGATGACGGCGTTTCTTTCTCAGCTACTGGAGGTGGAGCAGGACTGTCTGGAACTCGTTCAGGTGACGGGGCTGACCACTGGACAGATCATACGCGGAAAAATCTACGCGGCTGTGGTCAAGCTCTTGCTTTTCCTCACCGCAATGATTCCATTCTTCGCGTTTTCCTACCTGCTCCGTGGGATTTCCATTTTATCGATTGTTATCCCGCTGATTGCTACCGTTTTTCTCTCGACCCTGCTGGTAACGGTTTACCTGTTCTTTTCGATGCTGGTTCGGTCCGGGTTCTCGAAGGTCCTGAGCATGTTGTTTGTGGTCGGGTTGTCCCTGTTACTGGGGTTGTCTCTGTCTGGTTTTGTCAGCGCCAGCATTTTCAGGGGATATACGGCGTGGGGATCGATATTCGGGGGCACTGCGATGGCACTGGCGGTGTGGGGGGGTCTGGTGTTTCTGTTCCATCAGGCCTCGCTCGCGATGGCCATGAAGTCCACAAAGAATCGTACCTGGCCGGTCCGGTTCGCTTTTCTAATACTCATGGTGGTGGTCCTGAGTATTCCGTTTATTCGTAGCTGGTTCAGCTCAGCGAATGTGTCTGAGATGTATGGACCCGTTTCCTATTTTCTGTGGCCACTGCTCGCCATCCTGGGCCTGGTATGGGCAACTGAAAAGGACCGGATTCCTCGAACCGTGGCCGAGTCGAATGAATGGTACATGTATATCCCGTACCTTTCGCGAGTCACCCTTCCCGGAGGGGTGTGGGGTTATCATTTTACAATACTCTGCTGTTTTTACATCGTTGGTCTCGGGGCCGTTGCGTACTGGATGGATCAACCCTTTTCTACTGGCAAGGTTAGCCGGGCAAAATTGTTATACCAATCCCAGTTCATTATCTCCGGTTACATGTTGATGTACGTCGGGTGCGCACATTATCTGGGGAAGTGGTTGCGCTCGTTCTGGCCCCAGATCAAGCTTCGGACCATCCGCGGGATCGTGTTGGTCGGAATCGCTGCGGTGATGATCATTCCGATCTTGGTCCTTGGTTATTCCGTATTCATGACTCAGAGCGGCGTGCTGAATGCGGTAACGATGTTTCATCCACTTTTTATGTTCAAACATGTTCAGGAAAACAAACAGTGGTTGCCTTATTTCCTCATCATTGTGGGGATCGGGATGGTCTTGTTTTTTTCCACGTTCGTTACCGGACGAAACATTCTTCGGGAGTCGTCCCTGCAGGAGATCTGAAGATGAGAGGTGAGTTTGAGCGAGCCGTCGAGTTATTTGATCTAAAGCTTCCGGACACCCCGGAGCGTGGCGGGTACGGAGACGTGAGTGGAGGGGACACCGGGAGTTCGCTGGAATACATGGATCACCGTGCCTATCGGCCGGGGGACGATGTGCGACGGATTGACTGGAAGGCGTACGCACGGACGGAAGATTATATCATCAAGCAGTACCGAGACGAAGTATCACCCTCAATCGAAGTCGTGCTGGACGGAAGTCGATCCATGGCAATTACAGAAGAAAAAAAACAGTTTGTGTGTGATCTGGTGACACTCATCGCTCGACTAGGAGCCAAGCGGAATGCCGGAGCACGTGTGTTGTTTATCGGATCCACGTGCCACGTCATCGAACAGGATTGGGAGGAACGCTTGCGGTCCTGCACGTTCAGTGGACGAAAACCACTTCCGGACCAACGAGAACAGTTTCGTTCACGGTTGCACTCGGGAGCTGTACGATTCCTGATTACAGATGGACTGTTTCCGGTGGAACCCTCCTCGTTTTTGATGGATCTCGCACGGAATACGTCGTCACTGAATTTGATTCAGACACTTGCTCCACAGGAGCAGGACCCAGAACAGATGGGGGGGACGCGTTTGGTGGACGTGGAAACCGGGGAGGAAATGGACTGCCTCGTGTCGGAGGATGCGATTGATCGGTACAGGCAGGTCTTGACCGATCTATGTAATGCGTTCGAGGAAGCGGTACAGCTATTGAAGGGACGGTATGCCCGGTTGATAACGGGTGAGCCCCTGATGGATCAGATTCGAAACCGGCTGGTACCTGCAGAAATCCTCATGGCAAGTAACCAATAAGTTTGTCTGGAGATCAAACGGATGCAACTCGGTCCGATTCTGTTTACCAACCCCTGGGGGCTACTTTCACTCTTTTCCATACCCGCTATTCTGGGTATCTACTTTTTTCGACAGACGTTTGATCGAAAAGAGATTTCGGCGATGTTCCTGTGGGAGAAGGTTTCGCGGAGCCGATCCAGTGGATCGCGTCTGGACCGTCCTCCGTTTTCCTGGAATTTGCTTCTACAGTTGCTGATTGCCTTTTTGCTTTCGCTGTTAATTGCCGGACCACAGCTTCGTACGCGTCAAAAGCATCACATCATACTGATCGATCACTCCGCATCCATGCATGCGGAACAGTCCGGAGGTCGAACGTCGTTTGAGAAGGCGGTTTCCGGGGCGCAGGACAAGCTGGCGGACCTGTCGTCCGGCGCCAGGGTCACAATGCTCACCACCGGCCATACGACCAATCGGATCGGTTCGGATATGATGGATCCACGGACGGCGCAGGACCTGTTGAATGACCTGGAACCCGGATATCAGTCCTTCGATCCCGAAAAAACGATTCAGCAAGCGTACCACCTAGCCGGTTCGGCATCCATTCTGTATTTCTATACCGACCGGCCACCGGCGTCGTACGATGGACCATTGCCTGATCGGTTTCACTGGCATGCGGTGGGAGAGCCACTAAACAATATCGCATGGACGAATGCACATCGTACCTCGACCTCGGATGGGCAGTCACGGATCTTTGTTCAGTTGAAGAATTATTCGAAACGGCACCGTACCGTACAGGTCCGGTTTCGTCTGGAGGATCGTGTGCTCAACACAAAACAGGTGTCGATGAAAGCAGGGGACTCCTGGCAGTCGACCGCTGAGTTCGATTTGGCCTCAAAGGTGCTGACGGTGGACATTCAGGGGGTGGACGACCCACTTTCACTGGATGACCGCATTGTTCTGCGTCCACCGTATCAGAAACGGGTACGTGCTGGGATGTTCGGGTTAAACGCCTCCAATCGACAGCTGGTAAGGAAGGCACTGTCTTCTGTAAAACACGTTCATCTGTTCGACTACTCCACGAAAAGCGAGCTTGTAAAGAATGCAGATGTTCTGATCGGTCCGGCTCGTACCGTTCCGTCGTCGTATCGTGGCGTGTATCTGGGGGTGAGGAACCTGGATGAGGAACAGGTACAGCAGCAATCATTCGTTCGCGGACCGTATTTTATGGATCACACGCACCCGCTCGTTCGCAACATCGTATTGAGTGGGCTGGTCTTCGGAGGCGTTCGGGTAGATCAAGCACCGTCGTATCACACGGCCTTTCTGTCAGCGGGCAACACCCCTCTTCTCTACCGGCGTCCAACCGGAACGTCCCGTCAATTCCACGCGAATTTTGATCCCCATTATTCAACCATTCAGAACAGTGTTGCCTGGCCCATGCTGGTGACCAACCTAACTGACATCGCACGCAATGACTTACCTGGTCCGGTTCGAAGCAATTTTCGGATGGATGAAGCCGTTCAATTGAGCACGCAGGCGAGAGGAGGTGGGGCGTCAGCGACCGAAGCTTCCTGGACACTTCAATTTCCTTTCGGCGAAAACCGATCATTTGAACCGGGTCAGCAGGTGCGCGTTCAGGATCTTTCCGGACCGCCCGGTACGTATATTTTGCGGCGTTCGCAAGGGGATAAGGGAAAGAAATGGCCGTTTCGTGTAAATTTTCTGAATCAGGAGGAGTCCAATTTGCTGGATCTGGGTGAAGGGGAAAAGTATCTGCGGGAGACGACGGCCCAGGCGCGATCACGATGGACGGAGGTCCGTCCGTTGAAGCTGAGTATGATTATTTTACTTGCTCTGCTCTGTGTTATGAGCTGGTTGGTTGCTGATCGCACAGGCGGTGGGGGCTCATTATGAACCTGCTGTATCCGGAAGCACTCATTCTGTCGATACCGGCCGTGATGATTTGGTATCGTTATCTCTGGAATGGACGATTTTCAGGGGGGTTACGACTGATCGTTCTGCTGATGTTGATCGGTGCTCTGTCCGTTCCTTTCATTCACTCTGGAGCGGAGGGGGTGGATCTCTGGGTGTTGTTGGACCGATCCGAAAGTATCCCGGACGAGGGGCGGGCGGACATGGAGGAGACGATGCAGCGTTTGAGAGATGTCAAACCCCCGAGTGCAAATCTGGGCGTGATCGAATTTGCCGGCAACTATCGCGTAACGGAGCATGCCGGACAAACATCCGCTTCTCAAAAGCAGGTGGATCTGGAGAAACATGCCACCGATCTTCACGGCGCACTCAAACAGGTTTTTAGTTTGCAGAACCCGTCCCGTCCGACACGTGTACTGGCACTCACGGATGGACGCTACACCACTCGGGATCCGCTCCCTCTGGGGATGTGGGCGAAGGAACGCTCCATCCCCATAGATTATCGCCACGAAGGAAACGCGGACGTATCCGACACCTCCGTGGTTGACCTGGAGCTTCCGGGCACCGTGCCTCAGGGGGAGCCGTTTCAGATTACCGCGTGGATTCAAGCACCGGTCTCCGGGGAGGTGAAGTATGAGTTGAAACGCGGGAGCAAGTTGCTTGACCGGGGCAAACGCACCGTGCAGCCCGGTCGGAATCGCTGGTTGTTTCGGGACGTATTGAAGGCGTCCGGGATTGAGTCTTACACCCTGTCCATTTCTCCGTCCGGACGGGATCGCATTCCACAGAACAACCGGGACGTCGGTGCCGTTCGAGTTCGATCGAACAAAAAAGTTCTGGTTGTTCAATCATCCGTACGGGAAGATCGATTCGTCTCTTCACTGAAGGATGCCGGTTTACCGGTGGTTCAACGCTCGGTGGAAAACGCGTTTCACAGTCCGGCCGATCTCGATCCGTTCCGCAGCGTCATCCTCGAAAACGTTTCGGGGAGCAGCCTGGGGCGGGATCGCATGGTGATGTTAAAAAACTGGGTCAAGAACTTCGGTGGAAGCTTGTTGATGACCGGTGGTACCCGCAGCTTTGCCCGAGGAGGATACATTGCCTCTCCGCTGGAGGAAGTGCTTCCCGTATCCATGAAACTGAAGGAAGAAAAACGTCGATCGACGTCGTCCGTGGCCATTGTTCTGGATCGGTCCGGCAGCATGTCTGCGACGGTTGGCGGAGACATGAAAATGGACCTTGCCAACCGGGGTGCCGCGGAGTCGATAGATGTTCTGCATCCGATGAATGAGATCTCGGTGATTGGCGTGGACTCGAGCGCGCATGTTGCGGTGCCTCTCCAGCAGATCCGGGGTGATCACGAGCAGATCACGAGACAGATTATGAACATCCGACCGGGGGGTGGAGGAATTTATGTTCGGACCGGTCTGGAGGCAGCCATGAATCAGCTGGCAGGAGGGAAAGGGGCCACCAAGCACATCATTCTGTTTGCAGATGCCACGGACTCCCAGGAGCGTTCAGGGGTCCGAAAGCAGGTGGAAAAATGGAACCGGGCAGGGGTGACGGTGAGTGTGGTGGGTCTGGGGACGTCCGGGGACCGACACGCGCCGTTTCTGAAGCGTGTGGCGAAGGCCGGGAAGGGGACCGTCCATTTTACAAACAACGCAAAGGACCTGCCACGCATCTTCGTTCAGGATGTGACGCGCAGTATTCGGAAAACGTTTATCAAAAAACAGCGTCCGCTTGTCACCACAACTCACTTGACCATGTTGACCGGTGAAAAGATCGGAAATCCCCCGCCGGTTGGCGGATTTAACATGACACGGAAAAAGAAAGATGCGTCCGTGCCCATTCGGGTTGTTGACAACGACACGAAGCGACCGGGGTTGGCTGTATGGAATTATGGTCTGGGGCGTGCAGCTGCGTTCACGGTGGAAGTGGACGGAAAATACACCGGACCGTTTCGAGACTGGGAACGCTATCCGGAGCTGAATACTCTTCTGGTCCGATGGTTGATGGCCAAGGAGCAGGACAAGGACGTGTCCGCACAGTTCGAACGGGAGGGGTCGATCGGGAAAATTCGTGTCTACTTGAATCCCGAACGTGAACGTGCCGTTACCGGATCCG
Organism: uncultured Planctomycetia bacterium; assembly: GCA_964594615.1. Classification (GTDB taxonomy): domain Bacteria; phylum Planctomycetota; class MHYJ01; order CAYXQY01; family CAYXQY01; genus CAYXQY01. Next base: position 22,911 of record CAZQNZ010000019.1, read on the forward strand.
AACCACATGTATTTCTTTCGACACCGGGGGCCGGCGGAAAGAACGTTCCTCTGGAATGGAGCGGTCCCGACCAGCTCAGTGCCACTGTGCCCCTTACCAAGAAGGGGATCTACATCGGAGCGGTGAATCTTGGCAACAAACGTTACGTGGAACTACCTCCTGTGGGATTGGGATACTCGCCCGAATTTCGACCGACGGGTGTGGGTGATGGGAGGTCCGGAACCGATTCAGAACTCCTGAGTAAGCTGGCCGAGGTCTCCGGAGGAACGAAGCGCATAAATCTGAAGCAAGCGTTTGATACAAGCCGTACCGGTCTTGTCAGATGGTCACTTCATGTACCCCTTTTCTTAATTGCTCTTCTTCTTTTTCTGGTGGAAATCGCCAGCCGTCGACTTTACCTGCTGGAACATCTTTATAGCTCAAGCGTAGGACGAGTTCTGCGGCGGGCGCCTGGAACCGTGCTTCGCACACTCACTCGTTTTTTCTCACGGAGCGACTCGCACAGCGGAGGCCGGGATCGTGAACGTAAGCAGCCCTCGCAATCTCCTGAACCGTCAGGAGCTGACCTTTCAACCGACTCGGGTTCCGAGAAGGAAGCACATTCTGAGGAAGATTCGAACGATGATACGGGTGATGTCTTCGATCGCGCAAAAGAACGGGCTCGCCGGCGAATGGACGGAGACAATGATTGAGGGTAGACGTGCATCAGGGAACTCGTTATGCTCAGGGAAGCGATGGTGGAAGGGTCCCCTGCATCTCATTCGCACCTTCAACCAATCGTTGGAACGTCAACGGCGTTTTTTCGTCCGTTTGTAAATTGGCCCCTTACAAGACCTCGTCTGACAGGGATCGCGTTCTCAGTATCAAATGTTTGGTGCATAACACGGCATTTCGAGGGGGCATTGCCGTACAGAAGTGTTTTGTCGACGAGTGCCTCACATCGTTAAGCGCCAGAAACCTCCTGTGACCTGAATTATCTGTTTTATTCACAGGCGAGGTTCTTTTTGAGCAACTGAAGGAGCCAGAATGGAACAGATTATCTGGAATTGGGATACCGTCTAGAAAATGGTCAGGTTATTTGGCTTTGCCTGCCTTGGTTTAGCGCTGATTGCGTTTTTCTATATCTGGTTGGGTACGGGTCAGAATCGCATGCTTGAGGAGTTTCGGACGACCGGTTGGAAAACGGTGGGGTTTCCTGAATCCGGTACATATGCCATTTGGGTATGTGCCGATAGGGACGAAAAGCTAGGAGGCTGTTGAAAAGCCCTTGTCCCGTCAGCGGTTCAATTTCCAAGCAGATCAAGGAACGAGAAGGTGGCGATGCCGTAAGCGCATCGTCGACGCCGAGTGACGCCGAGGTGCGCCGCGAAATTGGACCGTTCGAAAATTCAAATATCCTTTCAAACACCCACTATTAACTGATAATATGAACGTTCCCGTTCTTTCGAATGCGGTGCATTTGACGCGTCCGCGGCGTCGAAAATGCTCGACGATGCTCCCTCTGCATCGCCTGCGCTTTTCCCCTTGCGGACGGA
>CAZQNZ010000020.1:0-24322 GCA_964594615.1 uncultured Planctomycetia bacterium
GTACGTTCCTGAACAGGGAAATGTTATTCCGGTTCAACCTCTTCTTCTTCAGCCAGGGCGCCTTCCTCTTCGTCCTCTTCTTCATCAGGACCCTCGTCTTCCGTTACAGCTTCGAGCTCGTCCAGATCCGTTACCACTTCCTCTTCACGGAACACCTCCGCCTCTTCTTCCGTCTCAAAGACCTGAATTCCCATGGAACGAGCAGTCCCCTCGACCACCCGTGTGGCGCTTTCGAGATCATTTGCATTCAGATCGGTCATTTTGCGTTCCGCGATACTTCGAGTTTGCTCCCGGGTCACGGCACCAACTTTAATTGTTGCCGGCCGGGGAGACCCCTGAGCAATGCCGGCTGCCTCTTTGAGCAAAAACGAGGCCGGAGGAGATTTAATATTGAGATCAAACGAATTGTCTTCGTAAACCGTAATCTCAACCGGAAACAGAACCCCCTGCTCATCCTCCGTCTTGGAGTTGAACCGGTTAACAAAATCTCCGATTGGCAGTCCGTGTTCACCAAGCGTCGGTCCCACTGGAGGAGCCGGTGACGCCTGACCACCGGGTATTTCAAGTTTTATGCGTGAGCGTACAGGTTTATCAGCCATGATAACGTCGATTCAGAACAAAGACACAGACAATTTCGATCAAATTTCTTCCAGCTGCCAGTACTCAAGCTCCACCGGCGTTGCGCGACCGAAAATCGTGACCGTAAGCCGAACAAGTCCCTTTTCGGGCAACAGTTCCTCCACATGACCCTCCATGTTTTCGAAGGGCCCTTCCGTGATCCGAACGGTATCCCCCTCTTCAAAATCAATCTTGACCTTCGGTTCTTTCTCGTCCGCTTCCGCATGGGAAAACATCTGCTCGACTTCGTCACGAGTCAGCTGTCGTGGTTCTTCATCCCCCAGAAACTGATAGGCACCGCGAACGGACTTCAGTGCATGCCGCACTTCTTCGTTCATGTCCATGTCCACCATCAAATACCCGGGGAATAACTTCTTCTCATGGACCGTCCGCTCACCGCCTTTGATTTTCGAAATCTTTTCCTTCGGCAAATACACCTCACGGACGTAATCCTGAAGCCCCTCCGAACGCAACTTTTGTTCAAGTTGCTCCTGGATCTTTTCCTCTCGCCCGCCACGAACCTGCAGGATGTACCACTTGCTCTGCTGTCGCTCCTCCTCACCTGGCTCCGCCTTCAGGTTCTCTCGTTTTTTTTGCTCGATGTCGTCCACCATGTTCTCGTTACATAATCACCAAATTCACTAATTTTACGAAGACGATATCAGCCAGGCCGAGAAACGCAGCAATCAGAAAAATTGTTATCAATACAACAATTGTTGCGTTCAAAAACTCACCACCTTCCGGCCATGATACCTTCCGCAGCTCCGTTTCCGTTTCGATTAAGAAATCGGCTACAGCTGGATGGTTTATCACCAGTGCATATATGCCCGCACAGCCGATGAGGAACACAAAAAAGGACACAAGTTCACCGTTTTCAATCTGAAACTCAAAAAACGGTATAGTGGGTATGATCTGTCCCTCCTGCCACCACGTAAGACTCACCGCGTCAGCAAGACTTGCGCACCCAAATGCAAGCAGGCCAACGAGGATAATCCCGGTGACCGTACGGACAATCATTCCCTGTCCCTGTTTTCGAAGTCGAAGCTGAAGGGGCATTGGATCTTAGCAAAACAAACGAATTACAGCAACAAATTTTTTACAGGTCCGGGGGGATTCGAACCCCCAGCCTCCGGATTTGGAGTCCGGTGCTCTAGCCAATTCGAGCTACGGACCCAGTGAGCAGAGAACGGTTAACGCTCCCGGTGCACTGTGTGCTCGCCACAGCTCCGGCAGAATTTTTTCAGTTCGAGCGTCCCGCGCTCGTTCACATTCTTGGAGGTGCGATAATATCGCTCCCCACATTCGGTACACTCTAGAAAGATTTCTTCTCGCATACAGACACCCCAGCGATTAGTGCAAAAATCTCCCGGCCCGGAAAATCAATGACTGACGTCAATCGGCGGATGTGCGTGAATCGAACGTAAACGCTGACCGCACTTCCCTGCAGTCCATGCTACATAATATACAGAGGTCCGCCCTCAATTAAAACAGGAGGTTCCCGGACCGGATTCCGAGGTTACTCGATGATCTCGGTGACAACACCGCGACCGACGGTCTTTCCGCCTTCCCGGATGGCAAAGCGCTGCTCATGTTCAATGGCAATCGGCTTCTGCAGTTCCACTTCCAGCTCAACACTGTCTCCCGGCATCACCATTTCAGTGCCTTCCGGAAGTTGCACCTCACCAGTTACGTCTGTGGTGCGCATGTAGAACTGTGGGCTGTAACCGGATGTGAAGGGCGTGTGACGGCCACCTTCATCCTTTTTCAGAGCGTAGACCTGAGCCATGAACTTGGTGTGCGGTGTGATCGTTCCCGGATCGGCTATCACCTGCCCGCGTTTCAGGTCCTCTTTCTCCACGCCCCGGAGCAACAGCCCGACATTATCACCGGCCTGTCCTTTTTCAAGCGTCTTCCGGAACATCTCAATTCCGGTCACGACCGTGTCGCGGGGTTCGTCTTCGAGACCAACGATCTCAGCGTCATCACCCACTTCGATCTCGCCTCGTTCGATCCGACCGGTACCAACGGTTCCACGACCCTTGATGCTGTACACGTCCTCAACGGCCATGAGAAAGTCCTCCCCGGTGGCACGGTCCGGTTCGGGAAGATGTGTGTCACATGCTTCGAGCAGCTCAAGAATTGGACCACAATCTTCACAGTCCTCTTCACCACAGGCACATTCGTATGCCTTCAGAGCTGAACCCTGAATGATCGGGATGTCATCTCCATCGAAGTCGTATTCATTCAGCAGGTCCCGAATTTCTTCTTCAACAAGAATCAGCAGTTCGGGATCATCCACCATGTCCGTTTTGTTGATGAAGCACACCATCGTGGGCACACCAACCTGGCGGGCAAGTAGCATATGCTCCCGCGTCTGAGGCATCGGCCCATCATTCCCGGCCACCACCAGGATGGTACCGTCCATCTGGGCAGCACCGGTAATCATGTTTTTGACATAGTCCGCGTGACCCGGACAGTCGACGTGTGCGTAGTGGCGCTCTTCGGTTTCATACTCCACGTGTGAAATATTAATTGTGATACCACGCTCCTGCTCCTCGGGCGCCTTGTCAATGTCTTCAAACGGCATCTCGTCCGCCATGCCCTTGTTGTGCAGAATCTTGGTCATTGCAGCGGTCAGCGTGGTTTTCCCATGGTCAATGTGACCGATGGTACCGATGTTCATATGTGTTTTGGTTCGTTCAAACGTATCTTTCGCCATTTTTCTCTCCTGTTAGTTCAATGCAATATGGTGATCGTGTAAGGCCGATTGTCAGCTAATTGTGGAGGAGCTGGTGACGGGACTTGAACCCGTGACCTCGTCCTTACCAAGGACGCGCTCTACCTCTGAGCTACACCAGCTTGCTATCCAACATCATAAATTCAATCAAAGGATTTTACAATTATATGTGAATTTTCGTTGAAGTCAAGTCGTCAATTCTTCGCCCGGGACATTATTCATGCCCGGTCGGTTGATCCCGATTCAGCTCCGAGGAGTCTTCCGCGTGCATCTGCGCACATCGCACGGTGTTCTTCATTAGCATGGACACCGTAATGGGACCCACCCCTCCCGGTACCGGGGTAATCCAGCTAGCTTTCGATTCGGCACTATCCACATCCAGGTCTCCTACCAGGGTCTTCTGGGGTTCCCCCTGCTCATCCGTGATCGGATTGCCCTGCTCATCCTCTTCCATGACCGCACTGATCCCCACATCAATGACCATGGCACCCTCTTTCAACATATCACCGGTCAAGAAGCCGGGCTTACCGACGGCTGTAACCACGATATCCGAATTTTTTGTGTGCCTTTTCACGTTTTTTGTTTCTACGTGACAGACGGTGGTCGTAGCGGGAAACGTGAGCAACATCAGCGCTATGGGCTTTCCCACGATTTCACTGTGTCCGATAACGGTCACTTCCTTTCCGGCAATTTCCATATCCACCTCTTTCAACACGCGCTGCGTCGCCAGCGCTGTGCAGGGGGCGATACGGTACCGGCCAAAGACGAGCTTTCCCATGTTGGTCGGATGCACCCCCTCTACATCCTTGTTCCATCGAATCTGCTGCTGAATTTCTTTGGTGTCAATCTGCTCGGGGGTAGGTACCTGCAACAAAATGCCGTCGACTTCCTGATCCCGGTTCAGCCGCTGAATCTCCCCCAGAAGTTCATTCTGAGAAATATCGCCCGGCAGGTGTGAGGCATCGTATTGAATTCCCGTCTTCTCGGCTGCCCGTTCTTGCTGCTTCATATATGCTTCCGCCGGCGGATTCTCACCGATCAGGATCGAGGTCAGTCTTGGCGTGTGGTCCTCCGACAATGCCGCCCGTTCCTCAGCCGCCTCTTCGAGTACCCGCTCGGCGATCGCATTGCCATCAATGTATCGTGCGCTCATGTCAAAAACTCCTGTACGTGAGAGGTTCTATCCATCCAATCGGGCGATCAGATCCACTTCCACCAGTGCCCCTTTTGGCAGATGACACACTTCGACGCAGGCCCGGGCCGGCTGATGTTCTTGAAAAAACGTTTCGTACACATTGTTGAACTCGTCGTAATGGTCCAGGTTCGTCAGGTAAACGGTTGTTTTCACGACATCCTGAAGGGATGCACCGGCCTGATCGAGCACGGCCGATAAATTTTCAAGGACCTGCCTGGTTTCTTCGTTGATCCCACCGGACACCATCTCCCCGGACTGTGGATTGATCCCGATCTGTCCGGAGGCATACAGAGTGTCCCCCGTTCGAATCGCCTGACTGTACGGACCTACCGCTTCCGGTGCCGATTCACTATGCACAGTTTTCATCTCGATCCTGTTAAACAAAGATACTGTAAAAAATCGAACCTTCTTATACGGAAATCATTTTGTCATTTCAATTACCGTAACCAGTTCCTGGATTATTTAGACCTGGCGATCTGCTGCTCTCAATCCGAAACCGAATATCAAGCGGAACCCCCGCCCGGAAGCTGGATCCGTTCTGACATGAAGATCCACCAACCCCTCGACAATCTTCCCGTTACTTCGTTGATTGATCCTGTTTCTCAAAATCCAGAGCAAGGGAATTGATACAGTAGCGCAGACCGGTCGGTTCCGGACCATCCTCAAACACATGCCCGAGGTGTCCTCCGCATTGTGCACAGATAATTTCTGTACGGGTACCCAGAAGTCCGGGGTCGGGCCGTTCTTCGACGGCCGAACCGGAAATGGGCTCCCAGAAACTTGGCCAACCGGTACCGGAATGGAATTTCGCATCCGAGTGAAACAGTTCCCGGCCACAGCCCGCACAGGTGTAGACACCATTTTCTTTCACGTCCAGCAGATCGCCCGAACCCGCAGGTTCAGTGCCCTGCTCACGAAGAATATAATATTCGTCCTCGCTGAGCATCTCACGCCATTCTTCTTCGGATTTACTGATCGGAAACGAATCGTCCTGCTCCATGGTGGTTTCCTCCGAATGATCTGAACTCCTCTGACCTGGCGAACATGCAACGACCGCTAACGTTACAAAAAACATGCCCAGTACCATCTTTTGATGGCTCATGCTTCCTCCCTCAACTCTTTCAGTAATGAAATGTTTTTTTGATCCCAATCGTTCTCCTTCGGGGTTTCAATCACACCGGGGAGGTCCTGAAAACGAGTGTCGGAAACGAGGACCTGAAACGCTTCCGTTCCAATTTGCCCCTCTCCAATATGCTGATGACGATCCACATTGCTGCCGAGCTCCTCATCCGTGTCGTTGAGATGCCACGCGAAAAGGTGTTCAGTTCCCACAACCTCGTCGAATTCGTTCATGGTCTCCTCGTAGCCATTCTTCGGATCGAGGGAATATCCAGCGGCATGCAGATGTGCGGTATCGAGACAGATGCCAATCCGATCCGCCGGCTCAATTTCCTCCCGCAGAAAGGCCAGGTGCTCGAACTGATACCCGATACTCGTTCCCTGCCCGGCCATCCCTTCAACGAGCACTCGAACCTGTTCGGTATCTGATTCATCCAGCGCGTCCGTCACCGCTTGAGCCACCTGATCGAGCGCATCATCCTCGCCCTGACCGGTGTGCGACCCCGGATGAAAACAGATCAAAGGAATACCCAGAAACTCCGCACGTTCGATTTCCTGAATGAACGCGTCGTAGGATTTTTCGAACTGCTCTTCCTCTGGGCTCGCCAGATTGACCAGATACGCCATGTGCACCATCTCGGCCCGTATTCCGGTCTTTTCCTGTTCCTCTATGAGTGCCGTCCGATCCTCGTCGTGGAGGTCGGAAGCTGCCCATCGACGGTTGCTCTTGGTGAAGAGCTGTACGACTTCACAACCTACGTCATGGCCGTTGATTACACAGTTCTCCACCCCACCGCTGATTGACATATGCGCTCCGATTTCCATTGATCCATCACCGATATATTGATTCGCCTTTGGGATACGAACTGATCACATCACAGGACACCGTGAAGTAATCCAGTTCCTCCAGGGCCTGTTGCACGGAGGGGTCCTCCCGATGCCCCTCAAAATCCAGGTAGAACATGTATTTCCAGTTGGCTTCTCGTTCCGGACGAGACTCCAGTTTCGTCAAATTCACTCCATTTGTCGCAAAGCCGCCCAGACACTTGTATAGAGCTGCCGGTATATCGCGCGTTTCGAAAAGGATACTTGTTTTGCAATTCTCCGTCACTGAACTTGCTTCCAGACCAATGGAGAGAAACCGAGTGGTGTTTTTACTGCGTGTCTGAATATGCTCCGCAAGAATTACGAGATCATGTTCTTCCGCAGCGATGGAACTGGCGATCGCAGCTTCTTCCAGGCGTCCCGAATCCTTCACACGGCGGGCTCCACCGGCCGTGTCCTGCGTGGGGTGCTGTTGTACATCCAGCTCTCGAAGAAACTCCTCACACTGCATCAGTGCCTGAGGATGCGAGTACACGCGTTTGATTTCTTCGAGCTGGCTTCCTTCATTCGCCAGGAGACAGTGATTGATTTCCAGATACGTCTCGCCCGTTATATTGAGTTCGTACTCCTGGAGCAGATCATACGTTTTGTTTATGGTCCCCGCCTGCGCATTCTCCACAGGCACAAGGCCCTCGTCCACAGATCGACTGTTCACGGCCTCGAACACGTCGGAGAGATCATGGCAGGGAATGGGCTCCACATCCCTTCCGTAATGCTTAAAAACCGCCTGCTCACTGAATGCACCCTGCTCACCCTGAAATGCGATCTTTTTCATTTTGTCTTCTAAACTTCTCCATGAACAATGATGTGCATGTGAAAACCATCATACTTATGATATCGGATCGCGTTGAATATTCGCAATTGCAGGTGCTAAAATGCTGCCGGTCTGTATGAGATACCAAAAAACTACTCATGACATTGCTTGTGTGACATCTGATGACTGCGGCGAACGCTCTCACCGTCCTTCGGTTGGTCCTGGCGTTCATCCTGTTTGGCCTTCTGGCCATCGTCAATGAATCCCCGCTCGAAGTACCGGACGGGATGACCCTTTTCGTGGGTGGTACGATTGCTGTATTGTTTTTGGTAACGCTCCTGACTGATCTCCTCGACGGATACCTGGCCCGCAAATGGGGCAGTGAATCCTGGTTCGGACGAATGGCGGACCCGCTTGTGGACAAGGTTCTCATTTGCGGTATGCTTGTCATGCTGCTGGGATTTCCCCGGGAACGAGTGCAGGATGTACTGAGGGAATGGATGGTCGTTCTTGTCGTCAGTCGTGAATTGCTGATCCAGGGGGTCCGATCCGCCATGGAAAAACACGGTTTTGACTTTCCGGCGATGATCTGGGGAAAACTAAAGATGGCTGTACAATCTTTGACCATTTTTTTGCTTCTGATTTACGGACTGGTGGCCGATCGGACCTCATGGTTCGACCTCACCATCTCCACTCTCGTCTGGCTTATGGTGATTGTGACACTGCTATCGGCGGTGATGTACTTCTGGCAGGCCTCCGTTAAAGCCACTCAGCTTGACCTGGATACCGGATAAGCATGAGCAGGACCCTCATCTTACTACTCCTGCGTGGATTTGGCACGGGCTATACCCCGGGGATGCCGGGAACAGTTGGCTCTCTGCTTGCATTTGTGCTTTCACTCCCACTCTATCTATTTCGGTCGCAGATTGGCGGGATCACTGTCACGTTGGCCCTCATCGCCCTTGCCTTCCTCACCGGGTTCATCACGTGGATCGGCTTTCGAGCATGCCGGGATGAATGGCAGGAATTTGATCCATCCGAGATCGTGCTGGATGAATTTGCCGGGACCTTTTTCATCATGGGGGTTGCTTCCATGATCGAATCACCTGTATGGATGTTTGCCGGCTTTGTACTTTTTCGTCTTTTTGATATGTTGAAGCCGTTTCCAATACATCATATTGAGCAAATGGATCGATATGCGGGGTTGGTACTGGACGACCTGATGGCCGGATTCATGGCAAGCTTGGGCATTGTTGCCATCTGGATTACCTTATAGATTTCCAATTCTCTTCATGTCCGTCGAACAGCAGAAGAATCATCCCGATCAACCTGAGCTGCAGCATCTTCGTAACACGCTGCAGAAAGGCTCGGTATCCCCGGGGGAACAGAAGCAAATTGCCCGTTTCCTTCAGGATCAGCAACAAAAACTCGTTGATCTGCAGGAACAGCTGCGGAAACAGGAGCATGATTTTACTACAGTCATGGAAATGTCCAACCAAATTATCGCCCGCAGTGTTGATTCGAGCGGACTTGATGATTTTATTTCCTATATTCGGTCGACTTTTCAGGGACACTTTGGGGTCGAAGATGTTTATATAATTCATCGGAAGGGGGTGGATACGGACCTCCTTTCCCCGGCTCGTAATGATGCCATTGATGTAACGATTCCGTGCGATAGTGCCCTGGCCGCGTATCTTTCCCAGCGGGATCAACCGGTTTCCCTTCAAACCGCCTCCACTGAACTGGGCGATGTGCCCGAACTGCAAAACATTTCGAATCTAAACGTCGAAATGGTTCTCGGCTTGACCCGCCGCATGAACACCAATAACGGTGATCTACATGGGATCTTACTGCTGGGTCCCAAAATCGTTGAAGAATCGTACTCGCAAGCCGACAAACAATTTTTATCCCTGCTTGGACGGATGATTGCCATATCTCTTCACAATGCCGGCCTTTATCAAAAAAGCATACACGACAGCCTCACCGGCCTTTACACCCGTGGGCACTTTGATCTTCGACTGAAAGAAAAAATCGACACCTTGTTGCAGTCAGATCGTCCAGAAGAACGCCCCCTGTCGATCATCATCATGGATCTGGATCATTTTAAACGGATCAATGACGAGTTCGGGCACCAAACCGGTGACAGAATTCTTCAATCCACCTCGGATACCCTCCTGAGAAACACCAGACCGGACGATATTCTGGCCCGATACGGAGGGGAGGAGTTTATCTTGAGTGCCCCTGATACGGACCAGGAACATGGAACAATGATCGCAGAGCGACTGCGAAAAAAGGTGAAAGAAATGACAATTTCGGTCAACGGGAAATCATATCAGGTTACTGTCAGCGCCGGCGTAAGCACATTTCCCTCCAACAGTAAAGATGCCAAAACATTGATTGCAAAGGCGGATGATGCCCTGTATAAAGCAAAAGAAAATGGACGAGACCGTGTCGTTCCAGTGAAACTTCAATGACATCGAACGCTGAATCCCACCATGCCTGATCAGGACGGATCAAATTCATCTGCACCATCAAGCGGGCCTCAATCACGCAAAAATCATCCTTCCGGAGGAGATTCAAATTCTGAAGCGGACCAGACCAGCGGGGATCATGCGTCGAGAACCGGACCGCGGCGGCGAACGACGCGTCTGAAGGACCAGCAAGGTCCCGAAACCTCCACCGAAGATCACGACAGTACACAGGATCGAGAATCCTCTTACACCAGTGACGAACTTGAACAGCGTGGCATCGGGCTCCGCACCAAACTGATTCTACTGGTTCTGGTGGCGCAAATCTTCGCAGCCGTATTTATCTATTTCATGGTTCGACACCAAACGGAAAATGCCCTTCGCGAAGAGATTGACAAGAATGGCATAACCATGGTCCGCATGATGTCCCAGTTAAACCCTGCCCTCATCAAGCAGTACGGGGGCGTTTCCGGCAAACCCGGCTCGGAGCTCAAACGAAAATTTAAGACACAAGCGACCTTCTTCCAACGAATCCTTTCCCTTATTGAAAAACACGGAAGCGAGCAGGTCGCTGACAAGGTCGCCGATGACTACGGTGCCATTCAGCAGGACATATTCAACAATATTGATCGGACATTTGAACAGCTTGGATTTTCCGCTGTCGGGGAGTCGCGTGAAGACTTTCTCGGGGCGATCCGGGACGAGAATACCTCCATTGAAATCATCAATTTTCGATACCTGGACGAACGGGGAGAACCTGAACCCACGATTTACCGGGTCCCGTCCAAAAAACTTCAGATCGTCCGGCAGGGAAACATTCGTTCTCAAAAAACGGATGACTACAGCATCGACATCAGCAAAGCGAAAATCAACAATTCACCGGTGCGGATTTATGAGATCACAAAACCCCTGCCCGATTCCGAACGCAAATACCAGGTCATGCTGGCCCTTTCCGCCAAGGAAATTTCACAGGCCACCGGCCAACTCACCTACACCCTTTTGCTTGTTACTCTGCTCTCCGTCGTTTTTGGCGGAGTGGCCGGCTGGTTGTTTTCCGGACAGATTATCAAACCGATCAACGCACTCCTGAAAGACATCAACCAGGTGAGCAAAGGAGACCTCGATCATCAAACAGTACCCAAGAGCTCGGATGAAATCGGTGTCATTGCGCGCACATTTAACCGAATGACCCAGAGCCTTAAGGAGGCTCAAAAACGGGAGCTTGAAGCGAAAGCGATGGAACATGAGCTGAATATTGCCATGGAAGTACAGGGTGAACTGCTCCCCGACAAGCATCCAGAGTTGCCGAACTGGGACCTGGGCTCCTTCTACCGACCCAGCAAAGAGGTAGGTGGGGATTACTACGATTTCATACAGATCGACGAAGACCATCTGGGCATGGTCATTGCCGACGTTTCCGGAAAAGGTGTACCAGGATCGCTCGTCATGACCATGACCCGAGCCATGATTCGCATGGAAGCCTCCCGCAATCTGAGTACGAAGGAAACGCTCATTCGAACAAACCGGATGCTAGCTCAGGATATACGCGAAGGGATGTTCGTGACCTGCATGTATGCAATCCTTGACATTCCGGAATCCCGCCTTCGTATTAGCTCCGCCGGTCACAACCCGATGGTGGTCTGGCGACAGAAGGAAAAACAGATCCGCACGGTCAATCCGAACGGTATCGCCCTCGGGTTTGACGAGGGGCCCCTGTTCGAACGAACAATCGTTGAAAATGTCATTGACATCGAACGGGGAGACCGCATTGTCCTGTACACGGATGGGGTCGTGGAGTCCATGAACCCGGAAGATGAGGAGCTCGGTCAAGAAGAGTTTTACAAACAAGCAGCTAAACTGGCCCAGAAAAGCTCGGACGAATTTACTGAAGGCATCCTTCATCGCATTGAGAACCACCAGCAGGACGCAGAACAACATGATGACATCACGATTTTAACTGCACGTCGTATTCCGTAAAATTTTCGTCGAACTCCTTACGTTCTTGTTCGCATTCGCAGCACGGGCCCAGATGAGCACGTTCGAACACATTTTGCGGATACAAAATGACACGCAGTACCTGAGTCATGTGCGTGACATGCTGTCGTCTAACATCCGCAAAACAAATCTTACTCAAAAGGAGGAAAACAAGGTCATCCTGGCTGTTGACGAAGCCATCACCAACATTATGGAACATGGTTACGATCAGCGGCACGAAGGCTGGATCGACATCGAACTCAAATCCACCCGGGATAAACTACGTATCATTATCGAGGACTCCGGACAACAGTTCGATCCGAACACGATGGAGGATCCGGATGTGCTTGAACACGTGGAGGAAGGAAAAAAGGAAGGGCTCGGAATATTTCTGATGCGACAGATCATGGACGAAGTTCGCTATCGTTTTAAAGAAGGTAATAAAAATGAAATCTGCCTCGTCAAATACATTGGCGAGGGATAACATCCCTCAACTGGAGGAATGAACACATGGCTGACCTGACGATTGAAAAAAAAGAACTGAAAGATACCGTCACCTTTATCAAACTCACCGGTTTCCTTGATGCTCACACCTTCGAAAAACTGGATGAGACCATCGAGGAGTTGTTCGATAAAAACCGGTACAAGTTGGTGGTGGATCTTAATGACCTCGAATACATTTCCAGTGCCGGGGCCGGCGTGTTTATCGGCGCGATCGGAACCGCCCAGGACAACCAGGGCAACATTGTGCTCGTGTCCCCCACCGAGAATGTAAAAGAAGTCTTCGACCTGCTGGGCCTGTCACAGATCTTCCCGTTTGCCGATTCCAAGAAGGAAGCCCTCCGGGAATTCATTGAATCCGATCAATAGCGCATGACCGATCGCCTTTCCTCACCGAAGTTTTTCGAGCAACTCGAATTTCTGAACCTGGTCATCCATCGGATGCTCGCCGGGGAGAGGAAGGGGGAACACTTCAGTCTGAAATCCGGTGGCACGGTGGAATTTTCCGACCACAGAGCCTACACGCCGGGAGACGATCTTCGATATCTTGACTGGAAGGTGTTTGCGCGCCACGGTGAACTCTTTGTGAAGGAGTTCGCTGCAGAAGAAGATGCCCACATTCTCGTGCTGCTGGACGGATCGCGCTCCATGGACTTTGGCTCCCCCAACCGATACCGTTTTGCGAGGAAGCTCTGCGCCGCACTCGTGTACATCGCGCTCGCTCAATTCGATTCATGCAGCGTCCTTTCCCTCGGTGCAAACACTACCTTCCTCCTCAGACAGGCACGGGGAAAGCAACGTATTTATTCCCTTCTCAATCGACTGGAACAATTAACCGCCGATGCAAAAACGGCGTTCGACTCCCCCGATGTCCTCGATACGTTTCAATCACACCGGAACACGACGGCGATCCTCCTGAGTGATTTCTACGATCGCGAATCAATTCGAACGTATCTTCGGAAACTCCGTGCCCTGCGGATTACGTCCTATTCCATACAAATTATGACTCCGGAAGAGATTCATCCCGATCTCGAGGGATCTACGGAACTTGTCGATCAGGAAACGGGCGAAACACTGCAGCTCAACGTAGACGATCATACGCTCGAAGCGTATCAATCCGCGCTTCAAGAACACCTGGATCACATACAATCACTCTGCTTACGCTATGGGGATGGGTATGCGCGCATGTCCTCCACGACCGAACTCGTCCCGGGTGTAATCCAGTTACTCCAGAGGCACCAGATGCTGCGGTAAATTATGTCTATCGGCTTTCATCATCCCGGCTTCCTCTGGTTCCTCCTCTTCCTGATCCCGCTGGCTCTTGTTTATATGTACCTCACCCGACGAGCGTCGAGGGTCTTTCCTTCGCTGAAAATCTGGCGATCGACGACGTCGGCGGAAGCGCAACTGTTGAACCAACCGATCAAGCGGTTCCTCGAATGGCTCTTTGCCTCCCTGTTTGTCCTGTTCGTCACCCTGCTGGCAGCAGGTATTCATATCCGAACCTCACCTGATGCGCAACAACTGCTCATGCTTGTGGACAACAGCTCAAGCATGACTCGGACCGATACCGAATCATCGGCATCCACGTTCCTGAAAAGATCCGTGAACCAGTTACACAAGGTCCTTCGTCACCTGCCGAAGGGCAGACGCTGGCGCGTGTACCAGCTGGCTCCCACGCCTCGTCTGGCCGGCCGGGGAACCGGTCCGATTACCGAACCACGCTTTAGCCAACTCTCAGCCGCTCCCCTCCAGGCATCCGGTACACGACTTGAACGATTCCTGAACTCGTTGCTGGATTCCTCCGTTCGTCCATACCTATATACCGATCAGCAACTGCCGGAGTTACCCGCCCTACTTCAAACACACTCCGACCTTCAGATTATACCTGTTGGAGGACCGGCCGGAAATGTGGCCATTACGTCTGCCTCTCTCAAACGACGCTGGAACGGTCGACCGAGAACCGTGCACCTGATTTTGCAAAACTACTCGGACTCGTCCAGGACCTTCCCCATCCGGCTTTACGGCATGACAAAGCAGAACCGTCAAACCACAATCTCGGCGAAACAAACAAAACACATCCAGATACCGGTAAAGTACGGTCCGGACCCCCCGGACCGTCTGGGGGTCGTCCTGGATACAGCCGATCCGTTCCCCACCGACAACGGCGCGTACTTCCTCCGACGAACGCAACAACCCATACCGGTCCGAATCGAACTACCATCTCCCTCCTCTCGCTTCGTTCGCTCAGCCATCACGTCTGCCGGACCCTCCTTTACACTGGTGTCAGAACGCTCTGACACAGACCGGAGCTCGACAGTACGATACCAAGAGCCATTACAGCTACTCGAGACAAAATCGAACACCCCTCCTGAACCAGGCACCATTTCGTTTGTGAACGCATCCGACGAAGAAAACCGCAAAACGAACCCAGAACCCATCTCCCGAAGTAGCGACTCTCCCCTCACGACCGGCCTGGACTTTCAGGAACTTACGATCGAAAATTTCTCTCCCTTGCAACCGGAGGAAAAGGAAACCTGTCTGCTGACCTCAGGATCACTTTGCCTGGCCCTGCTGGGCCGATCCGACCGGCAACGACCATATGTGCGCTTCGGATTCGCACTCTCGGACAGCAACTTTCCACTCCTTCCGGAGTTTCCCGTATTGATTCAACGAATGCTGAAGCATCTGCAGAAACGAACTCATCAATCCAATCCGAATCATCACGGATCCCCCACCCATCAACTTCTGGATGAACAAACGGTTACTCGAACATGGCTCCGTCCGACGGGTGGTTTGACACAGAATCGGATCGACAGGTCGGACGGAAAGGAACAACGTCTTCCCCCCGGCTGGTACCGGTCTGCAAACGGTCAAAAACGCTGGACCGCCTCGGTCAACTTCTTTTATCCGAATGAATCCAACATGAATCGCACCTTCTCAACCGTCGAAAACCGCATCTCAACGTCCTCCCCCCCTTCCCAGTCCACTCCCAATCAACCTGTTCCGTTGCGTCAATTGATCCTCCTTTTCCTCATGGTGACCTGGTGCGGCTTTCTGATACTATCGATCTACTAAGGACAAATCACTGCCAATGCCCGTCATCTTTTCAAACGTTCCCATCGTCAACGCCCCATCTCCATGTCCAGAGCAGGCGCTTAAACTTTTCTGCAGTATTGTTTGGCCTCCCGCCATTCTGCATCCAACAACGGAAGATGACCGGAGAAAGGAATTGGAATTTCGGAGGGTTCCTGTTCTATAATCTTCCTTCACTAAATATTTGGTTTCACTCGACTTACAGGTGGTCAATATGCCTACGGTCACATTCCTTCGAGAGGGCAAGGAAATTCAGGTAGAAAAGGGAGCAAACCTCCGGCAGGCCGCCATGGACGCAGGCATTTCCGTTTACCAGGGACCTGCCAAATTATTCAACTGCCTTGGCAACGGACTCTGCGGAACCTGTCTCGTGTACGTCACGGAAGGACAGGAAAATCAGGCCGACATGGGATTTCTCGAATCAATGCATCTAAAAACCCATCCGATTACTCTTCTGCACCGTATGGGCCACGAGCAGGAAGCTCGTTTGTCCTGCCAGATGGAGGTCCAGGAGGACATCGTCGTGGACACTGAACCGGAACTGAACCTTTACGGCGAGGAAGAAGATCAATACACACGTCAGATGAAGGGCGACAAATACGTCGAATTTCCCGATCACGCACCGCGTGGAGTGCGAGAGAAAAAAGAACGAGCCGAAGAAAACACAGAGAAAGACTGGTTCCACGAAAAACGCACCGTAAAAAAGAAATCGAATCGGGTTGAATCGAACAACGAACACGAATTGGAAGATGAACAGCCAGAGCAGGATCAGGCTGATCAAGTCGAGTGATCTTGACTGGTGCTGTCCCTCGGTCGAAACGATACCGCTCTGATGCCCCATTCCTCCCTCTTATCAGGGGGTTTTCTGTTGCTTTTTTCGGATTCCTCCTTTCCTCTGTCTTTTTTACCGGTTTTACCAACACGAGCGGTGCCGCTCAGACATCGGACCACATCCTGAAACTCCAGGCTAGAGGGTCACTTGACGCGTCCCTCCGTCATTTCTTGACCTCAAATCTTAAACGGGTCGACAGAGAGCGCACCCAACACATTGTAATCGACGTCCAATCCTCCTCGGGACGCATCGACTATGCCCTGGATGTTGTGAAACACATGGAGAATCAGGAGATCCCTGTTTCACTTTATGTGACAGGCGATCTGAAGGGTGCGGCGATCCTTCTTTGCTTTGCCGCTGATTACCTGTTTCTTCATCCCAACACCCATATTCAGCCGGGCACCCTGGGAGACGAGGGGTCCGGAGGTGCTCTTTTCCAGACCGGATCCATTCGAAAATTAACGGATAGGGTCGCTTCATTTGCTGAACAAAACGGATACTCCTCTGCACTGGTGAGAGGAATGATCGACCCCGGTCATACAATCCACCAAATACAGGTTGGCGGAGATACCCGCTATGCCACCGGAGAAACCCATGATCGGCTTCGACAGAAGCGGACGGTTCGCATCGAGCAAACCATCTCTTCACCCGGAGAACCTCTTTCCTTATCTGCTGAGGAAGCACAAAAAGCAGGTATGTCGACGAACACGGTATCCAACCTGCCGGAACTTCTTGGCACACTGAACCAGCGTGGGATCATCCAGAGCCTGAACGTTCAAGTCCGGACGGGACGGCCCGGGTTCGTACATGAACTGTTCCGATTTGGCACTCAACCCGTTCTTTTCGGACTCTTTCTCGTACTCGGAACCGCAGCAGCACTCATGGAAGTTCGTCGACCGGGGTGGGGCTGGGGTGGTGCATCTGCCGCCGTGTTGCTTGGTATTCCGATTTATAGCTTTGCTTTTCTGGAACTCGCTCAGCCTCCTGCCGTCATTCTGTTCCTGAGCGGGTTATGTCTTCTTGCCCTCCGTTCTCTCGTGATTCCCGGTGGTTATGTTGCTGCCACCTGCAGCCTCGTTTTCATGCTTTTCGCCTTCATCCTGAGCCCCCATCTGGGCTCGTACTCCGACCTTACCAGCACACCATGGCAACTGTATTACCTCTTCAACAGTATCAGCACGGGATTGCTTTCATTTGGACTCGGCATCGTCCTTTTCGGCAGCACAATCACGCTGAAACCAGGCTGGTTCAGATAACCAGCACTCCAGATCATAAGGCAGGTACTCCTTCTCACCGTCACCTGTCATCCGGAGGCTAGACCGGACCACATCACGTCAAGAACGGTCCTTTCCCCCTCCCCGTCCGACCGTTCGTGCCACTGTGGGAGACCATGAACTGATCGTGTTCTCCCGGACTCCCCCTCTCGAAACCAGCTCGAAAATTTAGAAGGCATCCGGATTCATCTCACCGGAATGGTTACGGCCCGAACACACGGATAGCGCATGGGAAACGAACTATTCGGTGGACTCGATAAAATCAATTCGGATCGGAATTTCCGAAAAGGGAACCCATTTTCGAAACGCATTGTCCAGGTATCGAGCATATGTTTCGGGAAACAGGGATCGGTCGTTAACATGAATTTGAAGATGAGGGGGTGCAATACCGACCTGCTCAACCCGATGAACCTCCGGCGCGGTCGTTCCCTTCCCCTGGGCCGGAGGAGGATGTTCGCTCAAGTGTTCCTTCGTGCGTTCCGTGAGCTCTTCTCCGGTCACCCTTTCATGCGCCTGATCAAACAGATCCACCGCCAGAAACAGAGTCTCAAAAAGATGGAACTCCTTTTTGGCCGAAATAATTGAGATCGGACTGTATCGAGTGCCCACCAACTCTTCGTATAGGTACTCGCTGTATTCCTCCGGTCCGACGTCTTTCGGCACAAGATCCCACTTGTTGATGACCGGTATATGGGGAACAAATGCTTCTTGTGTCCGTTCAGAAATCTGCTTGTCCACCCGTGAGATTTCTTTCGTCGCATCGATCACATGAAGGACCACATCCGCCCGATGTATCATTTTTTGAATTCGTTTCTGACTCCACATATCCGCGGTCGTGTCCGTCTGGCCCCGTCGGACCATGCCCGGCGTATCAACCACGCTCCACGTCCCCTCGGACAGATGAACATCGCACCTGACGAGGTCGCGAGTTGTACCGGGCTCATCCGTCACAATTGCTCGATCCGACCCGGCCAGGGCATTCAAAAATGTGGATTTTCCCGCATTCTGACGACCGATAAGGGCAAATTCTGGATATTCGCTCTCAAGTACGTAATCCGCGGGGTCGGGCAGACGCTCAAGAATCGCCGTTTTCAGTTCGTCAAGACCGGTTCGACGCAGCGCTGACACAGCTATGGGTTTTCCAAGTCCAAGCTCATGGAAATCATGGATGGCATTCGAATCATACGCCGCATCTTCCTTGTTCGCCACCGGCAGGATGGGGATATTGAGATCACGTAAACGGTTCGCAATTGTTCGATCCACAGCGGTCAGACCCTCTTCCATGCTCATCACAAACAGCACCAGGGTGGAGGACTCGAACGCTAGCTGTACCTGTTTCTGAGTGCGCACTTCAATTTCATCCTCGGGTGTTTCCACAATTCCCCCGGTGTCCGTTAAACGGATACGCTGACCGTCCAGCGCCATTGATTCCTGAACACGATCCCTGGTGGTGGAAGCAGCAGCATCCTCAACCGACAAACGATCTCCAATCAGACGATTAAATAACGTGGACTTCCCCACGTTTGGACGTCCCGTTATCGCCACTTCCGCGACGGGCGATGACATTTCAGTTCCGGACACGGTGCCTATTTCCCGATTACTCATGCTTCGTTATCAGACCAATATGGACGAAATCAACTAAATTCAATACAGTTCATTATAATCAAATCCTCCGATGGGATTCGATGTCGATAACTTGAAACTCGATCCTGACCTTGTTATCGTTTGGGTGATTGTTTTTTTGCTACTGCACGGTTCGATCGTTCCAGTCTGGAAGGGAGCTCGTCGTTCGTCACCTGTCTCCGGGGCACGTCAGTAACATTATCAACCGGGTCAGTTGACGGGCTTTTATCCCGGCATACTTGTTTCTCCTTCATCAACGCTGTGCCACCCGTACACGGTTGAGGAGGAAACCGAAGCAGTGCTGTTCACACGAGTACCCCGGATTGTTCCCATCCAGCGGGATGTAGACAAACTCTTGAATACGATTTAAAAATTATACCACAGATGAGCCTGATTGAACACTCAAAGCCAACCATTGGAGAGGAAGAAGAAGAGGCCGCTCAGAGCGTTATCTCATCCGGAGATCTTGGATCGGGTGAGGAAGTCGAGGCGTTTGAAGACGAATTCGCCGATAAGCTAGGCGTCTCCCATGCGATCGCTACCACCACCGGAACGGCCGCCCTTCACCTTGCGCTAAAATGCCTGGACGTTGACCCGGAAGATCGTGTCGTTCTTCCAAGTTACGGGCAAGCCTCGCTTCTCCATGCCATCCATTATCTGGATGCCACACCGCGTACCGTTGAGGTAGATCCGGACACGTACAACATCGATCCGTATGCCGTAAAGGGGGTACTCGAACCGGAAACACAGGCGATCATCGCTCCGCATATGTTCGGACACCCTGCTCCGGTTGATGAAATCCTTGAACTCGGCATTCCGGTTATCGAAGACTGCTCGATGGCTCTCGGCACGGAGCTACACGGAAAAGGCGTGGGATCAGTTGGTGATGTTTGCGTGGCTTCCTTCCACTCGGACGACTATATTTCCACTGGAAAAGGTGGTGTCCTTGCCACGGATGACGAAGAAATTTACAGCACAGCCAAGGACCTGGTTTCTCACGAGCGCCGAGAGGACTATCGGGTTCGCTACAATTACCGGATGGACAACCTGAAAGCTGCGATCGGTCGTGTGCAACTGTCAAAACTTGACGACTTTATCGAACGGCGACAGGAGCTTGCCAAAAATTACCTTTCCGCACTGCAGGAAGCTCCGGTCGGACTTCCGGAAGATCGTACGGAAGGCGATCACATCTATCACCGGTTTGTTATCGGAAGTGGCCCCATGGACCGACACGTTATGGAAAATCACTTCCTGGAAGAAGACATCGAAATCCAGGGGCCGGTTTATAAACCCCTCCATCGGTACGTCCGGCTCTCCGACGAAGATTTCCCGAACACCACGTCTTCCTTCCGGCAGAACGTTTCCCTGCCAATTTACCCGGACCTCACAAATGAGGAACAGCAGCGCGTGATCGAAACGCTGTTTGAATTCGCTGAAGACGAGGGCGTGCTTTAAGACCTGCAACCCTGCACCTTCCTTCTTCCCCATACCGGGTGAATCCTTTGCACGACACCAGTCCTTTACCCCACCTTTCATTCATTTTGAATTTATCCCTGATCTTCCGTACACTTACAGTAACTTGATTTGACCGTGCCACCGATATAGACGTATCGGACCTGGTTCAAGACGAATGGCCTTTAATAGGATCGCTTATCAACGGATACAGCTTCAGGAGGGTTGCATTATGAATCAATCATCGTCCGAATTCCGTATACCGTCGTATCTCATTTCGTTGTCTATTGCGGGCTTGACCGTCTTCAGCCTTATTTCCTGTACATCAGCGCCTGATTCTCCCGGTGGTTCATCGGAGCAAACGCAAAAGCAGAACACGGACTCCTCCAGTGATCAATCGCAATCCGAGGCCTCCAAATCCAGCAACAGTCAATATCAAAGTCGACTTAAAAAAGTTGAAGAGGACCTTTCCGAAGCCGAGCGTGTCAATCGAAAGAAAGCCGACACACTCTATGACAAAGCCCGCACCCTCCTGGACAAAGGAGAATATGAAAAGGCACTGGACGAGACGAAACAGGCACTGGAATACGACCCCAACCATAAACAAGCTGAGCAACTGAAAGACACCCTCCTCAGCCTGTTAGGCGAGCGCAGGTCCCCGTCGGCGAACCTCGACAACCTCCAGAAACGTCTGGATGCTAAAATCGAGCAGAACCTGGTTCAGATTGAGACCGGGCTGGAAGACGCCAAACAACTGATGGAAAACGAGGAATACAACCGTGCTCGAAACAAACTTCAAACCCTTCAAACTCGACTAAAAGGATCGGAGTGGATGGACTCCGAAAAATTCAATCAATACAGCAACGAGGTGGACTCCCTTCTGAAGAAAGCAACGGTTCAGGCGCGCAAGCAGAAAGAATCCATCCAAAACAAGCTACGAGAGGAATCGCAGCAGCAAGCTGTCGAAGCCGAAAAGAAGGAACGAATGCAGGAAATACGCTGGACAGATCGCATGATGTCTCAGGCGGTTCTCCACTTCAAACAGGAAGAATATCAACAAACCATCAATATCACCAATCAGATCCTTTCGCGGTTTCCCAATTTTCAGGTGGCCAAGGATCTGAAACAAGATGCCCAGAAAGCATATGCCGGTGAATTTGAGCGTGAGCTGCGGGCTCAAAAAGCGGAACAATGGAAGAACTTTCAGGAACGAATGTTGTCAAAACGGATACCACAGTCCGAACTGCTGAAGTTTCCCAGCGAAGAGTACTGGAAGAAAGTCAACCAGCGGTCCACGCAACAGGAACCGATTTCGGCCATCGAAGAAGGTAGTGACCAACAGGATTTGTTCTCGTTACGAAAAAAACTGAAATCCGAATCCACCACCCTTGAATTTGCGAATTCGGACCTGAATAACGTTCTGGATGCGGTCCGAGACAAGCATAACCTCAATATCGTTGTTGATGGACAAGCTGAACAGCAGGCACAACAAAAGCGCTCAATCTTCCTCAACGATCTTCGGTTGACCAACGCCCTTTCGCTGATCACGGAAAAGTATGGTCTGCGTTATGACCTTCGAGAAGATACCGTCTTCGTCACCACCCCTGCCAACGTTCGCCCCCAGACGGAACTCCAGATCTTCAAGACCAAGGATCTTGTTTACATGCTCAAGGACGTCAACGACTTTAAGACCAAAAACGTTGGAGGACTCAAGCCCAGTCGTACGGATACCAGGAACACCCTCGAAGACATACAGATGACTCAATCGGAGGAACAAGCTGATTCATCTTCCTCCTCCTATCCATACCTGGACGATTCGGAGTCCGGTACAGATAAGGCTAAAAAAACCAAAAAACAGGATGAGAAGAAGGTGAATCTCGCCAATATGATCAAAGAACACGTAGCCCCGGATTCATGGGAACATGAAAACACGGGTATTCGCCAGTCATACAACGGGATGCTGTTCGTGCAGAACACACCTGAAGTGCTCGCAAACGTAGAGCGTTTCGTGGACGATCTCAGGTCATTCGCCGGATCAATGGTCAACGTCAGCATCCATTTTCTTTCGGTACGGGATGAATTCCTGGAGCATTTTGGTATTGAATTCAAAAATGCACAGAGCCAGGGCGGCGGCAGCCCATTCTTTAATACCCAACCGTCTGTCGCCGGTCAATCGGGGACAACAACCCCACCTGGCCCAGGTGTTGATTACAATTTTCTTTCAAACTTCAGTACTCGATCCAGTCAGCCCTCCAGTCCTCTTTCGACCATCGAAAACGAAGGTGGGCTTGGACTGACCTATGAAAACCTCGGCGGGACCGATTATCAGGCGGTACTACGAGCCCTGCATAGAGATGATCGCTCGTACATTCTTGACTCCACACAATTCACGCTGTTTAACACCCAGCGAGCGAACATCACGGCGGGACAACAAAAGGCGTTCATCCAGGATTACGAAGTGCAACCCTCTGCCGGTGCATCCTCATTTGATCCACAGATTGGTGTCATTGGTACGGGTCTTCTCCTAGATGTTCGTCCGATTATCAGCTTTGATCGACGCTACGTCACACTTCAACTTCTCCCTTCTCTCACATCCGACGTTACATTTGAAACCGAGGCTATTCTTAACATCGGTGGGTTTCCTCTCACGGTTCAGTTGCCAAGATTACAGAAGAAGTCCGTCTCAACCACGGTCCGCCTTCCGGACAATGGTTCATTGCTGCTCGGAGGTCTGACCCGTTCGGAAACCCTGAATAAGAAACAGGGCATTCCTGTACTTCAGGATATGCCGGTTCTGGGAGCCCTCTTTAAAGAGTCCGTCAGACGGGATGTCGGGCGAGAGTTACGTATTCTCGTCAAAGTGGAAATTCTTAACACGGCTGAAGAGCAGCAGGAAGCCTATGGAGCCACTTCCACCACCGGTCTTCAATCGGAAAACTAATTCACCCCGTTAAAAAACACGTTTCCATTTGACCACCTCTCCATCACGGACCGTTGATCGTCTGTTCTTTGATATAGACGACACCCTTTACTCCACTTCTTCTTTCGCTGAAACGGCTCGACGGAACAGTATTGAGGCGCTTTGTGATATTGGAGTCGAAGTTCCTCATGAGGAGCTTTACAACGAGCTGAAGGAAGTCATCAGCGAATTCTCCTCCAACTACCCGTATCACTACGATAAACTACTTCTTCGCCTTCCTGACCACGTTCAGGAGAATGTGGATAAGGATGTGGCCGTCGCTGCCGCCGTCATGGCGTATCATCGAACGAAACACGAGCAACTGGAGCCGTTTGACGATGTGTTACCGTTCTTTAAGGCTCTGTCTTCATCGAACATTCCGAAGAAGCCTGCTATCATTTCCGAGGGGCTATCCGTCAAGCAGGCCGAGAAGATTTTGAGGCTGGATCTTTACAGTTACTTTGACCCCCACGGATTCTATATCTCTGAGAAAGTAGGAATTTCCAAACCGAATCCGAAACTATTTCAAACCGCCGCGCAGCAATCAAACACGGCTCCAAAGAGAAGTATCATGATTGGGGATCGTCTGGTAAAAGATATTGCCCCGGCCAATGAGGTGGGCTTCCACACTGTGCACTTCAACCGTGTTGACAAAGACCCGGCAGATAAGGAGGAGTATGAAGATATTGTCCCCGATTACACCGTGAATCAATATTCGGAGCTTCGCAATGTGCTTGTGGACTGTTTTCAGCTGGATATTCCGGAATTGATGACCGTAACCTAGCATGACAACGCGAGAAATCCGCAACCTCAGCATCAAGATATTTTGAAAGTG
>CAZQNZ010000021.1:0-24024 GCA_964594615.1 uncultured Planctomycetia bacterium
TGCGTGACACCTTTTCAGACGAGGTCTTGCTAATCCGGGTTCATTCAAATTCGTCCTCTCTTCTCAACCTCATGAACACCACCACACCTGTGAACGTATTTTTCAGCCTTGGCGCACTCGTTGTCGGTCTGGGCGTGATTTTTGGGGCCTTCGGCGCTCATGCCCTGGAATCCAGCCTGTCGGAAGATCAGCTTCAAACCTTTCAGGTCGGGGTGCGCTACCAGCTCATTCATGGCCTCGCCCTTCTCGCGGTGGCCCTGGCCGGGGCTCACTGGCCCGGGACCTGGCTATATGTTTCCGGCTGGTGCTTTCTGTTTGGGGTTATCGTGTTTTCTGGAAGCATTTACATCCTGGTTCTGAGCGGAATGAAATGGTTGGGCATGATCACACCTGTTGGTGGCATGGCCATGATCATTGGATGGTTCATGCTGGCCTGGCATGTGCTCACTCAATGAATTGCCTTCCGGCCGATAAGTATATTCTTTGAACCTTCGTCAGATGTTTGGTCGGTTGAATCCGACGTATGGGTTTATTTCGGTGACTTCACACATCTGAACCCGATTGCTTTCAGACGTACATCGGGTGCACGCAACAGCCGATTTGATGGCTTTCCTGTCTCTATGGAGTAGAGAAAAGACCCTCCCTTCACCACCACCTGCAAGACTTGACCGGATCGAGATTTCCTCGTGGTACGTGTCCATTCAGCCACGTTTCCGACCAGATGACAGATGTCTTCGGGGGTACAGCCCTCCGACAGTTCATCCACCGACAAAGTCCCTCCAACCCCCATTTCAACCGTATTCGCCGGGGCCGACCCACCGCCATTCTCGAGAGGTCCCCAAGGATACGATCGTCCGTTCGTCCCTCTTGCAGCCACTTCCCATTGTCGTTCCGTCGGTAACTTTTTACCCGCCCATGAAGCGTATGCCCGCGCATCATCATAACTGATTCCACTGACGGGATGATCCTCTCGACCGACGGGAATCGACCGATCGTCCCAGCCCAGTGGTGCCGCATGCCCCGTCTCCGCCATGAATTTCTTGTAGTCGGAGTTCGTTACTTCATAACGATCTATATAGAAGGGAGCCACTTCCTTGTCCCCGTTTCGATCCTCATTGAGATAGGAATACGTATCGCCAGGAATTTTCACCATCCCCTGATAGGCTCTCATCTCAGTTGCACGTTCTTTTAAGTTCGTCGCTCTGGAATTCCCGGGAAGGTGCTCCAGCGCGTGATTGGTAAATTCGATGACGGAGGACCAGTCGTTTTCACCAGCCGCGGTCTGCGCCCGCGTAATCCATTTTTCAGCTAGTTTCTGTCGTTGCGAATATTCTTCAGTCCAGTTGGACTTCAACTGACGGAGTTCCTCCATCCGTTCCCCCTCCTCCAATTCGCTGAGTATGTCGTCCAGTCGCTGGATGGCTTTTTGATATGCCTTCTTGGCATAAAGTTCTTTTGCTTTTTCCAGCTTTGCCTGATCGATCTGAACCATTTCCTCCTCCGACGAACCGTCCTCACCTGAGGACTCAGAGTCGGCTTGCTCCGTTCGTTGTTCGCCTGGGTCAACAGCATCACCTCCTTGGGCCCGGGCGGTATTGACCTCACTGGTATCCTCGTGAGTACTCGCCTCCTGCTTTTGCTCTTCCGCTCCCGGGTCCGTCGATTCATCCGTTTTATTTTTCGCATCGTCCGTCTTTTTGTCCTCAGTCTTCTGAGATTCGATCAAACCGTCTTTGTTGGTCTCCCCACTCTGATCAGCTTTTTCCTCTGCACCTTCCGTTTTCCCATCTTCCTCTTCTGCTTGGTGAGGTTCCGAGGTGCCGGTGCCGGTTTGATTTTTCGCTTCCGCAACCTCGTCCGCCGCATTCCTTTTCGTCTCCGTATTGACCTGAAGTTGTTCTTTCGTTCGTCTTCTGTCCGCGTCATTCCTGTATACTTTGAGAAAAAGCCATGCACAGAAGAGGAGAAGAACCGTTCCTACAAGAACAGCTGCCGCCCAGCCCGTTTTGAATATGGAGTTCGATTTTGACATCGGTCGCTGTCCAATGAATGTCTGAAAGGCACTGAAACGCTTATTAATAATCTGTGCTCTGAACCAAAGTATGAAGGTAGATCGAATCACGCTCGATGTTCGGATGACCCGAAAGGGTTTGCTTCATCTACCCCTGACATTGTTCACAGTAATAGGTGCTCCTCTGCCCCTGCTTAAATCGTTTGATGGATCCATCGCATTCATCACATGCTTCACCTTCTCGATCATAGACCTTCAACCGGTGCTGAAACTGACCGGGCGTTCCGTCAGCCGTCTGATACAAATTGTCAAAAGAGGTACCCTCATGTGTAATTGCCTCTCGGAGGGTTTCCCGGATCGAATTCCTCAGAGAACGAAGCTGATCGCTGGTCAATGAGGACGCGGATCGCAGTGGATCCAGGCGAGCCCGAAACAACGCCTCGCTACTGTAGATATTCCCCAGACCGGCAATCTGTTTTTGATCCAGGAGCAATCGCTTCAGTTCCCGTTTTGTCGAGCAGAGTTCATCCAGCCTCTCAACGGTGAACTCATCTGAAAGAGGTTCGATACCAAGTTTCTTGATGGGAGTAAACTCTTTTTTCGCTTCGTTGGAAACAAGATGTAATGTGCCAAGTCGACGAAGATCTTCTAGATGTATGGATTTCTCCTGAAAATGGAGGGATAAACGAGTTCGGTCTGCCTGTTCCAGTGCCCACCGGCCGCTCATACGTAGATGATTCACAACCGTGTATTCAGAAAATGAAAACAGGAGGTATTTCCCCCGTCGCTCAATCGACTCCAGTGGGTGATCAACGACGTGCTTGAACAAATCATGTTCCGAGCAGTTCTTCAACAAATACGTATCGTGAACCGTGAGGTCACACAGTACTTGTCCGGTTACACGTTGCTCAAGTAACTGTTTGAAGTTTTCAACTTCCGGTAACTCTGGCATGGTACAACGAACAAAAATCACATTCGACCACTCAGATTGAGGTAACCTGTGGTCAGGTAGCGACAAACCGAAGGCTTGAACATATCACAATACCATCTTCAAAATCGATATTCTTGAAAATCAAATGTTCTCTGCAGTACGATGTTCTGTCGAAAATCAGAATCCCGGGATGTGGTTTTAACATGCTATGGTCATTCCTGAACAATCAATCCAGTAAGGTCCAATACCTCACGCCAGATCTTCTACAGCAGCTCATTGAAAGAAACTGAGCGTCCCATCGATTTTTGATCATTCCATATCATGATTTCCCGGATCAACGAATCTCTCAGCGACTATTCCGCTGAAACCTTTTTCAAGGATGGACGAGCTGGATTGACCGTCGCCATGCTGGCCATTCCCCAGTGTATGGCCTACGCGATCATCGCGGGTCTGGATCCGGTCTATGGGCTTTACGCTGCGATTGCTGGGGCTTTCGTCGGCTCTCTGGTCGGATCGTCCAGCCGCATGATTACAGGTCCCACCGGTACGCTTTGCCTGGTCATCGGAGGTGTCATTTACGGAATGGACACGGCCAATCCCGTGGCGGTAGCGATGACTCTTTCCCTCATGGTGGGCGTACTTCAGGTCATCTTCGCTCTTCTTAGAATCGGGAATCTGTCAAGGTTTGTCTCGAATGCCGTCATGAACGGGTTTATCATGGGGGGAGGTACCGTCATCATTGGAGATCAGCTCATTAATCTCTTCGGGATCTCCACAAAAGCCTCTCCATTTTTCGTGACTCGGGCACTCAACTCCATTCAGAAGATGCTGGACGCCGGTTATCAGTTCCCCCTGTTATCCTTTCTGGTGGGGGCTGGAACCATCGTGTTTGTATACAGCCTACGGAAAATCAATGATGCCATTCCGGCCAGTTTGCTGGCAATCATCATCGCGGGTGCATTCACGTATTTGTTAGGCGGCAAGTCGGCAGGTGGCCTTCAGACCATTCAAAATGTGAGTCTGAATCGGTTGACAACCCCCACTTTTAACCTGGACCAAATGATCAATCTGTTTTCCGGCGCCCTGGCAACGACTCTTCTGGCAACGGTTCAAGCCGTCTCAATTTCGAAAAGTCTTGCCAGCCAGACCCTTGAATCGGTGGATGAAAACCAGGACTTGATCGGTCAGGGTTCGTCCAACATCGCCTGTGGCCTCCTGTCCGGGTTTCCGGTCACCGGGTCACTCAGCCGATCATTCTTCAATCATAGTATCGGGGCTGAAACGCGAATCTCCGGAATTTTATCGGCTGTTTTTATGATCATTCTGGTTGGATTCCTGGGCTCACTGATGGTTTTTATTCCCAAAGCCGTTCTCTTTGGACTCGTGATCGTGGCGATGAAAGACGTTTTCGATTGGGAAGAGATTCAGATTTCATTGACGGCCACCCGTCGGGACCAGATGGCGTTTCTGTTCACGTTTGTTTCCGTTCTTGTGCTCAAGCTGGACTGGGCCATTTACGTGGGCGTGGCCGTCTCGCTTGTGCTTTACATCCGGAAGGCCACCCGCCTGGATTTGAAGGAATATATTGTGGACGAATCCGGCCAATTGAAACAGATAACGGATTACAAAAACCGGATTGAACCGTCCATTGCTTTCATTAATGTCAACGGGGAAACGTTTTTCGGCTCGGCGGATCAGATCAAAGAGCGCATTCAGAAAATTTGCGCGGAATCCGACGAGATTAAGGTCATTATTCTCCGCATGAAAAATGCCATGAACCTTGACATCACCGGCGCCATGGTCCTCAAGGAGATCGCTCAAATGCTGAAGGAACGTGAAAAGACACTCATGGTTTCCGGTGCAACACCGCAAATACGAGAGGTACTGAAGGAAGCAGGTGTTGCCGACGTCATCGGACAGGACAAAATTCTGGTCGCCCAGAAGAGTCTCCTTGCCTCCTCACGACAGGCCATAGACCGTGCACAGGCCCACATTGAGTCCGTGCTCGAAGGAGATAAATCCAGGGAAGAAGAGGAAGATCCACCGATGCAGCATACATTGGAACGAGTCGAACAGGTCGAGGAAGAACCGGATGAAGCTTTTCAGGAAAGTTCCGAAAACCCTGTCAAGCAAGAAAAAGTGCAACCCCCCAGTGACGATGAACTTTCAGCCCCGGAGGAAGACGATGAACAGGAGGACCATGATACCGACGACAATACTAAAACTTCTTGAATCGTTCCCGGAACCCAATACATCAATCCATCACCGCTCCTTAACTCATCACTGGTCACGGAACGCCTTGTCAGAAACAGTCAAAATTTTGATCCCCGACGCCCTTTCGATATAATATTTGTTCGATTCAATTCTTTATTCCAACCCCACACACCGCAATGCCGAAATTAGATCCCAGCGAAATCAAAGGACTGGAGGAAGTCCCCGGATGGGAGGAGGAATGGGAAAAACACAAAGATTACATTGAGCCGGACGTTGAGCGCAAGAAGCGGTTCGGTCAGGTATACGAGGTGGAAGAGGAAGAAAACCGCTTCGAAATCACGATGTACCTGCCGAGCAAAATACCCGTTTGTGAGGAAAAATTTCGTTATGGCCTTCCCGATGAAATGCCTGATTACGATGTGGAAGTGGAATACACTTCCGAAGGCCATCACGTACGGGTCTTTGCTGAAATACCGGAGCCTGAAAATGTAAACCTGGCGGCCCCGGACGAAGCATATGATCGTCACGACGACACGAACCGGGTACCTCACCCGCATCTCAAAAAACTCGCCGGCCGCATATCCTCGTTTCCGGATCGCATTGAACAGATCTTCGAACTGCCTGAACCGGTTGATTTCGTTGATTACCAGTACCGGGACCATATCCTCGAGATTCGGGCTCGCAAGGAAGAACACGAGGATGATCAAATCTGGTCTAAATTTCATATCATGCCCGAAAACTGTACGGGATGCTTCAACTGCTTCAGAATGTGTCCCACGGAAGCGATCAGTGGCTCTCCCCGTGAAATTCACGATATCGACCCGGAACTCTGTATCAATTGCGGTGCATGCGGCTATGCCTGTCCGTTCGACGCGATCAAAGATCAACATGGCGAACTGTATAACTTTGAAAAACCGAACGATCGCTCAAAGGCAAAGGTCGTAGACGAGCTCTGCACTGGGTGTGAATTCTGTGTTGACGTGTGCCCGTTCGACTGCATCTGGATGGAGGACAAGGAAGGAGAATGGCATCAACCGGTTGCGGTCGTGGATGAAGACAGCTGTACCTCCTGTAAACTGTGCGAACAGGTATGTATTAAAGAAGCCATCGTGATCCCTCGTGATCTCGACGATCAGGGAGAAGACGTCGGGCAGAGTTTTCAGCCGATGTTTGAAAAAGAAGCCTGGCGAGACCACGGACTGATCCCTCCGTCCGAACTTGAGCAGGCCTGAACCAATCCAGATCGTTCTCAGCTATCCGGTAGCTCGCCGCCCGGGCGTACCGGGCTTACTACATATGACAGCTCGTGGCCTCTCATAATGTTTTCACAGCGTCATGGTGTCCCGAATTTTAGCCACTTCATACATTTCCAGAACCGCTGTCTACCGATCATTTCGCTTTCAAATATCAAGATATCAATCCCCTTCCCCTGATGACCCGTTCTGAACAATTTGTGAACTACATTCACGACCTTCAGGATCAGATCTGCAGCCGATTCGAGGAACTCGAAAATTCTTCGACGTTTGATGAAGATCAGTGGTCGCGGGAAGAAGGCGGCGGCGGAACAACCCGTATTATCAAGGGGGGTACCCTCTTTGAGAAAGGTGGTGTGAACGTTTCAGAAGTGCATGGTGATCTTCCGGAACAGATCAAGCGAAAGTTTGAGGTATCCGACGACAAATTTTTTGCCGCCGGGATTTCGCTGGTCATGCATCCGCTATCACCCATGGTGCCTACGGTTCACGCGAATTTCCGATATTTCGAACTCTACGAAGAGGAAGTGGGTGAAAACCGGACGGACGCGTGGTTTGGTGGAGGTATTGACCTGACGCCGTATTACCTCTGGGAAGAGGACGCAGAACAGTTTCATCACGTCCTGAAAAACGCATGCGACCCTCACGGATCCGAACTTTATCAAAAGTTCAAGGAAAAGTGTGACAACTACTTTTACCTTGAACATCGAAATGAAGCCCGCGGTATCGGTGGTGTATTCTTCGATTACCTCCGGGCCAATGACCAGCGTTCCCTTGATGACTGGCACGATTTCACCACATCAGTAGGGGATTGTTTTCTTGATGCATACGTCCCGATCGTCAAACGGAGACGAGACGAACCGTATGAAGACCGGCACCGGTACTTTCAGGAGGTCCAGAGAGGACGTTACGTGGAATTCAACCTGGTGTACGATCGGGGAACGCTGTTCGGATTAAAAACGGGAGGCCGCACGGAATCCATTTTAATGAGTATGCCTCCACGTGTGCGATGGGAATACGACTTCACTCCCGAGAACGGCTCCCGAGAGGAGAAATTAAAACAGGTTCTTGCCTCCCCCAGAGACTGGCTGGCCTGATCCCGGCGATACGATCAGGATGCCGTAATCCATCCATGCTTCTGATACCACTCGATGGTAAGTCGTGCGGTCCTGGAAAAGTCATACTCCGCCTCGAATCCAAACGCACCGGTCGCTTTCTCGGAGGAGCATACCCAGGATGGCTGTATCAGCTCCTGAGCTTTATCCGGTGTGAACGATTCCTTGACCCCCGGTAATCCCCCGATTTTTTCGGAAAGACCCGCAATCAGTGGTGCCATTGCGTCGGGAAGTGATAGCATGAAGGGGTCGATCTCCAGCGCCTCCCCAATTTCTTGCATAAACGACGCCCAGGTCACAGAATCGGGATGTGAAAGAAAGTAGGTTTCATCCACCGTCTGATCCGAATCAGCTGCTTTACGGATACCACGAACCAGATCGAGAACAAATATAAAACTGTACTGCTTATACCGGCCAAATTTTGGAACCACCCCGTTCATTACCATCTCGACCATATCAAGGACCATTTCATCTCGAGGACCGATAACGACCGGTGGACGAATGATGGTGTAAGGGATATCTCCCGCATTCCGCTTCAGTACGACCTCCCCCTCACGTTTACTCTTGCCATAGTGGCTGATGGGTTCGCAGGCATCTTCCTCCGTTTTCGGCACACGATCTGTGGCCGGACCGCTTGCAGCAAGACTACTCACCAGTACAAATCGATCGGGCTGTTCATCCGACACTTGGAAGGCATCAAGAAGATTCCGAACGGCGTCCCGATTCACCCGGTAGAACGCGTCCTCGTTGCTGGCCGTGGTCAAACCCGCCACATGATATACCTCATCGAATTCGTCAAGTCCCTGAGACGGCGTCGCAGCATCCACCAGATCCCATTGAAGAAAATCAACGGGCTTGTCCCGGAGCCATCTCAAATTGCTTGATCGACGGATCACGCAGGATACATCTCGTCCGTGAGCTAGAAGCTCCTCCACCAGGAAGCTCCCCACGAATCCTGTTGAACCGGTTACCAGCGCAGATGTCATCTGGAAACACCCAAATAGACCGAGGAACGATTACAGTTGCGAAGCGTGGAAACTATATTAATTCAACTTGTTGTTTTCAATTTATCGCACCATTTGCATTCATTTATGCGGGTCCGTTTGGGAATCTCAACGATTTGAGCACTGCACGAAAAATAACGCGTTCGACGTGTTCCGGTCAACATCAACCTTGAAACCATGAATACCACGTGTTTCAATTACGGATCATCTCAATATCCTCTTTCTCTCTTCTTCTGGACTGTCATGAATTACCACTTATCCATCATCATCTCGTGCCTATTTCTGGTGAGCTGCAGCCAGATCGATGCGCCGCGTGAAGAACCGGATGGGGGAAAGATTACTCCCGCTTCGACCTCGAATCCGTCTGGAGGCAAAGACCTACCCGCATCTCAATCCACGCGCAAGGAATACAGAAAAGCATACAACCTATTCAAAGTGCATCACCGAAATGTGTTCGAACTGGTGAACGAAAACAAATTTGCCCTTCGAAATGAAGGCCAAAAATCGGTTCAAGCAGCCGAAGATATGCTGTCCATGCTGTCCAATGAAGACCAGTCCGATCTGGAAGATGTGTTTAACAATTATCAGGAGGCCTGGGATGGATTTGATCAGAAATCACCATCAGTTGGAGAGCGTAACAGACTCAAGAGTGCCGGTAAGAAAATACGAAAGGAATTTCATCCAGAGAATGTTCGCCTGACATCTGCTACCGTATCCGACCCCGAGAAAACAAAGACACAGGACCAGGAAACCTCACAAGGCCATATTGAGCGTGATACGACCCGTCGAAAAATAAATGTAAAAAATTCTACTCGATACAGGGAACTGTTCGAACGCTGGAAGAGAACGC
The DNA here is from genome assembly GCA_964594615.1 of uncultured Planctomycetia bacterium. Lineage (GTDB taxonomy): Bacteria > Planctomycetota > MHYJ01 > CAYXQY01 > CAYXQY01 > CAYXQY01. The sequence goes on from CAZQNZ010000021.1 coordinate 9,379, forward strand.
ACAAGCAGTTCCTGGAGGGCCTGGAAAACGATGATCCGCTGATCAAATCGTCCTTTCAAGATCTGAAATCCATTATTCAGAGTATGGTTACTCAGGTCGAATCCGGCAAAGGCCGACTCAAGAATTATTATCTGAGCCAGTATGAACTCATCTTCTCGAAACGAGATCAGTATGCCGGGACCCCGGCGAAATCCGATCACCTGACATACCTCCAGCGTCAGTTTGAACAGGATTTCAAACCTGTATCAGAGTAATACGTGATCGCATCGATGAATGAACGATTCTCGGCTCAGAAGAAGATCAGCCAACTCCACAACCTCCTATTCCCTGTCCCTTTCTGTAGTTCATACGGTCACTTACATCCAGAACAACCTCTTCAACAACTGCAACTTTTTTTATTACAGGCATTTTTATACCATATTTCCAAGCTTTCGTCTGAACAAATCTAGTAAACCGTTACTTGCGAGATCACATCCATGGCTAAGCTAATTGTAGAGCAGGGAAAAGATGAAGGCGAGATGTTCACGTTTGAACCACCGATCAAGTTCGGTCGGGATGAGGACAATGATTTCACTGTAAATGATCCTCGAGTCTCACGAATCCATGGGCGTGTCTCCCGGGATGGTGATGCCTACTACATCGAGGACCTCGGCAGCAGCAACGGAACCCATGTCAACGGAATATCGACGTCCCGGAGCCAGATTGTGCACGGCGACCTGATCCAGGTGGGAGATACGGAACTGGTCTTTGAGGTGGAAGAACCGGAAATGGACCAGGACCTCGACGCTGTCGATCCAGCTCAAGACGTTGAGGATGTGGAGACAGGAAATGCCGATGAAACGGGTGATGGTTCGGATATGAGTACCAGTGGACTATGGAACCTGCTCAAGCTACTGGCAGTCCTGATATTCATCGCTGCCCTCGGGTACCTGTCTTACTATCTCGTAGGGATGATTATATAAGACGACCTCTCCTGCACTCTCCCGTTGATCGCATCGCTACCAGCTACCGCTCGATGGGGCAATCTCTTACGAATTCGAAACACGAGTTCGTGCCGAGGTCAGACACTCAATTGTTTGCCTGATTTCTTGTTTCGTGTTTTCGTGAGAGAGACTGAATCGCACGGAACTCGCAGCGACCTCCTCTGGCACATCCATCGCATCAAGTACGTGTGAGACTTCAATCGCCCCGGAATGACAGGCGGACCCGGCAGACACACAGATGCCTTCCAGGTCGAGGTTGATGAGCATTTTGTCGGACTCGTTGTGTAGAAATGAAACATTCAGTGTGTTTTTGAGTGAGGACTCCAGCGGAGTGTTCAAACAGACCCGGTCACCGAAATGATCCGAAAGGCCTTTCCAGAGCAGCTGGCGAAGTTGATCGAGTCGACGAACCGTGTCCTCACGCTTGTCCATGGCAAGATCCAGGGCCGTGGACATTCCACTGGCAAGGGCCACCGGCTCAGTGCCGCTTCGCAATTCACTTTCCTGTCCTCCCCCCCTGAGTATGGGTTCCAGGTCTACCTCCTTGCTTTTGTACAACAACCCGATACCACGAGGACCATGAAACTTATGCGCGGAGAGACTGAGCAAATCAACGGAAGGGTCCTGCACGTTCAGCGGAGCCTTCGCCGGAACCTGCACCGCGTCCGTATGCAGGAGAACGTCGTATTCTGAACAGATGGACGATATCTCCCCCATCGGCTGGACGGTACCCACTTCATTGTTGGCGGTCATGATGGAGACGAGCCGGGTCTCCTCCGTGATGACCTCTCGAAGTTCATCCGTATCCACCCGTGCCCGATCATCCACGTTCAAGTAATGCACATCCGCTGTTCCCTCGTCCTCCATCGCCTCACATGTTTCCAGAACGGAGGGATGTTCAATCTGACTTGTGATGATGCGATCCCGGTCCGTACAGGACGCGTTCACAATGCCACGAATCGCCAGCGTATTCGCCTCCGTCGCACAGGAAACAAACAGGACTTCCGCCGGAGAATCTGCGTTCAGACGATCGGCTATATCGGACCGAGCTTCATCCAGTGCAGTACGGGCATCTCGGCCCATCTTATGTACACTTGAAGGATTTCCGTACCGATCCTCAAAAAACGGGGCCATCGATTCCAGCACATCCGAATACGGACGAGTCGTCGCGTTGTTATCCAGGTAGATGATATCCTTTTTCATAGCGTTCTCATTATATCAATTGCGGCCCGGTGGAAAAAATAAATTTGCGCCCTCCTCATGGGTGGTTTATAATGACGCTGCACAATTTACACGAATCGAATGTGAATCGGGACGGCCCATAATGGAAAACTGGTATACGATAGGAATTGTCTTTCTCGCTGGCCTCGCAGCAGGTTTGCTGGGGTTCCTTTATATTCAACCAGCTCAGACCGGTTACTCAAAGGCGGATACGTCAACATCAAAATCGGAATCAACAGCGTCCGAGCAAATCACCGAATCCTCCGGAGCAACGGACTCGAATGAATCCACAAACAACTCCGAGACGAGAACTCCATCCACGGATGATGAACAAACCACTGAACCTTCTCAGACCGAAGAGTGGCAATCAGATGTTGATACGTCCAGCACACCGAAACTGATCTTTTATTACAAACCGGGTTGACCGCTCTGTCAGAGTACAAAGGACATCGTTGATGACCTGAAACCGCTTTACGTTGGTGATGTTGACATCACGTACATTCCGATGCGATCCGAGAAAGGGATTCGTGGACGTCGCAAATACAACCTCCGATTCGGCATGGTACTCCTGGACGCCAACGGAGAGGTCTTCTGGAAAGAAGAAGGACTGAAGTTCAGTCGCTCGAAAGTGAAATCAAAACTTGATTCCCTGATGGACAATGATGATACATAACACACATCACCCCTCATCCATCGTCCTATCCGCCCTGATCATCGGGTTGCTCGCCAGTTGCGGACCCTCAAATCCGGACAACACGGTGGAGCCCACTACGACCGAGACACAGACGAGCCCGTCTGATGCATCCACATCCGAAAAGAGTTCCCAATCGTCTGACAGGACCCAGGCAAATTCCACCAAACCCACTCTGATTTACTACCAGATGCCGGGTTGACAGTTCTGTCAGGAAGTGACCTCCATCGTTGATGGGATGAAAGACGACTACCAAGACAAACTGAACTTTGAAATTGTTTCAACACAATCCGAACGGGGTCAGACCGAACCGGCTGAATACGGTCTGGGCCGGCACGGGATGGTCATTCTCGGTCAGGACGGAAATGAAATCCTGTGGAAGATGAAAGGACACAAGATTACCAGGGATGACATCGAGAACGGCATTCAGGAAAGCCTGAATTAACCATTCCCCCCTTCTCTGCAGGATATAGTCGGAGAATTGAAGATCCCCGCCGCAGGTGAGATTCGTAACTCGTCCGAGACTCAAGTGTATTCAGGGAAGAAGCTGATCCAGTCCTTCGGGGGAATCAAGTACTCGTGCGGCTCCGGCACGTCGAAGTGGCTCGCGGACGGAGTCCATGGTTTCCCGTGGGGGAACGACCCCGACGGGAAGGACCCCGGCGAGGCGTCCGGCAACCATATCATCCGGGGTATCACCGATGAACCAGGCCCGGCTCACCGACAGGTGTTTCAGACATGCTTCGACCGGTTCCGGATCCGGTTTCAGGTGGTCCACGTCATCCATACCGATTAACTGGTCGAAATACTCTTCGATGTCCCGGAGCTCCAGAAACCGTTTAGCGTCCCTTCGGGGACGTCCGGTCACAATCCCCAGACGATAGGTCTGGGCCAGCGACTCCAGCCACGAACGATCCACAAGTAGTTCTTCTTCCCTGTACAATCCCTCCCTCTCTTTCGTGCCATGATAGATCGCCTGAAACTGTTCGGTGACGTCCTCCAGTGTAACCTCCGCCCCCTTCTCAGCGAGAAGCCGCTTCGTCAATTGCCAGTCGTTGTTGGCATTCCCCGCCATCTTGGCTTCTGAAATCTCCTGCTGTGTGATTTCCTCACCGAACTGTGCAGCGGTTTCCTGAATGGCTCGCCGATACGATCCGGAGACGTCCGCAAGAACCCCATCCATGTCCAGCAGGATGGCCTCGGGGTCGAAGATGGTACGCAAAGCTCTCTCAAGTTGATCAAACGACTCTTGATCCCCCGGACAGGTGATCCGAAGTTTCTCAGATAGATGTGTAGTATCCGGGAAGATTCGAGTCGCAATGCCCTGTCCGGCCAGCGCGTCAAACGTCCATTCGGCGTCATCGAAACCGGCCAGAACAAAGTTCGCCTGTGACGGTTCGGGCTCCGCACCAAGATCGCCAAGGATCGATACCAGTTCCTCACGTTCACGGCAGACGGTCTCAATAAATTGATCCACGTCATCACCAGGCAGATTGAGGCGTCGTTCCGCCAGCTTTAAAGACAGATCCGACACGGCATACGGACTTTTTGCCATGCGCATCCAGTTGATGACCTTCTCCGGTCCAATCGCATATCCCACTCGGAGACCAGCCAGTCCCAGGGCCTTCGAAAACGTTCGAAGGACCACAACGTTTTGCTGTTCGACGGCCGTTTTGGTCAGGTCAAACTCGGCGTCTGCAAATTCGACGTACGCATGATCCAGAACGATCAACGCGTCATCAACCTGATCCACAAGTGTCAGAAGTGCCTCTCGAACGGCGGTAGCCCCGGTTGGGTTGTTGGGTGACACAACCGGTATCACGGACGTATCCTCGTCCCTGACAGCAAGAACGCGTTCTGTCGGGTACGTCCCACCACTCCATTCCAGTTCCCGAACCTCTGCCCCGGTCAATCGCGCGAATCGGGGAACCATAACAAACGTCGGGACCGGTACCACGATGTTTCGTCCCGGACAAAGGACCGCTCGAAAGGCCGAGAGCATCGCATCATCCGCACCCGCAGTCACCAGCACACGCGATGCATCCACGTTGTGTATGTCGGCTATACGCTCCTCCAGCTTCCCTGCGGAGGGATAACTTCTGAGTGTATCCGGATCCACGTCCTGAAGCTCGTTCAACAATTCCTGAGGAGGTGTAACCCCTTCATTACCGGAAAGTTTTAAGTCCACAGGCGCCGGATGGGCGGGAACGTTGTACGGTTCCTGCTCCTTGATCGCAGGAACCGGCTCAATAGAAAAAGACGTTTCTTCGTTCATGAATGATCCACGCCAGAGAGTTCGGATGCATCTAAAATACTCAGGTGATGATCTGTGATATATCGGTCACAATGACGTCGGTGCCGCCCCGTTTCTTGATTTCTGGAACGAGGTGCGGGAGTTTATCCCGCTGCACGGCCACTTTGACCGCGTACCCGTCTTCTCCGTGCAGTGTCGAGACGGTCGGCTCTCGCATAGCGGGAAGCAGATCAATGATGTTATCAAGATATTCGTCACTCACGTTCACCTCCAGCATCACCCGCTTTCGGGCTTCAAGTACGGAGCGAATCAGAATCACAAACCGATCGATTTTTTCCTTCTTCTCGGGTTTCTCCAGCACATCGGGATGAGCAAACAGGCAGGTGGAGGACTCTCGTAGTTCGTCGACGATCTGGAGATTGTTGGCGCGAAGCGTTGCCCCGGTTTCCGTCACATCCACAATACAATCCGCGTCCTCCGGCGGATACACTTCCGTTGCCCCGTAGGAAAGAAGGAATTCAGCGTTGATGTCCGACTCCTCAATCCACTTTTTCGTGATACGTTCATACTCGGATGCGACCACAAGCTTTCGATCCGGAAGGTTCCCATTTTCATCGAGCACGGACGGTGGCGCTGCGGCAACAAGCCGGACGGGGTCAAGCCCCGTGTCCAGCAGCATTTCCAGGTCCGCATTCAGCTCTTCCACCCAGTCCGCCCCGGTAAATCCGATTTCTCGAGCGCCGGCATTCAACATCTGAACGATGCTCTGTGGTTTCAGAATCTTGACTTCGTAACCGGAAAGCGAAAACGAGGGCCGGTAATTTCGAGATCGTTGCTCAACCGTAATTCCGGCGTCGGCCAGGAGCTCAATGACCCCATCCTTTATGTGTCCTTTTGGTAGAGCAAGTCGAATTTCTGAGGTAGTGGTATCGTCTGTCATGGCAAGGAATTATTGGTAAAATCCGAACAGGCGATTTCGATCATCCTCATCGTGCACGATTGATATTCGCCCCATCGTACACCTACTCTTCCGTTGCGTCCATAAGGATCCCGTGGATATACAATGAAACGGAAGCTTATAATATCGTACCATCCTTTCAAAGCGGTTTCGAAGGGAGCCGTAAGGACGGACCGGGAATACACAAGACCAAAAAGGCATAGTCCAAAATCTGTTACGTAGATTTTATCAAAACGAGTCTCGTCATCCGTTCCCGATATTGATCAGCTCACACCGACAAACCATTTTAACCATACGAATCCTGATCCATCGGCCCATGAATAAGGAAATCATTGATGTTGTAGCCGGTATCATCCGACGGGAGGACGATTATCTCGTCGCGAAACGTCCGGAGGATACACATCTTGGTGGATACTGGGAATTCCCAGGCGGCAAACCCGAACCCGGTGAATCGGATCGGCAGGCCCTGAGACGTGAACTGCAGGAAGAATTGGCGATTCAGTCGACGGTTGAAGACCCGTTCTTTGAAACCACACATTCGTACGACGAACGCATCGTTCAACTTCGCTTCTATCATTGTTCGATTCCGGACACGTCTTCGCCTGAACCGGTGGAATGTGAGCGTATCCGGTGGGTCCACGTGACGGATCTCCCCGAACTCAGGTTTCCGCCAGCCGACCGTGAACTTCTGTCTGCACTCCAGGACCTGTCCGATTCAGAGCCCTGTGAAATAAATACATCGTCATGACGGTCTTTCAATACATCTTCAAACAACTTCTCGGGCGGTTCCTCTTTATCTTCTTCTGTCTGTTCCTGGTGGTACTGCTCGGCTTTAGCATGCAGCAGATGCACAAGATCGGTGGGGGTGGAGTCGCCATTCTCCGACAGCTACTGCCCTTTCTGATTAGTTATGTATCCGTGTATACGATCCCGATCGCACTGCTTCTGACGGTCACGGTCGTGTACATGCGAATGGCACGAGAACGCGAAATCATCGCGCTGCAGGCGGCAGGTTATTCCCGACAGTACCTCGCACGCCCTGCTCTGGTCTTATCCCTTCTCCTGAGTGGTGGGCTCTTCTACATCACGAATTATCAGCTTCCGAACAGTAGATACGAGCGGAGTAACCTCGACGTGCGAGAGCTGGAATCCCTGCTGGCTTCTTCTTCTCGGAAACAGAATTCGATTCGTCTCGAAAACACGGTATTCAGGTATGAATCGATCCGGAACGGCTTTCTGCACAATGTACAGGTCATTGAATTCGCGAAAGATGGATCCCCCGCCGTTTGGTTCTTCGGGGAGCGAGGTCGATTTCTATCCCTTCCAGAACTGGATGACCCCCTTCTGGAATTCGAACTGAACAATGTGACGGTCTCGTTCTGGAAAGATCGTGAAACCGGAGGTCAGCAGACCCAGGTCATGCGCTTTCAAAAAGAGGAACCTTTTGTTTACCGGCGACATATGAAAGATCTTCTGGGACTGGAAAAGAAGGAGCTTGAGGAGACCACATTGACGGAATTACTGTACCTCACCCGCGGGGAGCCGACAAACCGATTTCTAAAAGATCATTCGGATCATAAAATCAGTCTGGAAATTAACAAACGAGCGACGGCCTCCCTGAGCCCCTTTGCATTCGTTCTGCTGTGCGTTCCTCTCGCGATGATGATGGGAGGTCGATCCAGCTCCGGAGGAACGGGGATGGTGGTCTTACCGGTGTTGCTCCTGTTTTACCCCTGGCACATCTTTGCCAGCCAGTTCGCCGAGGCCTCATCAACCGTCCCGCCAACGCTATTATTCTGGCCCCCCATTGTCCTGTTTACCATCGCCGGTTACGTATTGATACAGTGGGGGAATTGATTCGATATGCTGCTTACGATTCGAAAATACGTGTGCTGGAACCTCATTGTGACCCTCGCGCTCTGCATCGTCCTTCTGCTTGGACTTACGGTGATGCTGGATTTCGTGCAACGTGCGGATGACTTTTCCAAATTTGTTTCCGAAACAGGTCGTGGTTGGACATTTGTACTGAACTTTTATCTGTTTCGCCTTCCCATGTTCGCCAGCTGGCTGTTCCCGATCATCTTACTCACCGCCACCGGGGTCTCCCTCATTCAGATGAACAAGAACAATGAACTGATTCCGCTTCTGATGGCCGGTATTTCGATCCATCAGATCCTTCTTCCGCTCTATCTCATGCTGATCGCGGGAGGCATCGGCGTCTTCTCCGTTCAGGAGTGGGTGTTACCCTCCCTGGCTCCTCGAATTGCACGAACGAAGCAGCTTCTCGATTCGAGAGCTGGCATGGAGAACATTCTCGTGGTCGACGAGCAGGACACGTATTTGCATGGCCAGTCTTATCATCCGGATGCTCGCACCCTTTCCGGCGTGACACTGATGCAGTTCAAGAACAATGTGCTTCGCAAAATTGTCCGTGCGGACTCCGCAAGGTGGCAGCAAAAACCAGGCGGGACATGGATCCTTCGAAACGGACGCGTCTCCACATATGACGAGGAAGGGTTCCGAGCAGAGGCCCCGGTCACTTTTGGTGAGAACGGATTTGAGTGGAAAACCACAATTACCCCCCATCAGATTCTCACAATGGACGCTGATATTAAATTTCACTCCCTGCAGACCCTCAATGAAATGATCGATGAATGGCCTCACTTGATCACCCTGCGTATTACCCGACAGACCCGACTGGTCTATCCCTTCATTGCAATTTTACTACCGCTGTTCGCACTTCCCATTCTGCTTCAGCGCGAGATGACCAGCTATTTTAAAGGAGGGCTTGTCATTGCGGGTATTGCTATCGGGTTTTATCTTGTTCAGGTGATCTTTATGAAACTGGGAACCAGCGGCATATTGCATCCCATTCCGGCCACATGGACCCCTTTTCTGCTCGGGACCTGTCTGTTTCTTTACCTGAAAGATCGTATAATAACGTGACTTTAACCCGTTGTGGGTTTGCTTGAGTTCAGTCCGTCGTTACGAGCTCCAAACCGATACGTGTTCAAATTCATTTCTTGCTCATGAACACGGAGGCTCATTTCAATAGCTGAGCGGAAAGGACGGCGGCGATGAGACATTTTGAATTGATGTAATACCAAACAAATTATGGATATAAAAAACGTACACCTCAAAAAAGTGAATGAACACCTCTGGGAAATTGAGAAGCAGGGCCCGATGAACGTTCCCGGACGCATCTATGCCAATGAGAGGCTGATTCAGGACATCAAACAAGATGACAGCTTGAAGCAGGTGGCGAATGTCGCGAGCTTACCGGGGATCGAAAAGTACTCATACGCCATGCCGGATATCCACTGGGGATACGGATTTCCCATTGGCGGTGTCGCGGCATTTGATGCACAGGAAGGGGTGATCTCTCCGGGAGGCGTTGGTTACGACATCAACTGTGGGGTTCGGTTTGTTCGTACCAATCTCTCTGAGGATGACATCTCACCGCACATTAAGAAGGTGGTAGGAAGCATTTTTAACGCCGTCCCCAGCGGTGTGGGATCGAGCGGTGCCATCGGTAAGATTAGCATTTCCGAGGAGCGTGAACTTCTAAAGCAGGGTTCTTCCTGGGCAATCGAACGGGGATTCGGCCGACCGGAGGATCTGAAATATACGGAAGATCAGGGACGGATGCCCGGGGCAGACCCGGATGCCCTGAGTGACCGTGCTCTGGAACGTGGACGTACACAGATCGGCACCCTTGGATCGGGTAACCATTTCCTGGAAGTGGATGTCGTAGATCAAATCTTCGACGGACGTGTCGCGGACGAACTCGATCTGGACGTAGGTCAGGTCATCCTCCAGATACACAGTGGAAGCCGGGGGCTTGGTTACCAGATTTGCGACGACCACGTCAAAGATCTCGTTCATACAGCGTCGGATTACGGAATCCACCTGGAGGATAAGCAACTGGCCTGTGCTCCCGCCACTTCGCCGGAGGGGAAGAAGTATCGACGGGCCATGGCCTGTGCAGCAAACTACGCATGGGTCAATCGCCAGGTCATGATGCACAATTCGCTGGAAGCTGTTTCTAACGCCCTCCCTCTTTCCAATCCCCTGGACTACCAGCTCATCTACGATGTCTGCCACAATATCGCCAAAGTGGAAGAACACGAAGTCAACGGCACGGCGAAAGATCTCATCGTACACCGGAAAGGAGCCACTCGATCCCTTCCACCGGGACATGGACTTGTTCCAGAGCCCTACCAGGACATCGGACAGCCGGTGCTTGTACCGGGCGACATGGGCAGCTCCTCTTACCTGCTTGTGGGTTCGGACGGCGCGCCGCAGAAATCATTCGGAAGCGCCTGCCACGGTGCCGGTCGTGCAGCGAGCCGAACACAGATGAAGAAACAGATGAAAGGGAAAGATCTGGATGAAATGATGTCCCGCCGCGGCGTATACGTTCAGTCGGACACCTGGAAAGGAATGGCCGAAGAGATGCCCGACGCGTACAAGGATGTATCTCAGGTCGTTGATGCCGTTCAGGACGCCAATCTTGCGCGGAAAGTGGTCCGCGTGCGTCCCCTCGGCGTCGTCAAAGGATAGTCCTGAAGCCCGGCCCAGGTCAATCCGACAAGTCATCGTCCTTTAAGCCATCGGTTGAACCGCAGATGATTCGCTACGCATTCAAAAACCTCTGGACTCAACCCGTTCGGTCGATGCTGTGCATCGTCGGGATCAGTATCGCCATCGTCGGCGTTGTCTGTATTTTCTCATTCTCGGCCGGGGTGAAGTCCACAGTCAACTCGGCTATTCATCTGGTGGACGGCGTCGTCATTCTGGAGAAAAATCAACCTCGCCCCAGTCTTTCCTCCGTCCCGATTCGACTTGAAAAAACCCTGGAACAGAACGACCGCATCAACAATGTGATGCCATGGATCTGGACCCTTCCGGGGAGTGTGAACAACGTGCCGTTAATCAGAAGAGACCTGATGATGCCTGAACTTCTCGGTGGAATCGACGTCCAGGATCTCCGAAATCAGGACCATCCTCACCTCTACCAGCGAACGCTTGTCAGTGGTCGCTTTTTATCAGCTGAGGATGAGAAACAGATTGTGATTTCTCAGCAGCTATCCGATCGGCACGGGGTCCATTTAGGAGAAAAACTATCGATTGACGGAACCGAATACGAAGTGGTAGGCCTATATGACACCGGTAACAAAATTATGAACATGGCGATCGTGTTGCCGATGTCGGAAGCTCGAAAGAAACGAAACCTGGACGACGATCATGTTAGTGACCTGTACGTCGAACCGGTCGAGGGCGTTTCCCGATCGAATCTCATAGATCTCGTTGAAAGCGTACTACTCGCCGACGACAAACGAGCGCTGGAAAAGTGGGATGTTCGATCTCGAACAGATTGGGAGGGTGACTTCTCGGACATGATGAATGAGGTGGATACGCTTCTCTTTCTGATTTCCTCCCTCGCCGTCATTGTGGGAACGGTGGGGATCATCAACACCATGCTGATGAGTATCACGGAACGAACCTCCGAGTTCGGCATCTTAATTGCCAACGGCTGGTCCCGGTCGAACATCGTTCAACTGGTCCTGCTCGAATCAACCATTCTCGGCATCATTAGCGGAATCACCGGGATCGGCACCGGATGGATTGCGGTACAGGTCGTTGACCGAACCCTGGACTTGACCATTCAGTCCGCCACTCCTCCTTCCCTGCTGACCTACTGTTTCCTGATCGCCGTGTTTATCGGGATTCTTGGTGGGGTGTATCCTGCGTACCGAGCGGCGAACAAGAACCCAATTGATGCAATCCGTTCTGTGCGATGAATAAAAACAACAGTGATCCTGACAGCGCATCCTCGTATATCGAGTTTGACAAGGTGACGAAAACGTATACCCGTGGTGAACAAGAGATCCACGCCCTTCATGAAATCAGCACCACACTTCCCGAACATTCATTCTCCGTGTTTTACGGGCCCTCCGGTTCCGGGAAATCCACACTTCTACACCTGCTTGGAGCACTCGACAACTGCACGCGAGGGACGATTCTCGTTGGTGGAAACAGCCTGAACGACCTCACTGATCAGGAGCGTTCTGAGTATCGTCGGCACGATGTGGGATTTGTGTTTCAATCCCTGAATCTTTTACCAAACCTATCCGCCCTGGAGAACGTGCTCGTTCCCTTTATACCCGGAGGAAGTTCTCATAAAATGCGCGGAAAAGCACAAAAACTACTTCAGGATGTCGGTCTCGGAGAGCGGTTCGATCATCGACCCGGTCAGCTCAGTGGCGGGGAACGTCAGCGGGTATCGATCGCACGAGCACTTCTGAAAGATCCATCACTCATCCTGGCTGACGAACCGACGGGTGAACTCGACCGTGAAACGGGTAATCTCATTTTTAATCTGCTACGAAAGGCTCACAGGGAACAACCCGCAACGGTTGTCGTCGTCACACACGATACCGAGTACATTGAACCGGATGACCGGACCGTCGAACTCAACGATGGACAAATCATTTAACACACTGGAGGTTTTTTGATGAAGGACCAACAACGAACCATTTTTTGTGGTAATCTGCGAGCGCAGCATGCAGGCGAAGAGGTGATCCTTAACGGCTGGGTTGCACGACTTCGGGATCACGGACAGATTCTCTTTATCGATCTCCGCGACCGGGAAGGGATTGTCCAATGCGTCGTCGACCCGGACGCCAACGATGCGCTTGAAGACGTGGCGGATGATCTCGCTCGTGAATACTGTCTGGCCGTGAAGGGCATCGTTCGTGAACGACCGGCGGATACGCGAAACGAGGATCTTGATACCGGTGACGTCGAAGTGGAGGTGACCGATATTCACATCTTTTCCGACTCCGAACCGCTTCCGCTTCCGGTTCAACAGGACGAATCGATCTCCGGCGAGCACCGGCTGCGCTATCGGTACCTGGACCTCAGACGGCCCTGGATGCAAGACAACATCCGGTTCCGCCACAACGTCGTGCAGGAAATGCGGAACTTCTTCGACTCGAACGGGTTCCTGGACATCGAGACCCCGTTCATGGTGAAAGAAACACCCGGCGGCGCCCGCAGTTTCCTCGTGCCGAGCCGTCAGATGCCGGGAAAATTCTTTGCCCTGGCGGAGTCCCCGCAGGTGTACAAGCAACTGCTGATGATCGCAGGCTACGAAAAATATTATCAAATTGTGAAATGTTTCCGGGACGAGGATCTGCGCAAGGACCGTCAGCCGGAATTCACCCAGCTCGACCTGGAGATGTCGTTCGTTGATGAAGAGGACATCATCGAGGTCATGGAACAGTGCATGGTTCATCTGATGTCGGAGACACTGGACACTGAACCGAATCCCCCGTTTCAACGGCTTGATTACCAGGACGCCATTGATCGGTACGGAACGGACAAACCGGACCTGCGGTACGATATGGAGATTACGGATGTCAGTGATCTCGTGGCCGACAGTGAATTCAACGTGTTCTCCGACACGGTCGAGCGTGGCGATACGGTTCGTGGCCTCTGTGTCCCGGACGGCGCCTCCTTCTCACGTTCGGAGATCGACGAACTTGAAGAGTTTGCCAAAGACCATGAGCTGCCGGGGCTTGCCTGGTTCCGGGTTGAAGAAAACGGATTGCTCGATGCACCGATTGCGAAATTCTTTGACGGAGACGAGCAACAGGCACTTGTGGATCGGTTTGACGCCCGTCCCGGGGATCTGCTGGTGTTCGGTGCGGATGAACGGAAAACGGTCTGTTCCGCCCTCGGTCAATTGCGTATTCACCTCGCCGAAGAGCTGGACCTGATCCCGGAAAATGAGTTTTCATTTACCTGGGTGGTGAACTTCCCACTGTTCGAGCGGGATCCGGCCACCGGATCACTGTCCGCCTGTCACCATCCATTCACCGCTCCGAAACCCGAGGATGAAGAGCTGCTGGAATCCAACCCGCTTGACGTTCGAGCCCGGGCGTACGACCTCGTTCTGAACGGATTCGAAATTGCCGGAGGAAGCATTCGTGTCCACCGTCCCGAACTGCAGGATCGTATTTTCCAGGTGCTGGGCATGGATGAGGAGGAGATTGAAGAAAAATTCTCATTCCTTATCGAAGCACTGGAGTTCGGTGCCCCGCCCCACGGAGGAATCGCCCTGGGTCTTGATCGCTTCGTGATGGTCCTGAAGGGTCTGGAATCCATCCGTGATTGCATTCCGTTTCCAAGAAGCGGCAACGCCTATGACCCGATGAGTGATTCTCCATCGACCGTTGAGCCCGAGTTCCTCCAGGATCTCGGCCTGAAACTGGCCGTAGAACCGGATCAGGAGTCCACGTAATTCCGCCTGGAGTACGGACTGCACCCGTCAGGTCAGAAATCGGTAGTTCGGGCCAAATCCTCACTAGACCTCGTCTGAAAAGATGTCGCGTTCTCAGCATCCGATTTTTGGTGCATAACAAGGCATTTCGAGGAGGCAATGCCGTGCAAGAGTGCATTGTCGACGAGTAAATAACGATGCGCCAAAAACCGGATGTTTTCTTTGAAAATGCGTCTCATCGCGCGCTCTGCT
>CAZQNZ010000022.1:0-23916 GCA_964594615.1 uncultured Planctomycetia bacterium
ACCTCTTCAGAAAAGAAGTTGCGTTCCAGGAATCCGTTTTTGGTATATAAATAGACCTCGTCTGAAAAGGTGTCGCGTTTTCAGAATCCGATTTTTGGTGCATAACAAGGCATTTCGAGGAGGCAATGCCGCACAAAAGTGCATTGTCGACGAGTAAATAACGCCGTTTCTATCGTGTGAAATATGATCATCCCGCATGCAACGAGACGTTGTATATTCTGTCATCAACGACGGGGATTCATCCTTGAACAACCGCGCAGAGTACATGAGGAGAACAACTGATCACGTAACTCCTTTTCACATAAAGACCGGATACGAGTCCGCTTATTCCCCGGTGATCTGAAGCTCCAGTGTTCGATTTCTCGGTCGGTTGTCGAAATCGACAAAGACGATCTGCTGCCAGGTTCCATGGACCAGCTGTCCGTCCCGTATGGGTAATGATACGGACGGGCCGATGATCGACGCCCGGAGGTGAGAATGAGCATTACTTTCCGGAAGACCGGCTTCATGATGATACGATCGGTCCGCCGGAATCAGTCGCTCGAACAGTTCCTCGAAATCTTTCACACAACCGGATTCGTATTCAATTGTGGTGACGGCACCGGTGCTACCGGGATGAAACACACAGAGGCTCCCATCGTCGATTCCAGAGGATTTCAGCTCTTCTTTGATCTGATCCGTCACGTCAATGATATCCGTGTGCCCTTCAGTTTTGAGATCAATTTGCTTGTGATCAACGGGCATAGTTCTCAAATGATGAAGAGGTTGGAACGCCAGGTTAGACTGGAAGAATACGTGATTTTTCGACGCTCGTCAACCGACGAGGTAACGGGTTCAACATCCGTTGTTTCGGTATTTTCCACCGTTCATTCGACCAGATTCGAACTCAAATACTTCTGAAGAACGGATTTAAATCAATGACGGATCGAACTATAATTACAATCTAATTTAACCATTGTGTAATCGGCCCATCCAACCTGCTGTCCGGGTACGTGGTCGTCGGCAACACCCGCTAGAAAGACGGTCTCTTCGTCAGGTCCAAAGCTACAGGAGAAGACCCATAAATCAGGAAAAACAATCTAAAGACTCCAGCCCGGCGTACCTGTACTACAACCTGTTTTTTCTCTTATTTACCCTTTCCGTTCTCCTCGTACCTCAGTCGATCACCGGACACGTTCGGCAGTTTTTTACCTCCCTGGTGGTCCCGGTGTCCAAATCAGCAGAGGTCCAAAGAGAACGAACGCCTGTGTACAGGCCCGGGAAAGATCCGGCTGAACCGAACCAGGCGGATGGAGAATTACGAGCACGGTTGATCGAATCTCGGCTGGAGGTGATGAAACTCCGTAGCATGCTCAACATGCGAGAAGAGCTCCAGCGTCTGGATACGGGAAAACTTCCCCATATGTACCTCACTCGAATTCAGTCCATTGGTGATACCAATCCATGGCGAGAAACGATTGTGATCGACCGAGGACATGGGAATACGGGGAGCAAGCCGCGGCTCATCAAGGGACTGGCGGTTACATATGGTCGACAGCTGATCGGACGGATTCAGGAGGTAGGTCGGAGAACAAGTCGGGTTCAGCTCGTGACCGATCCAAACTTTTCCATGCGAGTGATTGCTCTTCCACCGAATGCTGATCTGCAGAAGGAACGTGAGGAATACAACCGTCCAAAAGTATATTTGAGCAAGCGAACCGGGATCCTTGAAGGAACGGGGTCCCGAACGATGAATCTGAATCATATTCTGTCAAGCGTCTCCGTTGAAGAAGATTGGGAAGTCATTTCAGCGGGTGGACGGGGAAATCCCATGCCGCGAGGTCTTCTGCTGGGTCGTGTGAATCAAGTGTCCGACCAGTATGGGCAGTTTCTCCGGATTCGTGTGAAGCCATCGGTGAATATTGAGAAGATACGGAACCTCATGGTTCTACGTCCAAAAAAAACCAAAAATTCCACCCGGCAGCAGCAATGAATCGGCCGAAGTATGCCCTCCTGTACGGCATCACGATACTGTGTGCACTGTTTGAAGCAACACTCAGTTATCAGTTCAACATCTCGTCGATCCGTCCTGAACTCGTATTTGTGGTGCCGATTTTCTGGGGACTTCAGGCCCGTTCGGACGAAGTGACGTTTCATTCCTGGACAGCCGGATTGATCAAAGACCTGTTTTCAGCCACCCCATTTGGTACATACGGCGTTCTTTTCCTCATCTTTGCCTACATCATTTGTACTCTGCGAACGTACCTGTACCGTGATCACATCATGACGCTTGCCCTTGTCAGCTTTTTGTTTGAACTGGGGGTCAACGTGATTCAAGGTGTTGGAATATACCTGTTCGGGGGAAATCTCACGCTACATGGGTTGTTCTCATTCGCGATATACACCGCGATGTATTCAAGTATCTGCGGTGTCGCTTTATTGAAACCCATGGTACATTACGAACAGGAATTCGGATTCTATCATTACTAGTGCGTACGAATGCCCCCTCGCTTATACCTAGATACTGAGAACGCGATACCTTTTCAGACGAGGTCTACCCAGAGTAATTCACGCTCACAACCCCCCTCACCTGTCATCACGAAAGACTGAGAACTTCTGGATAAAATCGTGGAAACGAGTCAGTTAACTCGTTCAGAAATCGATGTTTAGAAAACGAACAATTGTGATTTTTTCCATTCTGTCCGTGTTTTTTGTCCTGCTGCTCGGGCAGCTGATTCACGTGCAGGTGGTCGACCACTCGTATTATTTAAAGCGCAGCAAGGATACCATCACTGAGGTCGAAATGCTCCGGCCGCTCCGAGGAGGAATCACGGGTCGGGATGGAACGGTTCTGGCCCGAAACCTGCGACAGTACAACCTCTTCATTATACCGGGATACGTAGATCATGAGGAGCAATTGTTTAAGCACATCTCCTCTCTTACCGGAACCCCACTTAAAGCGATTACGGATCGATACGATGAGATTCTGGATAAAATCGATCGCTATGCAGGTGGGGGTGAAACAAAACGAGAGAAAAACCGCCGTCGGCGGAGTGCCCGCAAAAGCCCGCACAGGCTGATGAAATACCTTTCGTTTGAAGAAGCCGGTCAGATCCAGACGAATCGGAACAAGTTCAAAGGAACTCACGTTCGCAGCCGCCCGGCACGGGTCTACCCTGAAGGACCGGCTCTGGGGCACGTGACCGGATACGTTTCGAAACTTAGCCGAACGCAGAAGATTGAGGGAAAAAGTGAATACGCCTGGATGAAGCAAAATTACTATCATCAATTTCTAGGGGAGCACCTGAACGAGAACCAGCTGACACGGCTGGAATGGAGAGGATCGTTTCTGCAAGGGTATATTGGCCGTGCCGGACTCGAAGATGAGTTTGACATGGAACTCCGTGGCGTTCCGGGATTGCAGCTCATTGAACGGGACCTTCTGTCAGGCTCCTCCGACAAGCACCAGCATATTCCACCGGAGAACGGAACCAACCTGGAGTTAACCATCGACACGGAGTGGCAGAGGGCCGCTGCGAACGTGATGAGTGACATTAGCGGGGCCATGGTGGCGCTGGACCCCGATACGTACGAGGTTCGAGTGATGGTATCCAGTCCCGGATTCGATCCAAATCGCCTTGTTCCCCCCGTTTCACAGGAAGCGGTTTCCGATATTCTGAGGGATTCGTCACGACCGTTGCTCAACCGGGCCGTATCCGGACAGTACCCCCCCGGATCTGCATTCAAGACACTGGTGGCCATGGCGGGTGTCGAATCCGGAACCATTTCCCCCTCCACAACCTTAAACTGTCCCGGTACGTTTGAGTATGGGAACCACACATGGGAATGCTGGATTTATTCCAAAACCAAAAGTGGCCACGGGGAATTATCACTTGCCGGTGCACTGGAGCGATCCTGCAATGTCTATTTTTACAAAGCCGGAAAGCGTATGGGGGCATCCCCTCTTCGAAACTGGGCTAAGCGGTTCGGGTTTTCCGAAAAAACAGGCATCGAATTGCCGTCGGAAAACCGTGGATCACTATTTGGAAGCCGCGATATCATCAATGCCTCCATCGGACAGGGAAGCTTGCAGGTGACCCCCTTACAGATGGCTCGTCTGATATCTTTCGTCGCAACCGGCAATCCTTATCAGGAACCTACGCTCCTGAAACAACCTGAACCGTCACAAAACGCTCAGAAAATGCCGGTGAGTGAACGGACGTTAGAATCGATTCGAGAAGGGATGTACGGGGTGGTGAATAACATGGAAGGCACCGCGTACAACCCGGCTCCCTATCTCCATTCCGATCAACTTCCATACGACATCGCTGGCAAGACGTCGACCGCACAGGTGGGAGGCGATAAAAAACCACATGCCTGGTTCGTTGGATTCGCGCCTTACGAGGATCCGGAGCTTGCATTTGTTGTGATCTACGAACACGGCAATGGTGGGGGATTGAATGCCGCCCCGCTGATGGAGTCGTTCTTCAAAAAGATCGACCTTTTGAACCCCGAGAAGAAGCCGTCCGATAATAGCGATGAGGAGGATTGATGTCCTTCATCAACCTGAACCGGCTGAAAAATCTGGACTGGCCGATGGTCGCTACTCTGGTCGCCCTTAACTGCATGGGAATTGTGACGATCTGGAGTGTCTCCGGGATCGAAACCGGGTCCGTCCGGTCATTTCTCGATAGTTATCCGGTGCGTCAGTTCGTGTTCATGCTGCTCGGTCTTGTGGTTCTTCTTATCACGTCCTGCGGGAACTACCTGTATCTAAAAAAATACGCCTGGTGGGGATACGGACTGTCAATCTTCCTGTTAATCGTGGTGTTAACCCCCATCGGGATCGCTCATAAAGGTTCTCAGCGATGGATTCCTCTGGGGGTGATAAACCTACAGCCATCGGAGGTTGCCAAGATCGGTACTGTGATCGCACTGGCGCGATATCTGATGTACAAGAAAAACCTGCAGGAATTAATTCAGCTTGTACCGCCCTTCATCATTGCGATTCTTCCCACGCTCCTGATCCTTCTCGAACCAAACCTGGGGTCCGCGATGTTGTTCGGACCGATGTTTCTTCTGGTGCTGTTTGCTGCCGGCGCATCACCGAAGCACCTGATCACGGCCGTCCTCGTCACGGTCTCGCTGATGCCGGTGGCATACCAATACGGACTCAAACCGTATCAGAAGGCCCGTATCATTGGATTTATCAATCCACAGGAAGTCCCATTGAAAGAAGGATATCATCTAATCCGTTCCCGGATTGCCATCGGAAGCGGTGGCGTGCCGGGAAAGGGGTTCGGACAGTCCACGGAGAAGTATTCTCAGTTGGTTCCGGAACGACATAACGACTTCATCTTTACTGTCATCGGTGAGGAAGGGGGGCTTATCGGTGCGGGAACGGTCCTTCTGTTGTTCATGTCCCTGATCTTCTTTCTGTTAAAAACAGCCTACTTTACCCGGGAACCGTTTGGCCGTCTGTACATCGTCGGTCTCTCCGTGTTTCTCACATGTCAGATATACGTTAACATTGGTATGACTGTCGGTCTTTCTCCTGTTACGGGACTGACACTTCCGTTTGTTTCATACGGCGGCTCTTCTCTTGTCATGTCCTATTTCGCGATCGGAATTGCTCAATCGATCAAGGCCAATTCGGTCCCGTCTTTTTCGGAACGAGACCATTCGTCATCAAGACGTGTGATAAAGGAAACACCAACTCAAGCGGAGGGGGTTCTAAACACATGAACACGCAACCGTCGCAAACACGAATCAGTGTGATTGGGGGGAGTCAGGCCTCACAGGATATGCTCCAGGTGGCCGAACGTACGGGAGAACAGATTGCTGATCACGGGGCCATCCTGATCTGTGGTGGCATGGGCGGGGTCATGGAAGCTGCTTGCCGGGGGGCAAAAAAGGCGGGAGGAACCACAGTCGGTATCGTTCCGACGCGAAAGGCTGGCGATGCAAATCCGCACGTGGATATACCGATTGTCACCGGAATGGGTGACGCCCGAAATGTCAGCGTCGCCCTGACCGGGATGGGCATCATAGCAATTGATGGGGGATTTGGCACCTTGAGTGAGATGGCGTTGAGTCTGAACGCAAATCGGCCGCTGGCTGCCATAAACGCGCCTGCCGAAAATGAATTTGCCGATCTGGACAACGTTCATTTGACCGGGGATGCGAACGACGCGGTTTCATGGGTGTTGAATCAACTTACATAAACTGATCCGTCATGACTCCGTGTCAACCCACTTCTTCATCCAGCGGTCAAACCGAAGATACCATTGTTGCTCGTTCAACCCCCCCCGGTTCTTCGTTGCAGGCCGTGGTTCGTCTGAGCGGCCCTCGAACGAATGAGCTGATCTTAGAGGTGACGAACCTCGCGGAAAGCTGGCTCGACACACATGACTTTGATGCGACGAAGACGAACGTCATCACGGAACAACCACGGTCCATCACCTGTCCGGGTACTCTGTTCATTATGCAGAAACCGCATTCATACACCGGTGAAGATACGGCGGAACTGCACGTGCCGGGATCGATGCCGCTGGTCGAGCTCATCATTGAACAACTCGACCTGCTGGGAGCTCGTCTGGCGGAACCGGGTGAATTTACCGAGCGCGCGTTCCTGAACGGTCAACTCGACCTCGCAGAGGCGGAAGCGGTGCTGTCTCTGATCGAAGCTCGTAGCGAGGAAGAACGACGGATGGCCCTCGGTCAGCTCGAGGGAAAATTATCTGAAAAAATCGACGATCTCCGAGAACGGCTTACGCATCTCTGTGCCTACGTCGAGTCCGCACTCGACTTTGCGGACCAGGACATTGATGTCATTGATCGTGATGGCATCCGTTCCTATTTGGACCCCATCCTTTCGCGACTCCGGGAGGTCATCGACACCGGACGGGACCAGAATCCGGTCCGGGAAGACCGCATCGGGGCCTTCTATGGCCGGCCAAATGTCGGTAAGTCGAGTCTCTTCAACAAGCTTATTGAAGAAAACCGTTCCATCGTCACCGAAATCGCCGGAACCACCCGGGACGTCATCGAAGGGACGACTGTGTTAAACGGCCAATCGATCCGTTTGCTTGATACAGCCGGGGTCGAACATGTAGAGGAGGAAGCAGAAGCACCTTCTCTTCAACAAAAAATGACCGCCCGTGCTGAACAGGCCGTCTCACAGGCCGACCTGGTCCTGCACCTTGAAGAAGCCAGCACGGTCCTTGAACAGAAACAGTTTCCAGACGAACCGCTCGATCAAAACATCAATCAACGGATCTGCGTGATATCCAAGCTGGATGTTCTCTCTCCAGGCCAGCAAACCGAACTGAACACATTATTGAATGAGAGCACCGCTGCAGACCCCCCTGTTGTATTGACAAGTGCAAAGGAGGGGGCAGGCATCGATCAACTGAAAACGGTTGTTCAGGAGGAGCTCAGTCAGAGTGGAGGCGGTGCATTTCGGTTGAACATGCGGCACCTGGAACGACTCAGGGAAGCCGAGCAACATCTGAACCGTGCCCTGGACGCCGTGAACCGCGGCCGTCCGTACGAACTCATTGCCGTCGATCTCCGTGACGGTCTCGACGCCCTGGGTCAAATCGTCGGGGAAGTGGGAATCGAGGATATTCTCGGCGTCATTTTCAGTGAGTTCTGTATCGGAAAATAACCAAATTATTTCGTGCTCGGTTTGTCAAATCGTTACTTCTGTCCCGAGGATGGAACAGCGAAGAAGCAACAGATATCAATCTCTCGCTCTGCTCAACATCATCGGGAAAAGGCACCGTTTTCGATTCGTTAATTGTTGAAGCATCCTCTGTAAACCAGTATAATATGGATCCACTGCGGAAGTGGCGGAACTGGCAGACGCGCTAGGTTCAGGACCTAGTGGGCAATGTGCCCGTGGAGGTTCGAATCCTCTCTTCCGCATTCAGCGTTTCTGGCGGGGTTCTCTCATCATCCCCTTCTCCTGTGCGGTTCTTTCTTTCCTCCGCTTTATTACCAATGCCTTCCCTCAAGAACCACAAGGCGTACAAAAATTTTAATATCGAAGAAGAGTACGAGGCGGGTATCAAGCTCACCGGCACAGAAGTGAAATCACTGCGGGATGGCCGTGGCAGCATCAAGGGAGCGTATGCCAAGGTGGAAGAGGAAGAAGCCTTTCTTTACGGAATGACCATTCCAAAATACTCACACGCGAGTGAATTTCATAATCACGATCCGGAGCGACCCCGCAAGCTTCTTCTGCACAAGAATCAGATCCGTCGACTGATCGGTGCAACGGCACGGAAAGGATACACCTTAAATGCCCTGAAGCTTTACTTTCAGAATGGATACGCCAAGATTCGCATCGGCCTCTCCGAACGCCTGAACCGGCAGGATAAACGAGACGACATCAAGAAGAAGGAAGCGGAGCGAGAAATGCGTCGCGAAATGAAAAAGCACCGTCCGTCCTGACGCTTCTGATCCCTTCCTTCCTCCCCCCTGAACATGAAGCGGCCACAAACCCCTTATTTATACGTCCTGTGACCTTTCAAACCTGCTCAGGTGGAGGTAAGTGCTCCCTCGGACGCACTCGAGACCGTTTCGGCGTACTTCGCCAGCACGCCCCGCTCATAAGCTGGAACCGGGGGTTCCCATGACTTGCTTCGCTCTTCCAGCTCCTCGTCGGACAGGTCCACGTCAAGCGTGCACTCATCGGGATCGAGCAGAATTCGATCCCCATCGCGAACATGTGCGATCGGTCCCCCCCTGAACGCTTCCGGCGCCACGTGTCCGATGATGATGCCATGGCTTCCACCGGAAAACCGTCCATCCGTGATTAAAGGCACCTCTTCGGCCAGGTCCGCTCCCACGAGCGCTCCGGATACGGAAAGCATTTCACGCATGCCCGGCCCGCCGGCCGGTCCCTCGTATTGGATAATGATCGCATCATCCGACGTAATGTCACCGGACATGATATCATCCAGTGCTTCTTCTTCGTTATCGTAGACACGAGCCGTTCGTTCCATCGGATCCAGATCAAGTGCCCCCAGTTTCATGACGGCCCCGCCCGGAGCAAGGTTCCCTTTCAGCACGGTTACGTGATTGTGAGGTGGTGCAAGTGGATCATGGAGGGGAAAGATGACATCCTGATTTTCGGGCCGTTCGGGCGCATCCGCTATATTTTCCTCAACCGTCTTTCCGGTGACTGTCAGGCAATCCCCATGTAGCATACCTTCCTTCAGAAGCATCTTCATGACCATCGGAATGCCCCCCAGCGCATCAAGATCAGCCATCACATACTTGCCAAACGGGGAGAAGTTCCCGATCAGCGGTACCTCCTCCGCGATCCGCTGAAAATCGCTGAGTGAAAGATCCACCCGTGCTTCGTTTGCGAGCGCAAGGAGGTGAAGAACGGCATTGGTCGATCCGCCGAGCGCCATCATCACCGTGATCGCATTTTCAAACGCTTTTTTGGTCATGATGTCGCGGGCACGAATTCCTTCCTTCAGCAGATAACGTAACGCGTGCACGGAATCGATACAATCCTGTCGTTTCTCCTCTGAGACCTCTCCGTTTTCATCCACCGCCGTGTGGGATGCGGAACCCGGAATACTCATCCCCAGGGCTTCGATGCAGGATGCCATTGTGTTCGCCGTAAACATGCCCCCACAGGCGCCGGGTCCCGGACAGGAGTGACATTCAATGTCGTGAAGTTCGTCCTCATCGATCTCGCCCTTGCTGTAAGCCCCAACCGCTTCAAACGCACTAATAATGGTAAGGTCCTTTCCTTCCAGATGTCCCGCCCGGATGGTGCCCCCGTAAAGCGTAAGACCGATGTTATTATTTCGGGCGAGAGGCATCAGCGCACCGGGGATCGTCTTATCACATCCCGACAGGGTGAGAAGTCCATCGGCCGTGTACGCCTCGTGCATCATTTCAATACAATCCGCAATGAGATCCCGGGACGGAAGTGAATATTTCATCCCCTCCATGCCCATGGTCTCTCCATCGGTCACCACCGGTGTTCCAAACGAGAACGGTTTCATTCCTTCTTCCTCGGCCGTTTCCATCATGATGTCCCCCAGCTCATCGATGTGCACATTGCACGGGGTAATATTGCTCTGGGGACACCCCACCGTGACCAGGGGCTTAGCAAAATCCTCATCCTCAAAATCCACCGCCCGTAACATTGCACGAGCCCCCGCCCGTTTGGCCCAGTTTTCTTCGCCGGGGGTTCCGGTCAGCTGATGGCTTCGATGTTTAGGAGAATGACCTTCATCTCCGCTACCTGATGTTTGGGACATGGAATCCGATGTCAAATTAGTATGAGGCGTAAAGAAGACCGAGTGCTGAATTGTAACCACGAAACCGGATACGAACAACCGGTTGGAGGAACATGCAGCTGGCAGAAATCATCATATGTTGAGGGTATCTCCTCAAATATACGTCACCATTCTCTGTGACTTCCCACTCTCGAACGATCAGTACCGGACCGGCTAATCCCCCCCCGCTTTGATCACCAGCACCGAGGAACGAGGAAGAGTCGCAACCGGTTTCCGTAAATTGGCCACGGACGGGTACCGTGTTATTCCTCGTGGTCCGGTGGAACCTGCTCTTCGATGAACGGCATCAGTGTGCGCAACCGATGCCCCACCTTTTCGATATCCAGTTCCTGATACTTCTTTCTCATTTCTTTGTAATTCGGACGGCCCTGTCGGTTTTCCTCAAGCCACTCCTCAGCAAATTCACCGTTTTGAACGCGCTCAAGGATCTCCTCCATGTTGTCTTTGAGTTCGTCGGGAAACAGGTCCTGACCCACCGCGTACGAACCGTACTCCGCCGTGTCGGACACCGAGTGATGCATCCAGGAGAACCCCCCCACGTAAAACAGGTCCACGATAAGCTTCATCTCGTGCATAATCTCAAAGTAGGCGATCTCCGATTGATACCCCTCTTCTGTCAGGGTTTCGTACGCGTTCTGCATCAGGTGCACAATCCCACCACAGAGTGTCGTCTGTTCACCGAACAAATCGGTTTCCGTTTCCTCTTTGAAACTGGTCTCAATCAGGCCTGCGCGGGCGGATCCGATGCCGAGACCGTACGCCTTGGCGATCTCCCTTGCCTCACCGGACTTATCCTGGTAAACCGCCAGCAGTGCCGGGACCCCCTCCCCTTCTTTGTAAACATCTCGAACAAGATGCCCGGGTCCTTTGGGGGCAATCATGTAGACGTCCAGGTCTTCACGGGGAACCACTTCCTCGAAGTGCACTGAGAACCCATGCGCGTACATCAGGGCCCCCCCCTCTTTCAGGTTGGGTTCAATGTGGTCCTCGTATACCTGATCCTGTACCTGATCCGGGACGAGTGAAGAGACAATGTCCGCGTTTGAAACGGCCTCGCTCGGGGTCATCACCGTCAACCCGTGCTCCTCTGCGGTCTCACGCGAACTGCTGTCCTCTCTCAGCCCCACGATCACGTCCACTCCACTTTCGTGAAGGTTCAGCGAATGGGCATGACCCTGACTGCCAAAGCCAAGGACCGCCACGGTTTTGTCATCCAGAATGGATGGATCAATATCGTCCTCGTTGTAAATGTTCGCCATTGGTCTACTCCAGAAGTAATAAAATGAGAAGGTCCAGAACGAACCGGGTCAGCCGAGGTGGCGGGTTAATAGAAGATGTTCGCCAGTTCAAGCATCTCCGGCTCGATCGGCTTCTGCTGAGACAGCGCGTCCTCCAGGGGAACGGGAACAACTTCATCCCCCTTCATGGCGGTCATTTTCCCAAATTCCTCGTCAATGGCGAGTTCCACTGCTTTGACACCGAAACGGGTCGCCAGCAGACGATCAAAGGGAGCCGTGTTTCCACCACGCTGCAGATATCCCAGAACCGTTGTTCGCACCGGGAGTTCGAGCACTTCTCGTAGTTCGTCGGCGAGGTAATGTCCGACACCACCGAGTCGTGCATGTCCGAATTCGTCAGTTTCCGATTCCTGGTGCACCTGCTCGTCCCGGTCGGCTGGCGTAGCTCCCTCGGAAATGACGACGACGCTGTGGTCTCGCCCTTCCCCCTTTCGTTTCTGGATCCGATTCTTGATCTCAGAAACGGAGAACTCTTCTTCCGGAACCAGCACGTTGTCCGCTCCGCCGGCGATACCGCCGATCAGTCCCAGCCAGCCGGCGTCACGCCCCATGACCTCAAGAATCATGACGCGGTGATGGGTAAACGCCGTCGTCCGCAGTTTGTCCACCGCGTCCGTGACCGTCTGGATCGCCGTGATGAAACCAATCGAGTACTCCGTTTCAGCCACGTCATTATCAATCGTCTGTGGAATACCGACGGTCCCGAGGCCATAGCCCTGGTTCAGTTTTTTTGTGACTCCAAGGGTATCATCGCCTCCCATGGCGATCAGTGCGTCCAGATCATTTTGGGCGAGCGTTTCTTTCACCTGTTCCGGACCATCATCTCGAGTAAACGGATTCGTGCGGGAAGAACCAAGAATCGATCCGCCCTCCTGTAGAATCCCATCCACGTCATCGATGGTCAGATCCCGGTTCAGGTTTTCCAGCATTCCAAGCCAACCCTTGTTGAAACCAATCACCTCGATGTCGTCCTGATCCGCACGGCGAACCACGGCCCGAATCGCAGCATTGATTCCCGGAGAATCTCCTCCGCCGTTCAAAATACCAATTCTCATAGAAACCTCCGTAAAATGTTTGTCAGCGATAGCTTGCGATGAAGAATTTCTTACACAGTCGTTGTGCAACTGAACATTCAGATAAAGAATCAGCAGATTATAATAAATCAGGTGTCCTATCACAAACACTCATCCATTCGTGTTTTACTCATCAGGTGACGGCACTGGATCCCCGCTATGGTTAAATATGTGTAGCAGATCACGTATGATGGAATTGCTTTCCCGTACAAAACATCATTGGTTCATCACACGTCTACCTGGGGATTATGAGACAGTTTGCGAGTTTCTTACTGGTACTACTTATCGCTGCCGCTGTATACACGGCACTTGGTGAATTCGGCTACCATGATTACTGGCAGCCAATCGAATTTCGGTCTGAAAAAGAAGGAGAGTCGACATCTAAAACGGTGCAGGTAAAACTGAACCTGGACGATATCGAAGAGCAGGCGTCCAAATTCATCGAGCGTGGGAACGTCAAGGAAACGATACAGAGTCTGAATCAAAAACTTCAGGATCTTCAGGGAAATCAGCGAAAGAAACACGAACCCAAAATTCAGTTCTGGCTGGGAAGGGGATACGCTCAGGTGGGTCAGTCCGAGAAGGCTCGTGCGAAATTCCAGCGATATCTTGAATTACGTCCAGACTCGGATCGAAAAGCAGAGGTGCTGTATTACCTTGGCAAAACATATCAATCCGACCGGAAAAAACGTGAGTCCTTTTTCCGACGAGCAGCCGAACTTGATCCACTCGGTGAAGTCGCGAAGAAAGTAGCAAAAGTATATGAATCCGCTCTCGGCCCGGACCCCACTCCTGTAAAAGAATTACTGAACCTCAGCCTGAAACTCCGTCATCTGACCGAATCCGGTTCGGAGGAGCGCAAACAGATGTACCAGAAACTACAGGAACCGGCTGATAAGGTGTTCAAATCAGGAGAGAAATTCCTTGACGCCAAAGAGTACGTGGTCCAGCAGGGGGATGCACTGAGTCGGGTTGCGAGAAAATTCAACGTGGGCATGGGCTGGTTGAACTACACAAATCATCGCTCCTTACCGGTGACGGGCCCAAATGCTGACGCCATTGCCACACGGCTTCGCCCCCAGGACCGCCTGGTCATTTACCCCGGTCGACTATATCTCGAGACGTATATCCGTGATACGCGACTGAGCATATTCTACAAGGACCTTTATTTTGTCAAAAGCTATCGAGTTGGTGTAGGAAAAGGTGGAGCGGAGAAGACACCAACGGGGGAGTATATTGTGACGAACAAGTCAGCTAAACCACGCTGGACACACCCTGAAACCGGAGAAGTACTCGAATACGACGACCCGGACAACATCCTCGGCACCCGCTGGATTGGCATCAACCTCTCGGGATACGGAATTCATGGGATTGATCCTGAGCTGGAGGACACAATTGGGACCAAAAGCTCGATGGGCTGCATCCGCATGAAAAACAGAAACTGCGAAGAGCTTTTTGACATCATCCCCAACGGCGTCCAGTCAATGGATGACGAACTGATCCCTGTCGTTCGCATCCTGAAGTAGCAAACTACTTCAGGACAATAAACGGACACCCTGTCTTTGGATATGGGACAGGTGGCCCGGGATAACGACCAGAACGCCTTGAAGATGATCTGGTAAAAGGCAGATCAAACGGAATATGTCAGCTCCGCCTGCAGGGAAAAGTTCACCAGATGATCAGCTTCTCAGAGGGGGGGGCGTGGATGGACAGGGATCAATGTGAGAATCGAACGGGGGAGATTCCAACTGATCCGGATGGTTTAACGAAGAAAAAAGGGAAGGACTCAAATCAGATCATTCATATCCGGATCCATTTCAAAGTGGTCCTCAACAAGCTCATGATAGCGTGGATCATCCTTAATGTTGTCGAGGTCCGGATCCTGCTCCATGTGTTCAAGATCCCAGTAACCAAGTTTAAACGCTTCTTCCAGGGCATCCAGTGCCTGATCTTTCTTCCCGAGGTTTGAGTAACTGCATGCAAGATTGTAGTGACTGATCGGATCCTCCTGACGGATGTTGACCAGCTTCCGATCTACTTCAAGTGCCCTCTCATGATCTCCGGCCTTCGTGAGCGCCGCACCGAGCTGAAACAGCACGTTTGCATCGTTTGGAACAGCATCCAGCAGCGCTTTAAGCATACGCAGTTCAAAGGACTCAAACGCTTCTTCAGCCAGTGCATCGTCACGGGCAAGCACGGGCTCATCCCAAATCTCGTCAAACGATCGAAGATTCATGAGTTTTCATGAGGAACAAGTGACACGAAGCTTACGAGTCCAGAGCATCTACCGGCCGATCCCGGAGCCAGGAATGACACTGATAATGAACGGTAAGTCCATACACTCTGGATACCCGTATCGGATGAGTGGTTGGGTTGTGAGTGGATCACTCTGATGGCACCACCATGGAGACGACCGGAATCGAACCGGTAACCTCCGCCGTGCAAAAGCGGTGCTCTCCCGATTGAGCTACGTCCCCGGAATGAATGTGAGATTCCACATTCATCAGTTTGAATTATTTTAGGAATGCAACCGGATCAATTCAAGCTTCAGCAGGTCATTATCGACGGTCCTGAACCGGTTTCATAGGGAGATCCGACGCGATAGATTTCCCTCATGCAAAACACACCGTGAGCTTACCTTCCTGTCATCCCCCGAACAAGCGTCCATCTGTGGGGGATATCTATAGAAACATGGAACGGGCAGCTACTTCGGCCATCTTGATCAGTCGCTGTGGATACACAAAGAGACCCAGGGTCGCTATTGACAGCACGACTGAAATCCATTTGTACGTCGGCAACACCCTGGAACGATCGAGTTCAACCCGATCCTCGTCATCCGGACGTGAGAGATACAGGTGTTTGATGATCTTGAGGTAATAGTACAGGGACACAACCGTGTTGAGCAAAGCAATGACGATCAGAAACGTCCAGCCCCCACTGAGGCCCTCGTAGAAAAGGACGAATTTCGCCATGAACCCGGCCGTTGGAGGCAAACCGGTTAGGGAGAACAGGAAAATAACCATCGGAACGCCCACAATCGGTAATCGCCATCCGAGCCCTTTGTACGCGGAAATATCTTCTTCCCCGGTCACGTCAATCAGCGTGATGGTCGAGACGAAAATACCGAGGTTCATGACCAGGTAAACGACAAGGTAAAACAACATACTTTTTAGCCCGGCTTGTGACATCAAGACCAGCCCAATCAGTATATATCCGGCGTGTGCAATACTGGAATAGGCAAGTAAACGCTTGATATTCGTCTGCCAGACAGCAGCCAGATTCCCCACGGTCATGCTCGCCACAGACATGATGCCAAGCAGCAGTGGCCAGTTCAGGTGTTGCGCCCCAACAAACCCCCCGATGAAAAAACGGGCCATGAACGCCAGTCCTGCCGCTTTCGGAACAATGGAAAAGAAAGCCACAATGGGGGTAGGTGTTCCCTGATAGACATCCGGACTCCACATGTGAAAGGGAACGGAAGAAATTTTGAAGCCCATTCCGGCGAGCACGAAGATGATAATGGTGATCAGCGCCACGTGTTCCTGAAACGGAAGCTGTTCAACGGCGGTGAAGTACTTCCGTATTCCGGCCAGGTCCAGTTGTCCCCCCGTAAAACCATACAGAAGAGAGAATCCGAAGAGCATCGCTCCGGAAGAAACACTCCCGTAAACAACGTATTTCAGGGACGCCTCTACGGAATCCTGTTCCCCTTTCATCGATCCGGCAAGCACATACTGCGGAATACTGATGAACTCGAAACTTAAAAAGATCATCAGCAACGTCTGTGACTGGGAAAGCAGGGACGAAGCAAGTGCAATGGAAAGGATGAGGGAATAATATTCTCCCTGTCCGAGAAACGGCACCTCACTCTGCCGTATAGAAAACGCAACGACGATCAAAGAAGCCAAATAGAAGACCCCTTTCAGAAAGAGGGAAAAGGAGTCAATTGTTAACGTTTCTCCCAGCCCCACCGGTGTTTCGGACAGAGAAGCCCCAAGCTGGGAAGCATCCAGAATCACCAGAACAAACGCAACCAACAGCGTAACAAGAGACGCATAAGCGCAGTATTGTTTACGCTTTAGATTGGTGAGGAGATCAACCAGCACGACCAGCAAAATCCCGATCGTCAGTGCGATTTCCGGACGAATCCATCCAAGTCCGGCCACGACCGCCTGTAGATCGATCTGCTCCGGTTGTGGAAGTGAAGAAACCATCTGCTCAACCGTAAAATCTGAACGTCATACGCAATGAAAACGTCAGTCGAAAGGGATCTTTATTCAAAAGGTGATCTGTTCGATGTTGGTGATCGTCTTGTCCATCAGGTTGATGATCGGAGCAGGATAAACCCCAAAGATCACCGTCACAACCAGCAACGGCACCATACACACGTATTCACGAGCTGTCAGTGGCTTTAGATCATTGTATTTTTCATTGACGGGCCCCATGAATACACGCTGTATGGTCCAGAGGCAGTACCCGGCCCCAATCAGTATGCCGGAAAGGGAGATCAGTGTAATAATCGGATACGCCTGGAAGGCACCGATGAGACTTAAGACTTCCCCAACGAAGCTGATCAAGCCGGGGAGGCCAAGTGCTGCAAAAAACGTAATGCTTGTAAACCCGAAATACGTGGGCATGACATTGGCGAGACCACCGTACTGTTCGATCTGACGGTGATGAGTTCGATCATACACGACTCCCACACTGAGGAACATCAGGGGACTGACGATTCCGTGTGCGATCATGACGAACATCGCTCCGGTCAATCCGACGCTGACCCCGGACGCGATGCCCAGCAAACAGTACCCCATGTGACTGATACTGGAGTATGCCACAAGTTTCTTGAAATCTGCCTGAGCCAGCGCACAGAGCCCTCCGTAGATGATGTTGATCATCCCCAGCAGAGCAAACAGCAAGGTAAATTGTCCGATTAGATCGGGGAAAAAACCGAGATTCATCCGGAAGATCCCGTATAACCCCATTTTCAGCAGGATACCAGCAAGAATAACACTGATCGGCGTCGGTGCTTCCACATGTGCGTCCGGCAACCACGTGTGAAACGGGAACACCGGTACCTTGATTGCAAACGCGACGAACAGCCCGAGAAACATCAGACTACGTACCGTATCACTAAACCCACTCAGAAGCGCGTTCCCCTCTTCACTCGCAAACATGAGAAGCTGAGGAATGGAAAAGGGATTGTCAACCGCAGCCCCCTGGTAAATCATCAATACGAAGAGCAGAAGGAAGATGCTCCCGAACAGGGTATACAGGAAGAACTTGATGGCGGCGTACTCCTTCCGCTCCCCACCCCATATTCCAATGAGGAAGTACATCGGAAGCAGCATCAGTTCCCAGAAGACGTAAAACAGGAACAGATCAAGCGCCACAAAAACGCCCATCATGCCAACGTGCAACAGCAGATACAGGGAGAAATACCCCTTTACGCTTTCTTCAATCTTCAGTGAAGCGACGACGGCGACAAAGGAAATCAAGGCCGTCAGAATGACCAGCGGTGCACTTAACCCATCGACCCCGACGTGATAATGAATACCGAAGGTCTCGATCCAGGGGACGTTCACGACGAACTGGAATGCGTCGCCGGCCGCCCCGAGTGACTGGTCTCCGAACCAGGCGTGATTCAGATCAAAGTTCCACCAGAGAATCGGTGCCAAAAACAGTGGGACGGCGGTGGAAACCAGCGAGATACCCTTGATAAGTTTCTTCTTGGTTCCCGGTAGACACAGGATCGGGACGATGCCCAACACCGGGAAAAAGACCATGATTGTCAGTATCCAGGAGTCCATGGGTTATCGTGTAGAACGAAACCAGAATTCGTAAAACGCCGATCCAAAACTCCCTAAGAATGTCAGGAGTAGACTGGCGAAAAGTATAGCGAAGATTCCTGCCGTGGTCGATTGAAACAACGCTTCAATCCAGACACTGATTCCCAGTATGGGGGTCCCCAGCCCAAACTCGATCAGACCAATGAGAAGGAGGGCCAGAAGCAAAATCCCCGTACCGATGAATCCAATGTACGTACGTATGTTTCCGGTTTGTGTCGAGCGGACCAGATCCCCGGACGCTCCCACACTGTCCGCCGTCGACAGAACGAGTCGATCCACCACATGATCATCCCACCACCAGAAGTACTTCGAGCACCCGATTGTGAAATAACCGGTGTCATCCACAAACGCGTCAATTATACGCAGGTCCACTATGCCGGCCAGAAATCGGGAGAACTGAATGGAGGGGATGACGAAACCATAGTAAAATAACTCATCGAAATAATATGTTCTCTGGAACAGAATGTAAAGCGGATGAAACCATCCTGAAACGGTACCGGGTGACAGGATCTTCATCGGAGCCCAGTACATGAGGCCGGCAAAGCCAATTCCGACCACAACAACAAGCAATGACAGTACCAGCGTGTACTTATGAGCCTTCTCATAAAGTTTTCCATGACCACCGTGCCCTTCTTCCACCTTCGCATCGTGTCCCGTGTCGGATTCCGACTTGGCAACCCGTGCCGAAACCCCGGCGGCCTGTATCGATGCTAGATTCGTTGTTTCCTGCCCCGTATCCTGTTCCTCCTGTAATTCTTCCAGTTTTTCAGGGGTCACCGATGCATGCGAGTCCTCATGAGA
Organism: uncultured Planctomycetia bacterium; assembly: GCA_964594615.1. Classification (GTDB taxonomy): domain Bacteria; phylum Planctomycetota; class MHYJ01; order CAYXQY01; family CAYXQY01; genus CAYXQY01. Next base: position 19,326 of record CAZQNZ010000022.1, read on the forward strand.
ACCGGCATCTGCCCGCTCTGGCTTCTGGAGGTACGAGTCGTAATGCGTCGATCCGGAAAACGGAACGAACTGCACGACCAGAAACGTTGAAAGAACCGCCAGCGTCGCCAGCGGAATCACCATGGAATTCGGGGATTCATGAGCATGCTCATACGCTTCTTCGTCGCGTGGTTCTCCGGTAAACGTCAGGAAAATGAGACGGAACATGTAGAACGCCGTCAGTACGGCGGCCGCAAAAGCGAGAATGGGCAACAACCAATCCACAACCACCCCGCTCGTCCCCCCCAGCACATTCGACGCTGTTCCTTCGAAATTGAACAGCAAGGTTTTGTGAAGGATCTTGTCCTTACTCACAAACCCACTGAACAGCGGCACGCCGGATATTGAGAGGGACGCGATCAACATGGTCGCAAAGGTCCAGGGCATCGCCTTACGAAGTCCTCCCATCTTCCACATATCGTTGGTGTGAACAGCGTGAATAACACTTCCCGAGCACAGGAAAAGCAGTGCTTTGAAAAAAGCATGCGTATAAAGATGGAGAATTCCGGCGAACCAGGCCCCCACGCCGAGTGCCAGCACCATGTACCCGAGTTGACTGATGGTAGAATATGCAAGTACCCGCTTAATGTCATCGGCCACCAGCGCCATCGTCGCAGCAAACATAGCGGTTACGCCTCCGACCACCGCAATGACGATCAGTGCTTCCGACGTAAAGAAGGGAAAGAGTCGGGCCACCATGTACACTCCCGCCGCCACCATGGTGGCAGCGTGAATGAGCGCGGAAACGGGAGTTGGCCCCTCCATCGCATCCGGTAACCAGATATGAAGCGGGAACTGAGCTGATTTACCAACCGCTCCCATGAAGAGCATCACACCGGCGAACGTCCAGAGGCCATGTGAGGAAAACCCACCGGCTGCCCCCCCTTGCTTTACAGCGGCAAACAAGCCCTGATAATCCAGAACACCGAGATGAAAGATGATCAACAATATTCCAATAAACATCCCGATATCCCCCACCCTGGTGGTGAGAAACGCCTTGATACTCGCCTTCGCGGGCCCGAGATCCTCGTTATCAAACCAGAACCCGATGAGCAGATAGGACGAAACGCCCACCAGTTCCCAGAAAATGTACAGACCGATCAGGTTATCAACCAGAACCAGTCCGAGCATTGAGAAGGAAAACAGGTTCAGGAAAGCAAAGAACCGGTGATAAAGCGGGTCCCCGTGCATGTACCCCATGGAATAAATATGTACGAGCAGGGAAACACCGGTGACAACAATCAGAATCAGTATGGCAAGGTTATCTAGATGAAAACCAAGTCGAAGCTCGGACAGGGGCTCCCGATGATCCGGAAGCCAGCGGCTCTCACGCTGGTCGCCCTGTACCTGTTGTGCATTCTTCGTCGCATGACGTTCTTGCTTTTCCTCCTGTCCCGACTTCTCCACACCGGAAGCAATTTCCACCGGAACCCAGACCCAGGATTCCGTCTTCGGGTGATGCAAACCACCATCTTTCTGCAGCATTCCCCCAAACAGAAACACAGCAATCACAAACGACACCCCGATGGCTCCGATGGAGACCCAGTCCCCGCTTCGAGGAAGTTTCGGTCCCACCGTCATCTGGATACAGAACCCCAGCAAGGGAGCCACCCAGAGCACCAGAAGCCAGATTGTCCAATAATCACTGGCGAGTATATTCATGCGATTCGTTTCGTCAACATTCTGTCGTGTTCAGCATTAACAGACGAGGTTTATGACTTTCAGTTCAATCTATGATACTCAGTTAGCCGTGCAATGTATCGGTCTCATCCACGTCCACATCCTTAAAGCGGCGGTACATCTGAAGCACGATGGCCAGTGCCACAGCTGCTTCAGCAGCGGCCAGGACGATGACAAAGATAACCATCGTGTGCCCCTCCCACCATTGTTCACTGTACCGTGCGAAAGCAATGAGGTTGATGTTGGCCGAATTCAGGATCAGTTCCACTCCCATCAGAACCGCAATTGCGTTTTTACGGGAGGTGAGGTTCAGCAAACCCAGACCGAATAACAGCACGGAGAGGACCAGATAGTGCTGAAGAGTAATACTGAACAGCTGTTCAACGATGGTTAATTCACCCATGGTCCTCCTCCATTTCGCTCATAGCTTGACGTGCTTCCTCCAGCTCCTCTTCCGACGGTCTTCGTGCAAGGTACACCGCCCCGAGGAGAGCGACAAGTAGAAGAACAGAAACCTCCTCAAATGCCACGAGGTACTTGTTCATCATGGAGTCCCCTATCATGTCGATGGTCCCCCAGCTTCGGGCCCCATCTTTCTCCCCTGCCGAGCTCCCCGAGGCCCCCTGTTCTCCTTCCCCGGAATTGGCGGGTCTGGCCTCCACTCCTGCCTGTTCGTTGGATCGCTCCGCCTTTCGACGCTTCTTGATGGAAGCGGGAGCATCAGCGTCGTAGCGAGACCAGAGGTTGTGGTTCTGCGTTTGATCCGTAAACCGACTCTGCCAATCGACGGAAAGTACCACGGTCAGAAGGAGAAGCGTAACCAGCGCCGGAATCACTCGTTCGCCCCATCCCCCGGTGATATCATTCGGTACCTTTACCCCCCCTTTTCGACGTGTCAGCATGATCCCGAACAGCACCAGTACCAGAATTCCTCCGACGTACACGACCACCTGAACACCCGCCACGAAATCAGCGTGTGCGAACACGAAAATGCCGGCGATACCAAAAAACGTAAACAGAAGGCCAATCGCCGAATATATCAGGTTCCGGGCTCGGGCGACCACCACACCCGAGGAAAGAACGACCGCTGCCATAAAATAAAAAATCAGCGCGTGTATGTAACTTCCCGTTTCCAACGTATTGATCCGTTAAGAAATGAGACTGATCCAGATGCCGATCGCGGTAAGGTTGATGAACGCCAGAGGGATCAGGACCTTCCAGCACAGATGCATCAGCTGATCCACCCGGAACCGGGGCAACGTCCATCGCATCAACATCATCAATAGAACAAAGGAATACCCCTTGATCGCGAACCAGAAAAAGCCCTCCAGACCTTGTCCTATCGCTCCCGGAAGAATGTAACCCGGATACGGCGGTTGCCATCCTCCAAGGAATAAAATACTCGTGATGACGCCGATCACGAACATGTTAACGTATTCGGCAAGGAAAAAAAGCGCAAACCGCATCCCCGTATACTCCGTATGGAAACCGGCTACGAGTTCCGACTCGGATTCGGGTAGATCAAACGGCGCACGGTTGACTTCCGCCACACCGGATATAAAAAACAGAATGAACATGATCATGGTAAACGGTGGATAGCGAAAGACGAACCAGTTCAGCATTCCCCCGGGGATCTCCAGGCCGATCTGTGTAAATAGCCAGGGGCTCACGTTCCGGCTCTGATCCAGAATGATGGTGTTAATGTTTAACGAACCGACCGCCATGACCACCGTCAGGAACGTGATCCCGGCCGGCAGTTCGTAGGAAACGATCTGGGCAGCCGAGCGCATGGCCCCATACAACGACCATTTGTTCCCGGAGGCCCATCCTGCAAGCAAAATACCAATTACCGTCACACCGGCCACCGCAAAGATGTAGAGCAGACCGATATTCAAATCCGCTGCATATACTCCCTCCCCCATTGGAAGCACGGCCCAGAGCGGGAACGAACCCGCAAACACGATAAACGGAGCCAGTTTAAACAGCGGACGATCCGCATCCGATGGGATGATGTCCTCCTTCGAAATGAGCTTAATACCATCGGCAACGAACTGGATGATACCGAACGGACGGAACTTCATGTCCGTGAACGGAACAGGAATAAAGATCTCGCTTGGCCCGACTCGCTGCTGCACGGTAGCCGCAAACTTCCGCTCCACATAGGTAGAAATACCTGCAATGTTTGCCACAAATCCCAGAACAGCCAGGCAAAAGGCAAGCATCACCAGCCCGTACAAAATGGCTGGATCCATGGCACCGAAAAGATGTATGCCACTGGCAAGTTTCTCAACGATTGACTCAATAATCATCTGTCCGTAGTTGATCAGTCACCGGTGGTATCCATGCGCACGCCCGAGCTTTCCTTGAGTTGACCACCCTCCTCCTTCAATATCCCTTCCTGTTTTTTGACCTCTTTTCCGAGAAGCCCCTTCTGCTCCCGCTCATCCATCGGCTTTTCGGGAAGTCCCACCCATTCAAGATCGCCTTTCCCCCAGGCGTAGATGAGGCCAAACAGTAGGATGGACACGAAAATGAGCATTTTGACCAGTCCGATGAGCCCGCTTTCCCGAAACGTCACACCCCAGGGAAACAGCATTGCCACTTCCACTTCAAAAATTAAGAACATCAGGGCAATGACGTAAAAGCGTATATTAAAATGAATATACGGTGAACCAATGGGATCCTCCCCACACTCGTACGGAATGCGCTTTTCGGGGGTGGGTTTATCCGGCCGAAGTATTTTTGAGATGGTCAGTACCGCAAACACGAAAGCCATCCCCACGGCCAGAAATAGCAGAGCGTTTGAGAACTCAAACAGCATCGTCCGTCGGTTATACCGGTATGAATGAAGTGGGACGGAAAACCTGAAAGG
>CAZQNZ010000023.1:0-2723 GCA_964594615.1 uncultured Planctomycetia bacterium
CTGTTCCTGCCAGCCCCGGAATTGCGTACCGTCGTAGGACACCGTGAGCCGGTACTTGGTATACTGACTCATATCCTCTAGCTCTCCGTGACCATCACACTGACCCAGGCTGCGATGGCGTTGTTCTGACCGATTTCTCCCAGACCCTCCACAGTGGTTGCTTTGAGACCGATGTCCGATTCGTCGAGCATCAGGAGCTCGGAAAGGGAGGTCCGTATTTGTTGCTTGTACGGAAGAAGTTTCGGTCGTTCGAGAACGATGGTCGAATCCATCTGGTACATCTGGAAACCCTGATTTTGAATACGTTGCAATACCTGGTTTGCCATATCAGAACCGGATAAATCACGATTTTCCGGGTTCGAATCCGGGAAAAGTGAACCGATGTCCTCATTTCCGGTTGCACCGAGCAGTGCATCACAGGTTGCATGAATGAGAACATCACCATCGGAATGAGCTTCCGGTCCACGCTCGGATGGGACCTCAACACCGCCAATGATCAGCGGAGGACCGTCAACGAGTTTATGCAGGTCAAATCCAATACCGTTGCGGGGACGTGTCATAAGATCACTCCGATCAATGCCAATGGATCCTCAATCGATCTCCCGGTGGTATCGCTCTCGGGCTCCCTCGAAGAATCGATGGGGCACGGAGCCCCGATAATCGGGGTATGTCCAGGGGAGTGGACGATATTCACCCTCCTCAAAGAGCAGTGTTAACTCGGCGTACATCCCGTTTCCAATGCAAACCCGGTGTGCCACATATTTTGTACTGGCAAGCACGACCTGGTTTCCACGTACGTAGCCCGGATCCAGATTTATCGGGCGTTCACTTACTGAAAACTGTTCGGCAGCGGACTGCTCGTATTCCATAAACGCCCGTTTTTTTTTCGCCAGGTTTGATTCCAGCCATTGGGTCTTCAGTGTAACCCACCATCGTCGTAGGGGATCCCCCATTTCCTCCTGGTAGTAATCCGTATGGTCAAACGGTACGTCCTCCGAGGAACGATCAATCTGAAAGGGTAAACTGGAAAGAAACGACAGGATCCGATCGCGAGGAATGCACTGATGAACAAGAACACCGACAAAGGGAACGACTTCGTGCTTGTTGGGAGTCATGGGATCGAACGTCGATTTCTTCGTACATGTTGTCGATGAAGAGGCAAAATCAAGACGGTGCCCATCAGGACGACGCAAGTTTCCAGCGGGTCCCTTCCGGGGTGTCTTCAATAATTACTCCCTGTTCAAGCAATTCGTCCCGGATCTCGTCCGCCCGTTCGTAATCCCCGTTTTCTCGTGCGGATTCACGTTCCTCGATGAGTTCTTTTTGTGTCTCCGTCAGCTCCCCCTGTTCACGATCCGGAAGAATGGCCAGTACCTGATCCGCTGCGGACAGTTTATCCAGTATCAATGAAGCTTCAGCGGACGTCGGATGCGAGTGATCACGGTTGATGGCTCGCCGGAACTCAAACAGTTCACCGATGGCTCCTGATAGATTCAGGTCATTTCCCAGTGCAGCGTCAAACTGCTCTTCGAATTCTCGACAGCGTTGCTCGATCCGATGACCGACGTCCTGATCAGACTGTTTTTCCGAAGTGTCCTCTAACTTATTCCGAAACGTGGTGAGTTGCTCAATCTGCTTCTGACAATCATCCAGCTGATCACGACGAAAATTCATATTCTGCCGGTAATGAGCACGGATCAGAGACAGACGGAGAACCTCCGGGCGATACCCCATGTCCAGGATTTCACGGACCGTGTAAAAGTTTCCAAGCGACTTGGACATCTTCTCACCGTCGATCAGGAAGTGACGAATATGGACCCAGTGATTCACAAATTTCTGGCCGGTCGATGCTTCGGACTGGGCGATTTCGCATTCGTGATGCGGGAAAATATTATCCTCGCCTCCCGTGTGAATATCCACGGTGTCGCCGAGGTATTTCGTAGCCATCGTCGAACATTCGATGTGCCATCCGGGAAATCCTTTTCCCCACGGCGAGTCCCATTGCATCTGATGATCCGGATCCTGTTTCCATAGCGCGAAATCCCGTGGATCCTGCTTCTTCGGATCCACGTCAATACGGTGTCCGGTGTTAAGATCCTCAAGGGTATTTTTCGACAGTTTTCCGTAATCCGAAAAGCTGCTCACGTCGTAATATACTTCTCCGTCGACCTCATAGGCATGTCCCTTATCCAGCAGCGTTTCAACAACGTCGATCATGTCATCAACGTGTTCCGTCGCCCGCGGATAATGGTGGGCCCGTCTCATATTCAGCACGTCAATCAGATCCAGGAACACATCGGTGTAATATTCGGCGATTTCCCAGACGTCTTTTTTCTCCCTGCGAGCTGCCGCTTCCAGCTTATCCTCCGCTTCTTCACCGTTTTCTTGCAAGTGTCCAACATCCGTGATGTTCATCACCTGTTTTACTTCGTACCCGCTGTATTCCAGGTATCGACGGAGCAGATCGGCAATCAGAAAGGATCGAAAATTGCCAATGTGCGGTTCACTGTACACTGTGGGCCCGCAGTTGTACATCCGTACCGTTCCTTCTTCAACAGGCTCAAGCGGTTCGACCTCGTGGGTTAGGGAATTGTATAGTTTCACAGGTCAGTCCGTTTGCGTAATAACAGTGCTGAATGCGACAGAATGGCGAAAGGGGTAGCTATTGTAATCTAAACGGGGAATACGATCAAAAGATACTGTTTGAGACTCAACGCGTTCGA
>CAZQNZ010000023.1:2823-23818 GCA_964594615.1 uncultured Planctomycetia bacterium
TTGGTGATCCAACCGATCTGGTGGTTTACCCGGGATGGACCCGTATGATCTCACCTCGCTGCACGGTCCTACCGTACGGATCATCCGGAGACTGGGATTCGTTCAACGGTTTACGAAATCAACGTAATCAAAACGGTCAGATATATCGTCGCCAGAACAAGCTGAAGTGAAGCGTAACAAAGTCCTTTCCGTACGAACGTCATGAACGGCAGGGAAATTCCTTCCCGCCGCAGGGCGGTAACCCCTACCATCGTCGAAGCAGATCCGATCGGCGTAATGTTGCCCCCTAAATTCGATCCCAGAACCAGTCCCCACCACAACCCGTCCTTGTTCATGGAAATTTCCAGCGTCCCGATGATTTCGGACATCATGGCGGCCAATGGAATATTGGCCGTTATGCTGGAAAGCACGGTGGACGCCCACATGAGATATCCGGGGCCGCGATACGCTCCGGCGGTGAGGTAATCCTTCAGAAACAGACCGATCTGTTTTAGCACGCCGACTTCCTGCATCACACCGATGACCGTAAACAGCCCGATGAAAAAGAAAATCAGGGACCATTCCACCTTCTCAAGCGTGTCCTCAACTTCGGCCGGATAGATCACCAGCATCAGTGTGGCAAATCCAAGCGCCACCCACTCCAGTGGTAGTGATTTGATAACGGGCACCACACTGTGCAAAGCAAACGCTGCAATGAAACTAATCACACACAAGACCGAGACGTTAAAAAACACCGGGTCCTCCACCGTATCCCACTCGTCGAACTCCTGTACTCGCTCTTCCTTTTCCTCACGCTGATTCCCGGAGAGCTCCTGCTGAAACGTGTTCGGAAACAGATACCAGGAAATTCCGATGCTTCCGATTGTCGCCAGAAGGACGTACGGTGACATCGTATACACAAAAGTCAGATACGAGATCCCCGCCTTCGTTCCGATAATGATATTGGGCACGGAACTGATCAGGGTCAGCGTCCCCCCGAGATTCGTCATGATCGCTTCCGTCAGAATAAATGGAAGGGGGTTCAAGTTGAGCTTTTCGGACGCGATGATCGTGAGAGACCCGACAATAATCATCGCGGTAATGTTATCCAGAAACGCACTGAACAAGAGGGTGAGTATGGAATAAAACACCAGCAGACGAAGCGGCCTGCCGCGTGAAAACTTCAACAATTTGATCGAGATGTACGTAAAAATTCCGCTCCGCGACGCGAGTTCCACAAAAATGGACGCCCCGACGATAATACCGACCGTGCTCCATTCCACCATTTCCACGTAGGGCGGAAGTCCACCGTGGCTGCCGGACAGATGCCCGCCGGCGGCCGCGAGAAACAAACACAACCCGGAACCGATCATCACGACAATTGTTTTGTGCATGTACTCTGTTGCGATCAGTAGAAGGATGACCGCAAGCACTCCTCCGTACACCCAGTTCTCCGCCAGGATGTTCGTTTCGATGAGCCCAAACGCCAGAAGACCCACCAACAGCGCGCCGGAGAGTGCGTACAGTGGGGGAATGGGTTGATCTCGAGTTGGACGGGATTCCGCTTCTTTCGAGGTCATACGGTGAGAAACTCGGTGTTGGTGTACGATTTGAACATCCGACGAAGCACCGACGGATCGTACCCTCCCTCCTCGAAGTCCGTGGGAAGGGCAATCAAGGTCGGATCCGGTCCCGGGAAGCGAATATCTTGTTCCGAATCAATCATCGATACCTGCCGGACATCCGCGTTCAATGTAATTTCATGCTGATCGTCCAGCTGCTCGGACATCTGCCTCAACTTCCGGCGTAACTCCCGAAGAAAGGTCTCACGCAGTCGCTCGTCCGTCTTGTCCGTTTCGAAATCGGTGGTTTCGCTCAGTAACGTGCGCATGCTGCGGAAAAACCGGTTGTCCGCATAGGCGAACACGTCCAGCTCCGTTCCGTCCGGACAAAGACCCGCCGTCGCGCGAATCAAATCCATCAAATTATGAAAGGTAGAACCAATCACCACCACTCGCTTGTACAATTCCGGTATCATGCGAGGTGGTGTTCGTGTAAGTAACACGGGTCCGGTAATCTCCGATAGGAGTCGATCCACCACGGCTCCCGGAGTATCTCCACGTGCTTCTTCTTCCGGGGTCAGGTGGAAGGGCGCCGGAAAGATACACAACTCATTCTCGGCGTCGGAAATGCGTTCCAGAATGGTGTCGACGGTATCCTGTTCAATCGTGTCAAACGTGCCGAGCATATCTTTCACGGCATCGTAACGCTGCTCATCGAGCAATTCCTGCGGTTCCGACAGGCTCTCCGTCTCCGGGACGGGAAACAGCAGATCGAGATCGCACCCCAGCTCCACGGCAAGATCACTGCTGAAATTGGCCATGTACTCATTCGACTCGTGCGCATCCGCAAACGAGAGAATCTGTTCGTATATGAGGCGCACGTTATCGGGCAGGGCGGAGCGTCGAAAAATCGTTTTGAACTCGTCCATCCGTTTGTCAAATTCCATCGTTCCGCTCCGAAAACCGAACTGAGACAGTTAATCGTTAAAAAAACGGGGGTCCTCACAATTTGTAAATCAACCGAGCCGGAACGGGTTCGGCCCGTTCCGGGCTTCATTACAACTCGATCGAGGTATCGAGCACGTCCAGAACAGCCGACAGCCACGCCGAAAGTGCCGTCCAGGTTGGCGCCGTCACAAGGTTACCGTCGACATGGGCCCCTTCCGGACCGGGATCGACAAATTCACCACCCGCGCTTCGAATCTCCGGTGCGATGGGTTTGTAGGCACTGCAGGATCGGCCCTCCAGCACCTCCGCCGCCGCGAGGATCTGGGCGCCGTGACAGATGGCGGCAATCGGTTTGTCCTTCTGATCGAATGAACGAATTAGTTCCAGCACGTCCTCATTCACCCGAAGGTATTCGGGCGCTCGTCCCCCGGGCAGCATGAGCAGATCGTAGTCCGAGACGTCCACCTCCGCAAATGACGTGTTCAGCTCAAAATGGTGCCCCTGCCGTTCCGTATACGTCTGATATCCTTCCGACTGATGAAGCGACGTCACAATGGATTCCCCGGCATCCTTTTCCGGACAAGTCACGTCCACGTGATGACCAACTGTTTGAAGGGCCTGAAACGGAACCATCACCTCGTAATCTTCCGCGTAATCCCCCGTGACCATCAAAATGTTCTTCGATGACATCCGCACGTGGTTAGAAATTGAAGAAAAGAAGTATTGTAAGACCCGAGTCGATGCCACATCCGCTCACAAATTCAGCCACCGTGCCCGAATCCAAGAACACGCATCGATCTTAATCGACGATCATAATGGCCGGGGCGGGACTCGAACCCGCACGGGCTTCCGCCCAGGGGATTTTAAGTCCCCTATGTCTGCCGATTCCATCACCCGGCCGTGTTTGATCAAAAAAACCTGATCTCATGACGTTCTCCGGACGTCGTCATCCAGGTTACATCGCATGAAAATTAGCCCATCGCTCTCATCAGCTCATGACGATCAGTAACCATGATTGGTCATCAGTGTACCTATATGGAGTACAACGAACGGAAGCCACAAGATAAGACCACTTCTACAGATGTATCCGACATTTCGCACACCCCCAAATGATCTCTCTCTGTTTCTCCCGGACGGAAAAGATATTTCGGCACAAAGAAATGGATTACTATTATATAGAGAACAGCGGTCTTTTGAAGGGGACTAAACAGGACGGTTCACCGTTTGAGGACTCCTCATTCAAACCCGCTGACCCAGCTGAAACTGGTTCATTCCTTGGCGCAAACTGACTGTAGTTGATGTAGAAACGGTGGGAAATCAGATACCAGTCAAAAAGGGGCGGTGAAGCCTGAGAAAGATCGAGTCTATAACAGAAAAAAGATCAAAATTCTCCATCTTGGAAATCATTCCTCTAATTCAGAGAGTACATAATTTTCTGTATGGGTGAGGATCCTGATTTGGACAAACGAAATGATATACTGGAGAAATGTAGAGTCATCAACATAAATAACACCTCCATGGGGATCGCCATCCGATCGGACGTATATCAGCCGAAAATATTCAAAATCATAATTTGCATCAATTTTCTGATGTTCTAGGATTAATGTTCAGATTGAGCGTACAGGATCTTCCCGGTCGAAATACGCCTTGTGAAGCACCTGAAATTCGGCCCGGGTGGGACGTTTCCCAGAGTTCACCTTTCATCACAATTCCAATGACTCACATCAGAACCATGTTCAGTGCACCAACGACTCTCGGAAGGGGCGAATCGATCTATTTGAACCTGCTTATTGCAGTTAGCATTCTGGCAGGGCACGTGAAGAGTACGAGCCAGGAGATTCAGGAACCCGATGCATCGTCGTACTCTGAAGACGTAGCACAGGAGGAGGTTCTTGATTGGCGATACGCCGATCCGTATCGTCCTCCCTCGATTCGCTCTACAGAGTTGAAATTTCACAAACTCATTGATTGGAGATCGTTTGCACGTAAAGAACGCATGCAAGGAGATCCAACCGTCCAACAGCATGAATCAATCAACTGGCAGCGTCAGGAACGCCCCGGTGATCATGGAAACAAGGAATCCCGAACGAAACGTGATATCCGAGGGAAAAATAATGGTCCGGAACGAGTTGTGAAGACGGAACGGCAATCAATGGGGGAAAGCGATACCTACAGGAATGGAGATCAAATTTCATCTCAGTCGAACAGTAATGGAACCAGCCCGTCACTCCCAAGGAACGCGGAGGAACCGAAAAAGACGAGCAACCAAACGTCAGCGGATGGTCAGAATCAATCCTCAGTACGAGTGATGAATGAGGACGACCGGCGGATTGACTGGCGTAAACAAAAAAAGAAACAGAGGTCGACTCCCGGGACGAACACGGAAGATCATCTTCGTCCTGTGGCTCAGGAAAAGCGGTCGACTTCCAGGAACAAACCGGCGTCGAAGTTCAAAACGATTTACCTGGATGAGATTGACTGGCGCCAGGTCACCGAGGATTGATACAATTATGAATCAATTCCGATATTAAAATCATAGCTCCCTTCCGGGATCTGATGAGTTGATGCTGAATTACACGGTCTGAAGAACCTCAGTCATAAGTGGTATTCATCATACTGTATTAACGTAGATCCCTTTCTAAAATGGATAACGGTTCGTTATACGTCTCTGGATGACACTGATATACCAGATTCAGATCAATGATGCTCCCCACGAGGGGGAGATACGAGTCATCGTATCCGGTAAAGGAAATTATTCTGTCAATACGTTCTGTAAGAGATGTGCGATGAATAGAAAATTCCATTAAAATAATTAACAAAGGATGATCGACAGGAGTCTAGTTACAGTTGAGAGCATATATCGCCATGAAAGTTGATGTCCCCGACTATGATATTGAGCACGCGGTGGATGTGGATCCCGAGCGTTTCGTAGTTCTTATCATGGACATGCAGAATGACTTCGTGCATCCGGATGGGGCCCTGTACAATCCGAAAGCCGAAGACACCATTGAGGAGATCGCCAGCTTTTCCGAACGTGCTCGTGAGGCCGGTGTTCCGATCTGGCATACGCAGGACACTCATCATAAAGACGATCCGGAGTATGAGATCTGGGGGAAACATTGTCAAAAGGGAACCTGGGGTTGGAATATCGTGGATGAGCTGGAACCACACGAAGATGATCTGGTGTTTCAGAAGTCCCGATACGATGGATTTTATGGAACATCACTGGATCACCAGCTGCGGGTGCACGACCGGCAGGGCATGATCATCGCCGGGACCGTCGCAAACATTTGTGTGCTTTACACGGCTTCAAGTGCCGCACACCGGTACCTCGACGTCGTTCTCCCCATAGATCTCATCAGTGCACTCGATGAGTTCGATTACCACGCGACCCTGCGACAGACGAACTGGTTATTTCAGGCGAAACTGGTGGAACATGCGGATCTTACGTTTGCATAACCATGAATCGCGGATCGGCAGTTTGCTTCAGAGGAAGTACGCTTAGCGAAGAAGAGGGAAAGGGGGTTGACTGTTGATCTCTTTCGATCAGGTAATCAGTTCATTTGAAGCCCTGATGATCGCTAAGAAGCACCCTCCTCGTGGCCTTGAGCTTGGAAGAGCCCGAATGTCAGTGAAGAGTCGATTGACGGACGATGTATAAATCCTACCTCTTCACCGATCAGTACTGGTTCGCACGGTTCTTTTTTTACCGTGGGTTGTTTCTGACTTATTTTCTTGCCTTCCTGGTATCATTTCGTCAATTTCCTCCTCTGTCTGGAGAAGACGGCCTCCTGCCATTTACCCGAATCATTCGCAAGCGGACAGTCTGGGAGAATCCCAGTCTTTTTCATTACGTTCCATCCGACCGGGCGGTGCGAATCGTTTGTTTCATTGGAATGACCATCTCAGCGGCCGGGTTTTTCGGACTTGAATGGCTTGGTTCGTACGCCGTCGGTGGTGGCCTTCTGGTGCTCTGGGCCCTCTATCTGTCACTGGTCAACGTTGGCGGATTGTTCTACGGATACGGATGGGAATCATTGCTCTGTGAAACCGGTGCACTGAGCATCTTCCTGGGCGGAGCACATCAGCCGGTATCCATCGTGGTCCTGTCTCTCTTCAGCTGGCTCCTCTTCCGGGTGATGTTCGGAGCCGGGATGATCAAAATACGGGGGGACCGGTGCTGGCGCGACCTGACCTGTATGGATCATCATTACGAAACCCAGCCGATGCCGAATCCGATGAGCTGGTTCGCACATCACCTGCCAAAATGGTGGCATAAGCTGGAGGTCATGGGAAATCATGTGGCGGAACTCCTGGTTCCCTTCCTATATTTTCTTCCTCAACCGGTCTCAGGTATAGGAGGCGTTATGACCGTTGGTTTCATGGGATGGTTGATGATCACCGGTAACTTTTCCTGGCTTAATTTTCTAACGGCGGTGATTGCGTTTCTGTTGCTGCCGGATTCCTTTTTCACGATGCTGGGGATGAATATGGAGGTTGTCCCCCACACCGGTGTCAGTATTGCGTTTCAGGTGCTCATCCTTCTGTTCGCTGTACTTGTCCTCTTCCTGAGTTACTATCCTGCAAAAAACCTGGTCTCATCCAACCAGCTGATGAACGCGGGTTTTGATCCGTTGAACCTTGTCAACACGTACGGAGCGTTCGGTACGATTACCCGTACACGATTCGAACTGGTCGTTGAGGGCCGAGACGACGAAGGCAACTGGCATGAATATGAGTTCAAAGGGAAACCCACCGATACGGAACGACGGCCCCCGCAGTGGGCTCCTTATCACCTCCGGCTGGACTGGCAATTATGGTTCGCCGCTATGCCGCAGCGCCGTTCCTTCTGGCTCCAGGAACTGGTTAAAAAGCTGGAGGCAAACGATCCTTCGTTCACAAAGCTCCTCCATGAAAACCCGTTTGAGGGAACGGATGGTCCGGAGGCGGTGCGGATACGTCGTTTTGTCTACGAGTTCACGGATCCTCAGGAATGGTACGAACACGGCCGGTGGTGGAACCGTACGTTTTATCAAAACGTAATTACCCCCGAGGGCGATTTGAACAGGCGGACGTTTTAAGCGATCACCTCCACCATCACGCGATTTCCATGTGATGTATTGGAACGAATGACGGACGTAAATCCAACTCGGTGAATTAGAGGGATATATCAGACCCGGTCCATGAAATAGATCGATCGGCTCCTTGTCGTCACGAAGGGGATCAGCGTTCGATCGACCCGAGGAACTGTTCTTGAATAAACCAATGGAGCCGATACGTTTTCTGGAGGGATTATGTCCGGTGTAAGTTACTGGTAAACCGGAGTGCAGGTTAGCTCATGAGAAGCCATCCTCTTCATCATGAGAATGGGACATGACACCACTAAATGTCGAACATCTGCTCAAAAGTCCTTCCGCTTCGTTACTCCACATCGTAACCGCCTCCACCGGGCGTCACGATTCGAATTCGATCTCGTTTCGTAAGCGTTCCACGAGCGCGGGCTCCGATCTCCTGGGTTTCTGCATGCTCTCCCCCTGAGATAAGCACGTTTTGCCCGGGTTCCCCGTCGCCTCCACCGTTTGCCCCCTGAGGTGGGGTCGTACGACGCTCTGAAATGATCGAGAATGACCCTTCATGACCGAGAAACTCAATTTCACGAATCACGCCTTCCCCTCCTTTGTGTTTCCCGTCCCCACCACTACCGGATCGCAGCTGATACTGTTGGACTCGAAGCGGATACTCATGTTCCAGAGCTTCCACAGGGGTGTTCTTGGTATTGGTCATGTGCGTTTGAATACCATCCTGTCCGTCACGCCATGAGAACGCGCCTTCACCTCCCCCGATGGTCTCGTAATACGTTTTTTCAGCACCTTCGTGGTTCATTCCGATCACCAGGTTGTTCATGGTTCCCTGAGACTGAGCTGGGACCTGATCCGGCACCGCCTGGCGAAAGGCGTCATATAGTACATCCACAATTCGCTGAGACGTTTCGACGTTGCCCGAGCAGACGGCGTGCGGCTCCGTCGGATTGACCAGGGTTTCCACCGGAGCGTCGATATTCACCATGTCATAACAGCCGTGGTTGAGCGGCGCATCATGATCAGTAAGGGTCCGGACGACATAGTAACAGGCTGAAATGGTGACGGGCAGCGGGGTATTGGCATTTCCACGTACCTGGGGATCCGTTCCATCGAAATCGATGTGAATATCCGTCCCTCGAACGGTGACCTCGACTTCGATACGAGCGGTTTCCGTTCCGGAGCCAGTGGACTCCATCCACCCGTCTGCCTTGTACGAACCATCCGGGATGGCGGTCACACTTTCTCGTACTAGATCGGAGCTGTATGATCGAAGTTCCTTGCTGAATCGGCGAAAACTCGTCCGGCCGTGCTCGTCGATCAGAGATGTAATTTTCTGCTGTCCACGGCGGTTTGCTCCAATTTGCGCCCGCAGATCCCCCAGCCGTTCGTCCGGGTTTCTCATCTCACGTTGAATCGTGGTGATCAGATCATCGTTAATTTCACCCTCGCGAACCAGAAAAACAGGAGGAATCACCACGCCCTCCTCGTCGAGATACGTGGAATAAGGGGGGAGGGATCCCGGTTCATCCGATCCGACGTCCGCATGGTGAGCTCGGTTGGCACTGAAGGCCACCAGCTTGTTGTTGTAAAACACCGGCATGATCAATGTGATGTCCGGTAGATGCGTGCCTCCACGATACGGATCATTCAAAATGATCTGATCTTCGGGATGCAGTTCGCCCTCAAACCCATCCAGAACCGCGCGCACGGCCAGTGGCATGGAACCAAGATGTACGGGAATATGCTCGGCCTGGGCAAGCATACGTCCCTTTTCGTCGAAAATGGCACATGATGCGTCCATCCGCTCCTTGATGTTGGCAGAATAAGCGGAGCGACGCAAGACGTGGCCCATCTCCTCCGGAATGGCCCCGAACAGATCGGTGATGATGGAACGCTTAACGGGATCCATGAGAATTACAGATAGCGGTCCGGTGAAAGCAATGTCGAATCAAAGTAAAGGAACAGGCGCCGGCAAGGTACGTGACAGGGCGAAATGAGACTCAGATTTTGTAGCCCGTATTGTTCGGTGACTTGTCGGGAACCGTCTTCAAATGCCAGAAACGAGTCTATGACGGGTCGTCATCCTCGGAAGACTGATCTGAAGCGGTCCGTTCTTCCGTTTCTTCCTTGACGTCAAATTCCGACCAGCCCTGTTTTCTCATATGTTCTTCAAGTTTCCCCTGCGCCTGTTGATCAAACTTGTCCGGCCATTGATTTCTTGAGCTTTTCGTTTTTCTCATGATTTTCCTGTTGCGCTTCCGTACGGACTGCAGTTCCGACAGGTCAAAGTTCAGCTTCTCCGCTCGTTGAGTTCGCGAGTTCTTCCGGTTCTCCGGTCGTTTGGTCCGGATGGTGTTTTGAAAGCGCTTCCGTTCCACATCAAGGTCGGATGTATCCGTGGTGATCTGGCTTCCACCGTGCAATGTTTCGGAAGGAGAAGACGATGAACTGAACGTTGAGGATGAGTTTTGTTCGGTGTCGCTGGGTGGTGAAGTGCCCAGCACAGCACGTGGTGTATTTTTTGGCACACGCTGGTCCTGCTGACAGGCTGCCAGTAATACCAACAATATTGGTACGAATACTACTGCAAAGGAACGCAACGCTGATCCGTGTAAAAAGGTTGGAATGATCAGTCACACGACCGAGGTGAACGTCAAGTTATCGTATCAGGAACCGTCAAGGAGTTAAACGACCGGATGTGATGAATCTCCGATTGCAAGAAACGAATCACCACTGCATGAGGTGATTACACTTAGAAAGAAACAATTGAGAATGGGGGATTGCCCGAACACCAAGGAAAATAGCCGATCAGGCAGTGGATTCGGAAAGCTTCAGGTTTTCCCGATCCTGAATATCCACCAGGTGAAGTTCGATGGAGCGTCGGCCTCTCCATTCATTGATCACCGGCTTATAGGCGAGCGCGAGTTGATCGGAGGGGATCTGATCCAGGGTGGAGATTTCGTTTCCCATGCCAAACCCCACCACTCGCCGTTCAACCCCACCCTGTGTGACCCGAAAGGAAAGATGATCACCGCTGTCTCCCATTAGCTCCGGGGGTTCCGAAACTTCCATCCCAACACTCGCGAAGACCGGTTGCGGGTTGCCCAGACCGTGTGGGGCCAGTTTATCGATTTCCTGAAGCAAGCGCCAATCCAGGTTGGGCAGAAAGATTTCAAGATCCACATCAACCTGCTGCTGGAGTCCCCCTCCCGAATCAAAGATATCCAGCGACGAAGCACGTTGATTCAGTTGTTCACGGAACTCCTCGATATGTTCTTCATGAATCGACAAACCGGCTGCATTCGCATGTCCACCGTGTTTAACGAGCAAGTCTGTGCAGGACTCAAATGCAGCATGTAGTTCGAATCCATCCGGTGCACGGGCGGAACCCCGTGCTGGTTCCAGACCGGTGCCAATCAACACGCATGGACGGCTGAACCGGTCGACAATGCGCGAGGCAGCGATCCCAATTACACCCGGGTGCCAATCGTCGTCAGCAAGGACGATGACCGGTTCGTCGTTCAGATTCAGCTGATCAATTTTTTCTTCGGCATCTTTCACCACATTTCGCTGTAGTTTTCGTCGCTCCTTGTTAATTTCTTCCAGCGTTCCCGTAATTTCTTTTGCTCGGTCCATTGAGCGAGCCTGGAACAGCTCCAGACCGAGCTCACTCTGCTGCAAACGACCGGCCGCATTCAGTGGAGGAGCGATTTTGTAGCCAATATCCCCGGTATCGACGTCCTCTCCCGATATCCCCATCTGATCCAGAAGAGCTTGAAGTCCGGGAATGCTGGTCTTGGACAATGAGCTTAGTCCGTAACTGGCAAAGATACGGTTTTCGGAAACCAGGGGGACCTGATCCGCAATCGTTCCCAGAGCCGCCATTCCCATGGAGTCCACGAGAAAATCACGGAACTCCGGCTTTACTTTTTTCTGATCGGATAGATTCTTGGCCAGACCCCATGCCAGTTTGAAGGCGACCCCGGAGGCACAAAGTCCTGAAAACGGATAACCGGAATCCGCACATTTCGGGTTGAGAATTGCATCGGCAGGAGGGATCTCCGGTGGTGGTTCATGATGATCCAGTACGATCGTGTCCACGTCCTGATCCCTCAGGTACGAAATTTCCTCCAGGTTGCTGGTCCCACAATCCACCGTAATCAGAAGATCCGGATCATGCTTCTTCAAGAGACGCTTGACCGTATCGATGTTCAGGCCAAAGCCTTCCTCCAGCCGATCCGGAACGTACGCATCGACCTCCCGATCGATTAGATTGAAGAAGTTGAGCAGGGTCGACGTGGCCGTGATGCCGTCCACGTCGTAATCCCCAAAGACCAGGATGTTTTCCCCATCCCGCAGTGCACCTCGGATACGAGAAACCGCTGCGTCCATCGAGGAAAAGGTTGACGGATCCAGCAGGTCATGCATGGATGGATTGATGAACTTCGAAGCGTTGTCCGGATCCGTAATCTGGCGATTGACCAGCAATTGAGCAGTGATGGGCGTGATATCCAGCATGCTGGTCAACCGGTTTCGGGTGGCCTTGTCAGCCTCTTGCAGATTCCATACGGTGTCCGTCACGCGAGCCCCCTCCAGCAGGAAATGATGTGTTGCGCATAACTATCGTGATGGAACTATTTTACAAGGTTTTCGATTTGTTTCAACTGGAACGTTTGAAATCAAACGCCGGGATGAACCTCCGTCCGACAGCTGTCCCCTGCGAGGGATGATCTTTGACGGTCTCAGGTTCGGCTATATACCGGGAGGAACCGAGCATTCCAGATGCCTATCTTTCGGATTGCATATCAGATGGGACCTGTCAGGAATCTGAAAACGATTGAGGGTCCTCACTGTCACCGGTTGACGAATCCGATGGGGTCACCTTGTTCCCCTCCGAGAGCGGATCGAAGGTCTGATTGTTCAGATCGTTCTCAAGAGATTTGACGCGGCCGTGCAAATAGTACAAATAGCCAAATATCAGGGCCCATAACGCAATGTAGGCAATGAGAAAATATCTGAGGTTGGTCGATCCGGCAACCTCGTTTCCCGTGGTTGCAAGCAGGAAAAGTTGATAAAGGTTCATTCTAACACTCCAATCATCCGACGATATAATTTTCGCTTTAACCGAAACACACGAAACCGTGTCCAGCTTAAACAAAGAAAAAGCAGAAACAATGCAATCATGACCAGGCGGATTGACCATACCATGGACGCCGCCATCTCTAAATCACGCTGTGGGTGGTTTTGAAATTCGGCAGCAATCATGTCCACGGAGTAATACACGACCGGGACCATGAGAAAGCCGAGAATCGCCATCACCGTCCGGAACTGTTCTTTCACCTCAAGACCTTCCAGAAACGGTGGTATCAGAAAGTATCCGGCGTACATGCACCACATGATAAGAAACGTGTTGAGGCGTGGCTCAAAACTCCACCAGCCCCCCCACACCGGTCGAGCCCAGAGCGGGCCACTCACGAGCACGGCCAGACTGTATAGAAATCCGATCTCGATGCACGCACGACTGTAATCATCGTATACTTTCTGCTTTTTATATTGAAAAACCAGAGCAGACACGAACCCGAAGAAAAAGGCGACAAAGGACACGATCGCAAACGGGATGTGCAGATACATAATTTTCTGTGCGAGCGCTCCGAATTCGTCCGCCGGGAACCGCGGGGTATAAATCAGAGCGAGGCACATTGCGATACTGAAAACGACCAGAGCCAGCACAGCCGTGAATTGAACCCCCCATGAGTGCCAGAGCTGGAGGAGTTGCTTCCGCACCGATGTGTCAGATTGGTCATTCATGTCGAGTATACCGTATTTGAAAGAATGCTACCGGCCGATACCAGCAGAAGATCCATTCCAAGCAACAGAAGAATCCACTGAGTTGCAATATCAACAGGTGTCCCCGGTCGATGAAATTCGCCCACGGTCACGGATAAAAGCGGGGCAGAAGCCCGGACCCCGGCAATTAATAACGGAAGGAGCATCGGAATCATGACGAGAGGTAGCAAAAAGGCCGAAGCTCGTCCGGCCACCAGCATCCCGGAGAACAGGGCCCCGGTCATCGCAATCGCAATGTTTCCCAGCATCACAACACCGACAAACAGCAGTAATTCCAGTCCGATTCCATACGCGAACATCATAAGAAAGACTGGGATCAGAATCAGTTCGACGAGGGTCAGCATCACGATTAACGAAAGACTCTTTCCCGCAAATATCGCCCAGGACGGCATCGGAGAGCATTTTAAAGCCAGCAAACAGTCGTTCTTACGTTCGGACTGCATGAAGTGATTGAGCCCAAGGAAACTGGAAAAGATCAGGCTGATCCAGAAGGCCGGAGGACCGAAAGTGTGGAGGGTATCCGGGTCATGATTGATTGAAAAATACATAACCAGGAGAACGAGAATCGAAAAAAGAAGGATGGTACTGAGTACTCCTTTCTTCCGAAACTCGGTAGACAGGTCTTTACCGGCAATTTTGAACACGTGCCGCATTCCTGGCTCTCCGTCTTATTCAGCAATGTGCTTGATACATGAGGCGGTTTCTCAAGGCTGAGCAACTTCCTGATATCGGTTACGAAAGGACGGCTCATCCAGTTGATTCAGATCCTCTTCCAGGCGAGGTTCGGTATTTTTTAACATCAGTACTCGCTCGCATAACTCATACACATTTCCCAGGTCATGACTGGCAAGGAGCAGGGTCCCACCGGTATCCGTGAACTGGTGTAAACGACGTTTGATCTGGCTTGTTGACCCCGCATCCACTCCCCTGAACGGTTCGTCCAGAAGCAGTAGGGCGGGTCGATGAATCAGCGATCGCGCAATGGAAAGCTTTTTCTTCATACCACTGGACAACCTGGAAACACGAGCATCCCGGCAGTCCAGTAGATTCAGATCATCCAGCAGTTCCCGAATACGAGTTTCAGGATCAATTTGATTGTATAGTTCCGAAAAAAAGGTCAGATTTTCTCCAACCGTTAACTGTTCGTAAAGCATGAGTTCATGTCCTGAATACCCGATGTACTGCTGAATGGGGGACTGGTTCTGCTCCGGTGCGCGGCGTGTCAGCTCTCCAGCGGTAGGAGGGAAATGTCCGGATAACAGTTTCAGGAGAGTTGTCTTCCCGGAACCGTTGGGACCAACCAGCCCAATCGTATCGCCGGAATACACCGCAAAGTTCACATTTCGAACCCCCGGCTGATCATCAAACCATCGGCTCACATTCTGAAGACGAAACCATTTATGATTCCGTGGTGGGTCGATCATTTATAGCCTCCGTCAGCGAGTTCTTTTCAACACGGTTTCAGGAGGGGCGGGCATCCGGTCCGTCTTCGGCATCCAGAGCCATCAGCCTGGATTTCAGGCGGGATCGGCGCTGTTCATGGTATTCCTCCGTGATCTTTCCGTTTTCCAGATCCTGATCCAGTTGAGCGATCTCTTCCAGCAACACGTCCCGGGACAGGGTTTCATCATTTGAACTTACGGAATCACCATTCCCTGATCCATACATGAGAACAATTACCGAGAAGCTCACGACCAGCGACAGACCGGCCACTACTCCTATGATAATCAAGATATAATTCTTGCTACTGCTGGAACCTCCTCCGTTTGAGGTTTCCGTCTGGGCAGCGGAACCGGAACCGTTTGCTTCCGCCTGCATATTCCCCCCCGCCGCTGTTCCCGCCGGTTCGAGCGTGACGGACACGGTTTCTCCTTTCGATAAGTTGTTCCCCATAATTTGTACCACATCGCCTTTGCCGGAGGGGGCCGAGCGGGCTCGTTTTTGGAGATTCGACGAAGTAGAGGTTACCTGCAGACCCCGGTTTCGTGCGACAAAAAAGAAATTACTGGTGGGGTACTCAACCTTCCGTTCCAGAGTAAGGGAGCCGTCAAGTGGTATATGATAGGAGATTCGGGCCGAAACCGTGCTATCCGGGGAGACCGTTTTGGATAACCAGTACGTGTTCGAATTACGGGATGATGCCGAACCGGATTCCTGACGGGCTCCCTGCACCTGATGCACGTTCTCCGGCAGGGTGATGGGAATTGATCTGTTGAATCCCTCCGGTCCGACATAGGTCCGGTCACCGGTGTTTGTGAAACGAATAATTTCACTGACCCTCAATCGATCTCCATTCCGCTGGAGGGGGATGTGATGGCGCTGAATACGGATCACGTCCCGGTTGCGTGTTGGTTCATATACCGTCAGCGATATCGTTTGTTCAGATGTTCCGGCCTCAATCTTCTTCTGATAAATGCCCCCCTTGTAGATCACCACCAGCATCGGATTGGGGACCGGCTTGTCAAGGGAAACCGTCGTGGAGGCCTGACGAGATTGAAAGCGCGTCCCATGCTTTTTGAGTTCGTCGATCAGTGAGGTTTGATCACCGGACCCGACGGAGGAACGATATTTTTCGATATCAAAGACCACACCGGTGATGGTTCCTATGCCATCCGCATCAGCGGTACCGTTTTGAAACTCGATGGTCAATTTTTCAAGGGGTGCTGACGGTTCCTGATCCGATGTGTTTTCCGTGTTCTGCTGGGCGAACATCGGCGTACTGATTAATACCAGCGCCAGCGAGAGTGCCATGTATGAGGTTGCAATTTTCATCCGTTCAATCATGGTTTGAATACCTCAATTTTCATTGGATAACTGTTTTTTCTTCTCCGCGATCGATGCTTCTATGGACCGGTTCAGTTTGTTTCGTTCCTTCTCCGCCTCCATCGCTTCCGTCAACTGTTGCAATTCGCTGAGCGCCTCGGTTGCTTTTCGCTTATATTTCGCTCGCAACGTTCGATACTCCTGTTCCTCAAGGTTTCCAAGTTCCCACTCCGTATCCAGATCGAGTATGCCCTGTACCCATTTCTGTTTTTGCTCTCTCAGCTCGCGGATCTTCCGCTTTTCAACGGGGGGCTCCACGTCACTGGATCCCAGCAAGAAAATTTGGGGCAACAGGGCGTACCCCAAACCGAGCACGAGGACGGCCACAAGAAGGAGAAGCTCTAGCGTCATGATTTTTTCTCCTCGATTTCGCGCTCAATTTCCTCTCTGATTTCATCCTGATCCAGTTCGGTATCAGGGTGATCCGGGTTAGTTCCGCCGGAACGTATTTGATTTTCGAGCCAGTACCATCCCGTACTTCCCACGAACAGCAGTGCCAGTACAATGATGACCGGTGGTACAAGATACGCCAGAAACCAATTGCTGTTTCCGGGGTCCGGAACCGCGAGAACCTTGTTCTTGAACTGGCTGTATTGTTCTTTAAATGCCTCAATTTGCTGACGTCGACCGAGTCCACGTTCATCGTATGCGTTCAATTTCGCCCGCATCTTTTCGGAGAACCCGCAGGAACAGTTGGCAAGGGGTTTACCGCAATTACCGGATGTGTCCACCTCGCCATCTTCCACCTTCATATCACATAGACAATTGAACAGATGTTCATACTGGGGGGTATCAGGATCCTTCACCTGCTCGCTCTGCGCATTGGACTGACCGAACGCCATGCATCCGATCAGAAGAAACAGAGTGATTATCGTGGTGTCCCTCAGCAGTCGCCGATGCACCGAGCATGGTTTGACATATATGTGCGTCACATTGTTCATGAGGGATCCTCCTGCCTCCACTTTGCAGTTATTCCGGGAATCGGTACGAGTGCCAGAAAACCACCCAGTGCAATTACAAGAACGCCTCCCCAGACCAGAATCACCAATGGATTGTACCACAATTTCAGAACCGCTTTCCCCTCCTGATTTTCCGGAACCCCGGACAGGACCACATACAGATCTCCGGACAGGCGAACGTCGCGAGCAACTTCGGTCATGGGTTGCTCTGATCTTGTATACACCCGTTTCTGCGGGAGTAAATACCAGGAAGATCCATTTTCCGCAGAGGAGTATGCCGTTCGGATGTTGGCCTGCCACACCCGTGCCTGAACGGGCTTCGCCGGGTCGGATGGGATATTAAATTGATCCATGCCGTCAAACGTTATGTCGTAACCGGAAAATGTAATCGTCTGCCCCCGGTCCAGGGTAGCCACCTTCTCGATACCGAAACTGCTGGACGTCACAATGCCTACAACCACGATCAAAAATCCAATATGAGAGATATAACCGCCGTATCGCTGTCGATTTTTCTGAAACAGTTTGAGGAAGGAGGAGAACACGTTCTCATCAAATCGTCTGTAACGTGAGAGCGTTCCCCGTACGATCTCCTGAATCATTGTCAGAGCGGTAAACACACAGATGGAATAAGCCAGGGCACAATATGTATACGTCAGGTACCTTTTCCACTCCGAGGAGTACGCATGGAGACTGTTCGCGTATCCGTAAGCCAGCAACCAGAACGGAACAAGTGTGATGATAAATCCAACGAATGGGATCGTGAAGTTTCGTTTCAGGTTCGTCCAGCTGGCTTTACGCCACCCGATCAACGAACCGACACCGGTTGTTAAAATGAGCAGGAGGAACAACGGGATGGTCACCATGTTGTAGTAGGGGGGACCGACTTCTTGCTGCTCACCGGTGAGAAGCTCTGAAAACGTCGGAAATAGGGTTCCCCAGAAAATGACGAACGTCAATCCCACGAGCAGTAAATTGTTCAAAATAAACATAAATTCCCGGGATAAAAACGAATCCAGCGTGTGCTGGCTTTTCAGCGAGGACCATCGCCAGATCACAAGCACGGTCGTACCGGTCAGAATCAACCCGAGGAAGGAGAGGAATGTGACGCCAAGTGTCTGGTTTCGTGCAAACGTATGAACGGAGGTAATCAAACCACTCCTGGTGAGGAAGGTCCCGAGAATTGTAAATCCGAACGCAAGTACAATAAGACTCACGTTCCAGACCTTGAGCATGCCCCGATGCTTCTGGATCATGATCGAATGAATGAACGCGGTGGCCAACAACCACGGCATAAACGAGGCGTTTTCCACCGGATCCCACGCCCAGTATCCCCCCCATCCGAGTTCCTGATACGCCCATAAACCGCCCCGCATGATCCCGAGTCCGAGAATCACCCACGCCACCATGGACCAGATCCGTGCTTCGCTAATCCAGTGATCGTCCAGATGGTCGGAGAACAGGGCACCGATGGACAGCGCGAATGGAATGGTCAGGCCCACAAACCCGAGGTAGAGCATCGGCGGGTGGATTGCCATCCCCGGATTCTGGAGAAGGGGGTTTAAACCGGTACCATCCTGAATCGGCACATGAGACGGTGTGGGTTCAAATGGATAAGACGTCACATTGAGAAGCACGAGAAAAAAGATCTGAACAGCGTAAACGGCCAGGTAGGATCCGCTCAGATAACTCCATCTCCAGTTGCCGGATGAGGTATAGGCGTAAATCGAACCATAGGTGGAAAGCACAAAACTCCAGAGCAGCAGGGATCCCTCCATGCCTCCCCAGATCGCAGAGAACTTGTACACCACCGGCATGGAAACACTGGAGTTTTGATATATGTACTTAAACTGAAACTGATCCGTCAGAAACGCCGTCGCCAGACCGGTAAAAGCGATCACGTGGAGAGCCAGGTTCAAGTACAGTAATCTCCGGGCCGTTTCCGCATTCCGTCGCCGGCGCGTAATCAGTCCAAACGCAGACACAATCAATCCGACAATCGCAATACCGAGTGCGACCCGAATTGATAGCTGTCCGATCTGAATCATCTGGAAGGACGTT
The DNA here is from genome assembly GCA_964594615.1 of uncultured Planctomycetia bacterium. Classification (GTDB taxonomy): domain Bacteria; phylum Planctomycetota; class MHYJ01; order CAYXQY01; family CAYXQY01; genus CAYXQY01. Next base: position 22,081 of record CAZQNZ010000023.1, read on the forward strand.
GAAAAATGATTGCGTTTCTAGATGGAAATGTCCGAATCGGAACCGTGATATGATGTGCAACCAGACCGAATGAGGCCTTTACTGCACAGGTCTCTATGAATTACTCGGTCGGTGGGGTGGGATTGTCCGAGGAGGAATCTTCATCCGTTGACTTCTTGTCCTCAAAATTTTCTTTGTAACGAGAAGGGCACTTGGCCTGCAGGTTCGAAGCTTTGATCCGGTTCTGGTCCGCTTGATATACCCCCTTGACGATTGCTACTCCTCCCTCTTTAAACGCATCCGGTTTCGGTCCCTGGTAAACAATTTCGGACGTTGGTGTATCCTCCGTACTACTCACCTCCGATTGGTCAGCACCTTCTCCCTGAACATCCTTCACCTTGAAACGGAGGGTAAGGTTATCGGGATCGTACGAAACCGAATCGTCCATGATTTCCCCGGAAAGTTTCAGGCGTTTCTCATCATACGTCTCCGAGTTTTCGGCGAGCTCATGCACCCGAACGTACTGTCGGGCGGACGCCTGAATACTTGCATAAACCAGCAACAGAATGCCCAGGGCGCCGATCCCGACCGCGACTAGAATGCGTGTCTGTCCCTTCATCCGAATACCCGTGGGTGATTTTACATAAAAAAACAGTTGGAAAGATGAACGTAATTTTATCATCCCACGGGTTCGTTTTCCAGATCAACACATCAGCACAGGCGTAGATCTGCTGGTGGAGAGAGGAGAGAACATGAAAGCTGCAACAAACGATGCTTACCGTTTGGAGTACTGCTTCCCGCGACGTGCCCCGTGGTTTCCGTACTTTCGACGTTCCTTCATGCGCGGGTCTCGCGTGAGATGACCTTTGTCTCGCAGGACGGATTCGAGGTTGGGATTGGCCTTGATCAGGGCCCGTGCAATGCCGAGCAGGGCGGCTTCGGCCTGACCGGCTTTGCCCCCTCCATTGGCATTGATATAAATGTCGAGCTCACCCAGCTGATCCGTGTCCCTGAGGGGCTCTTCGACCGATTTCTGATCCTTTAGATTACTGAAATACTGTTTGTAATCTTTTCCGTTAACCTGAATTTTTCCGTTCCCTTCTTTCAATCGAACGCGTGTGACGGAGGTTTTCCGGCGGCCCGTTCCCCAGACGTAGCCATATTTCTTTCTGGAGTTGTTTACCGAGGTGTCGAAGGCTTCCTGCAGTTCCTCCATCTCCTCCTGTTCTCCTTCCGATTCCTCTGCGTCAGAATCCGTATCGATATCCTCTTCGTCGATGACGTCCTCATCTACCATGGGTTCGTTTCTATCGAATAATGAAAATTTCTATGAGGGTAAATCTTCTACGTCTATGGGCTCTGGTGTCTGAGCGTCGTGTGGATGATCCGCATCCGGATACACGTGCAACTTTTTCAGCATTTTATCACCGAGGTTCGAGGAGGGAACCATCCCCTGAACCGCTTTTTCGATCACTCGTTCCGGAAAGGTGACGAGCAACTTTTCGAGTGGAATTTCCCGTAAACCGGAAGGGAATCCCGAAAATTGCTCATATTTTTTCTGCCCGAGCTTGTTTCCGGTGGTATGTACTTCGGACGCGTTAATTACCACGATGTGATCCCCCACATCCACATGCTGGGTGTACTCGGGCTTGTGTTTTCCCATCAGAACCGTTGCCACTCGGGAAGCGAGACGGCCGAGTGTTTCACCGGATGCGTCCAGGAGGTACCAATCCCGTTCATGATCCGGATAATCTTCCTT
>CAZQNZ010000024.1:0-23733 GCA_964594615.1 uncultured Planctomycetia bacterium
GTATTATGTGTGCTAAACAAATTGCTTTCGATCAGGAAGCAAGAGAAGAAATAAAAGAAGGTGTCAGTAAACTGGCCAAAGCCGTGAAAACTACACTGGGACCACGAGGGCGGAATGTTGTTCTTGAGCAGTCATTCGGAACACCCACCGTCACGAAAGACGGTGTGACCGTTGCTGAAGAAATTGAGCTCGAGGACAAGTATCAGGACCTCGGGACCCAGATGGTGAAAGAAGTGGCATCGAAAACGGGTGATGATGCCGGTGACGGAACCACGTCGGCCACGGTCCTTGCAGAAGCGATTTTTCTGGAAGGTTTAAAAAACGTGGTTGCCGGTGCGAATCCCCTTGAAATCAAAAGAGGGATCAACCGAGCGGTCAAAAAAGTTGTCAAAGAGCTGAAAGAGCACTCTCAGGATGTAAGTGATCCCAAGGAGATTGCTTACGTCGGTTCCATTGCCGCAAACAACGATCCTGAAATCGGAGAGAAAATTTCGCAGGCAATGGAAGAAGTTGGTGAAGACGGTGTGATCACCATTGAGGAAGGAAAGGGCCTGGAAACCACTGTGGATGTGGTCGAAGGAATGCAGTGGGAAAAAGGGTACCTATCACCGCACTTCATCACCGATCAGGATGAAATGCAGGTGAATCTGGAAGATCCATACATTCTGATACTCGAGGACAAGGTAACCAACGTCCAGGACCTGATTCCTCTGCTTGAAAGCGTTTCCCAGGCGAACAAGCCTCTGCTTATCATTGCCGAAGATGTAGAAGGCGAAGCATTGGCCACACTTGTTGTGAACAAGCTTCGTGGCATGCTGGACGTGGCTGCAGTGAAAGCACCCGGCTTCGGTGATCGTCGGAAGTCCATGCTTCAGGATATCGCCGTTCTTACCGGCGGCCAGATGATTTCGGAAGAAATCGGTCTGGACCTGGACAGCGTCACCCTTGACCACCTCGGTCAGGCGAAGAAGGTGACCATCACAAAGGATGACACGACGGTTGTGGAAGGTGCCGGTGACTCCTCCGAGATTCAGGAACGGGTAGATCAGATTCAGGCCGAACTTGAGCGGTCCGATTCTGATTACGACCGTGAGAAACTCGAGGAGCGTCGCGCCAAACTCGCCGGTGGTGTGGCACAGCTCAATGTGGGTGCAGCCACTGAAGTGGAGATGAAAGAGAAGAAGGCTCGTGTGGAGGATGCGCTTCATGCAACGCGAGCAGCTGTTGATGAAGGTATTCTGCCCGGTGGAGGTGTTTCACTGCTCAGGCTTCACAAAGAGTTGGAAGACTACCAGGTGAAGTCCGGTGAAAAGGTCGGTAAGAACATCATCAAACGGGCCTTGCAGGCTCCGCTGAAGCAGATTGCTGAGAATGCCGGAGAAGACCCGTCCATCGTGGCGGACCGCATTCTCGCGGAGGACAACTTCAACTACGGCTTCAATGCCCGTGAACTGGAATACGGGGATCTTGTTGAAGAGGGCGTTATCGATCCCACGAAGGTGGTCCGAAACGCTCTGCAGAACGCTGCCTCCGTGGCAACGCTTCTGCTCACGACAGATGCCCTGATCGCGAACATCGAAGGTGATGATGACGATGATGGAGGTGGAGCCGGTCCCGCAGGTGGAGCACCTGGAGCAGGTGCCCCGGGCGGCGGCATGCCTCCGATGTAGTAGGAACGATAAAAAATGAGCACGAAAAGGCGGCGGTATTCCCGCCGCCTTTTCTATTGCTCATGTGTCTGACGAGGGTCAGCGCCGGCCGGAAATATTGACAATTATTCGGTGATCTGATAACGTTGTTAGCGTGCTTTCTACAGCTGTTAGTTCAACACTTCACCTGAACTCCGTGCCTTGAAGGTGTCGGATGTTCCCGGGGAGGAACCGGACGGCTGATGTGCTTTTCTGTCCCTGTCTTTGTCACGTCTCTGAGGTTTATTTCATTTGACAAGGTCATTATGAAACGCTGTGATCGATGCCAGGAACGTCAGGCTACCGTTCATATGACGGACATTGCTGATATGGAAATACAGGATGAAACTCATTTGTGCAGTGAATGTGCGGAATCCGAAGGCCTTCAGTACAATGTCGAGCTGGATCTGTCCGATCTCATTCCAGATGAACTCAATATTGATGAGCTAGAAGAGGTTCAGCCTCACGAAGAGGAGGTCGCTGATCTCGAGTGTCCAAATTGTGGAATGACCTTCGAGGAATTTCGAGAAACGAGACGCCTGGGTTGCCCGGAGGATTATGAACTTTTCTCTCCTGGGCTGGATCCGCTACTCGAGCAGATTCACGACCGGTTGGAACATTCCGGAAAAGTACCTTCAGGTGTAAATGAAGCTGTTGAAGTTGAGCATGAAATCCAAAAGAAAGAACATGAGCTTCAGACGGCCGTCAACGAAGAGGAATTTGAACGTGCCGCTGAACTTCGGGACGAAATTGATGAATTGAAGCAGAAACACGTAGCACTAACTGGAGACGATACGATGGATGAGGGTTCCGAGGAAAATGGAACGAACGAGCTTTCGGATGAGGATGCTGATACGTCCGGGAAAAAAGGATCATGAGCCGTTTCGACACTAAACGCTATCTCGACCAAACGGGTGAATGGTTGAAGGGCGAAGGACCGGAGTCGGATATCGTGATTTCGAGCCGGGCACGTCTTGCCAGAAATGTGGAGGGGTTTCCGTTCAGCCATCGTGCCTCCCGTGAAAAACTTCAGTCGATTCAGGAGGATGTCCGATCTCGTCTGGCCAACCTGGACATGCTGGAGGATTATGAATACGTGGAAGTGGATGAGATTTCCCAACTGGACACGTCATTTCTTGCCGAACGACATCTTATTAGTTCCGAATTGGCCGAGGTGGATTGGGAGCGGGGCGTCGCAGTCACCTCCGACGAGCGGGTTTCGATTATGGTGAATGAGGAAGATCACCTCCGCCTCCAGTGCATACGCTCCGGATGTAATCTGGAGGAGACCTGGGAACAGTTAAACCGCCTGGACGATGCACTGGAGTCATTGATCAAGTATGCCTTTTCACCAAAGTACGGGTACTTGACTGCCTGTCCAACGAATGCCGGAACGGCTCTACGGGTTTCCGTAATGCTACATCTTCCGGTGTTAAACCTGGCAAACCAGATGGATAATGTGTTCCAGTCGCTATCAAAAGTAAATTTCACATCTCGAGGACTTTACGGAGAGGGAACTCAAGCCTCCGGTGATCTGTATCAGATATCGAACCAGGTCACGATGAACAAAAGTGAGGATGATTTCGTCACTCAGATGAAACAAATGATTCCCGAGATTGTGAAATTTGAACGAGAATGGAGGGACCGCATGCTCGAAGAGCGGCCCACGGAACTGAAGGATCGAATTTATCGTGCTGCAGGAACCCTCAGCAACGCGCATTCCATTTCGTCCAGTGAAGCTACGGAGTGTCTGTCGGCACTTCGCCTGGGGATCAGCCTTGACCTGATTGACATGCCTCTTTCCTCTGTCAATGAGATGTTCCTGTTTTCACAACCCGCCCATCTTCAGAAAAAATTGGACCTTGAACTGAATAAAGAACAGCGAGATCAGCACAGGGCCAGCTATCTCCGGGAGTCCGTAAACGGGCATCTGTAACCTCCTGGCTGGTTTTGGAGTCAGGTCGTGACATTCTGATCAAAAACCAAAATTCTCATTATCTCATGTCGGAGCCACTCTCGGTTGACGTTGAAACGGGATCGTACCGGGTTGATATCGGTGAGGGCCTCCTCCATCGAGTCGGAGCCGTTCTGGAAAACCGTGAACCGCCGGTGACGAAGGTTTTTATCATTACCGATGAGAACGTCCGTGATCACTGGCTGGATCCTCTTCAGGAGATGTTTGCTCATTATGATATCGACCATGATCAGTTCATCATTCCCCCCGGTGAATCGTCGAAATCCGTCTCACAGCTTGAGAAGATCTGGGAAAATCTGTTGAGCAAACAGGGAGACCGGTCCTCTCTGGTTGCCGCTCTGGGTGGTGGGGTGGTTGGTGATCTGGCGGGTTTTGTCGCGGCGACTTACATGAGAGGGATCTCGCTCATTCATATTCCAACGTCTTTACTGGCGCAGGTGGATTCGTGTATCGGTGGGAAGGTAGGGATTAATCTCCCGTCGGCCAAGAATGCTGTGGGGGCATTTTATCCGCCACTGCATGTCTGCATCGACATACAAACACTTCAAACACTTCCCGATCGGGAATATCGTGCCGGATTATCGGAGTGTATTAAGTATGGACTGATCATGGACGCTGAGTTTCTGAACTGGATCGAATCACACGTCGATGCGTTACAAAATCGAGAGGAAGAAGCACTCCTGCATCTTGTTCGGCGCTCTGTTGAGTGCAAGGTCGAGGTTGTTGAACAGGATGAAAAAGAGGCCGGACTGCGACAGATTTTAAATTTCGGCCACACGCTCGGGCATGGTATCGAAGCGGCTTCGTCCTACGGACGTTATCTGCATGGAGAAGCAATTGCACCGGGCATGCTGGGATCGATCCGGCTTTCGGAGCGTGTTGGTAAACTCAAGGATCCCCAGCTTTTCGATCGAATAAGGGACCTGTTTAAGCGATTTGACCTTCCCACAGCGGTGACGGATATGGGGCATGAGGATATTACGCCACATCTGAAACATGATAAAAAAGCGAAAAAGGGAGAGCCGCGCTGGGTCCTGATTCAATCAGCCGGTAGCGTCGAATATGGTCACACCGTTGATGGGGAACACGTCCACGAGAGCATTAACGCTATTTTAGATTGATGGGATTTCGAGTTGGGTTTGAAAACGTCATCTGAAAAAATTATTTTTTCAGCCCTCGATCCCCGAGACGATCTTTTCGCCGCCAGCAAGACGTTTTATTTGCAGGATTCGTCCACAGAGGCCGTACATTCCACATTTGCACTCGCAGATCTGCTCCAGGGGCCAGCCGGTTCCACTCCCATGTATCAACCTCTGTTTGTACACCCCTCTGACGCTCCACCTGACAAAGCCCGGCTGAAGCGTAAAACGGATCAACTCCAGCTGGAATCTCCCATTTTAAAAACTTATGAGGAGTTGTGTTCTGAGAGATGGTTATACATAAGATCTTTGATGGAGCTGGTAGACGAGACACCTGCGGTGTTTGACCTGACGAACATGCGGCTGAGTCTTGCGGTAACGGTGACGTGTTACGCGGCGTTCCATCAACTTCGGGAGCACACGCAGGTGTACCCGGAGGTATACATTGCGCGAACGGAGGGGGAGGGACAGCACATGCGATTAATGGAGCTTGATCACCTGCTCCAACTGTCGGGGTGGTCCGTATCTGAAGAAACCCTGCGGAACAGCGCTGAGAGCGATCCATTTTCCTCAAGACTTGAGCATCTGCACGATGAATCGTACAGGACAGAGGACCTCCCGGAATCCAGACGTTTACAGCAGTTCGCGCGAATGGTTGGCGGAACGTATGAGTACCTGACAGCATCACTTCCTATCGAGGCCGGACGAAACAGATTGAATCCGGAACAGGAGTTTCGAGATGAAGTTCAGGAAGATGTTGATCGTCTGAATCCCATTCTACATGGAATCATTGAGGATGTCCGACACGAGCTCGGGGCTCTGACCCCTGATTCCTTACCTGAGGAAAAGGAAGAGACGAAATTGAATGACCAAGAGCTTCGCCGTCAGATTCGAGCCGTCAGAACCCTGAGTGAGACCGGCAATGTGTTACCGGGATTTGTTCTCGCGAGAGAATTGCTCGTAAACGGTGCGATGCTGGGTACGAAGGAAACAATACCCGGTAAAATCTGGCTGGACGGGGATGAGCGTTCGGATGCCGCTGCGCCATTTTATCTATTGAACCACTGGATGCAATATCAGGATCTTCGTGGTTTGCTTTCGAATTCCCAGAAGCGTGTAGCCCGGTTATGGGGAAGTGTGAAACAGCGTCGGAACGAGCTTGCCCATGCCGGTTTTTGTAGAGATACCGTTCGCTACCGGAGACTCAAAGAAGAGCTGCAGGAAAAGATAGAGGAGATCCGTGATCTGGTGTTGAACGAGCGAACACTTCTCTCATCACTTCTGCAGTTTGGTTTTTCCGGACATTCCGTCTTCTTCCCGATGGGAACGGGAATGACGTCATCTGAACGTTTGCTCAGACTCGTGTTATCCGATCACTCCTCCGTGACAGATGTATATCTGTTCGTTGCCAGCGGTTCTGCTACCGGGGACTCGCTTGAGGCGTGCGGGGACATGTTGAAGGAAAGGGGGATTTCAGGAGAAACGATTCATGTTCCACCGGGTGACAGGTCGGTTCAGGACGTGGATATCGCGTGGGAACAGCGACGAACGGAACTTCTACAGAACCGAATGGTATCTGCGGTGATGACTGGTTCTTCCCCCGTTCTTGATCATGTTGTTCGACAGATCTACCAGAACGTTTGTCAGTTTGGAATTCCGGCGAACCTGCTGGCTGTTCAGGAGGCTTCCGCTTCTGAAGGAGCAAACAAGTCCCGGTTTCAGCAGGTTATACTTGATCGGTTTGATCCGTCATCGAGAGGACGTTCTCGATAATTTGACCTCCTGCAGGGGTCAGAATACTCTCCGGATGAAACTGGATGCCGGTCAACTGGAGAGAACGATGTCGGATGCCCATGACCACATCGGAGTCTGTTCGGGCGGTTACGATGAGTTCATCTGGTATCTCCTGACCGGAAAGGGAATGATACCGGCCGGCGGAAAGTGGATTTTCCAGTCCCTGGAAAATCCCTTTTTGATCATGATGCACTGTGGATGCCTTTCCGTGAAGTGTTTCAATTGACTTCCCCACCTTTCCTCCAAGGGCCTCAATGATCGTCTGTTCACCGAGACAAACCCCAAAAATCGGCAAGGTTTCTTTGTAGTCCTGCACAAGCTGAAGGCAGTTTCCGGCTGATGAAGGGGTGGACGGTCCGGGAGACAAAATCATTAAATCAGGATGTTCTTCTGTAATAACATCATCGATCGTGCTCAGGGGAACGTTATTGCGATACACATCGACAGAGCATCCACGTTTTTTAAACTCGTCAACAAGATTGTAGGTAAATGAATCAAAGTTGTCGATGAATAAAATTTTGCTCATCAGATGAGTATGAAAGCATGCGATCGATGGAAGCGAATTTAGAAGCAATACTATCCTAATCTGAAGACGGTACGTATGCAAATATGAATCGAATGAGGGCATTGAAAGTGGACCATTTCTTTTGTATCATTGCAGGAGCATTTTTCCCATGTGTACGCTTAACGGCGAATACTTGATGCTTTTTCCGTGTTCCGAGGCATCTCGAACGGACCGAATCGGAAAGTGATTTCCAGTTTGGGATAAACTTCTTTGGGTCCGGAACCATTTTCATGATTTTGTTGTTCTTCATGCTGTGATCCTTCCATCGTTCACGAATCTTACGACCTCGATGGAATGTGATATGCCCTTACGATGTGTTCCACGTTCTGGAAGCGATGTCAGGTACCAGCCTGTATCCGTACTCTCATATCATTGTACCACAATTAATGCGTTCATCCGATGATTGAAGATATAGATACTGTCCTTTTGCACGTTGAGAACCTCCGTCAGATGAGGCGTTTTTACAGGGATGTGTTGGGCATGAACGTTGTGGATGATGGAAGTGAATTTGTCAATCTCAAGTGCGGAGACATCATGATTGGACTTGAGAAGGTGGATGACGAATTTGAGGAAACGCCCGCCCGAAGAAAAATGTCCCTCGTACTGAATGTGAAAAAGTTTGATCGCCTTGTACGTGTACTTCGAGAAGCTGATATTCCCATTCGTCGAGGACCTGTTCTCAACCGGGAGGCGGGAGTTCAGTGGTTAACGATTGAGGATCCGGAAGGACACGAACTTATTCTGCAGGAATATACGAGCTAACCTTTTTGTTCAAGGCCTTATTCGGCCTTGTTCATCTGAGGGAACGTGCCTGTCCCAACATAAACGGTCCGGAAGCTGAGGACGAAACGAAGGAGGTCGGCGGGATGATCAACTATTTATCGGTACGCCGGCCCAGTTTAGCGTTCAAGTTTTTTTTCTGATCTCCTCTCTTAATGGTCAGGGATATTGTTTCCCCATACCACCGGCTCTGAATCATCCGGATAGCTGCTTCTTTGTTCGGCACCGGTCGTTTGTTTACCTTCAACAGCTGATCTCCCTGCTTCAGACCCGCTTCTTCGGCCGGTGAGCCGGCGACCACTTCCGATACCCTAAGAGACCCGTTATCGGACTTCATACCGATGCCGAGATACGGAGCGTCGGTCGAAGTGGGTAATGTGGAAAGGAGTTCTTTTTTCTGCCAGTCTCCTCGCCTATCAAGTTTCAATTTCAGCTGCCGGCGCTGTCCATCCCGGACATATGTGACACCGAGTCGGTTCGGAGCGGGGAAGCTCTGCACAATTCCTTTCAGCCGGGGAAGGCTCGTCACCGGATAACCTGCGATTGAGCGAATGATGTCTCCTTCGCGCAATCCGGCTTTATACGGTTTGCTCCCCTTATCCAGAGCTCCAACAGTCAGGGTGCCATTCTTAAACGATCCATGGTTCAGTTCGACTTCACCGTCCACGATTTCGGTTTCGGCCAGGATGGTATCTCCGTGGAACGCAATTCCACCTTGCTTTAAGACGGGAAGAAACCGCCGAATCCGGTTCGCAGAGATTGCGTATCCCACACCGGAGTTTGAACGGGTCCCGAACTTGGTTTCAATCCGTCCGTTGATGCCAATCAGTTTTCCATCAAGTGTAATCAATGGCCCTCCTGAATTCCCCGGATTGATGGGGGCATCCGTCTGGAGTGCATCCGGATAAGCTCGCTTAAACACATGTTGCGCACTGATTAGACCAAATGTGGTAATGGGGCGTGCGGTAAATTGCCCGCGCAGAAATGGATTACCCAGTGCAACAACGTGTTGTCCGATGGAGATGGCATCCGAGTTTCCCAGTTCAAGATGATCGAACGATTTATTTGCGTCTATGATTTTACACAGTGCAAGGTCCCCCAGGGGGTCAACACCCACCACCAGGGCGTCATGTGATGTGCCCCCAACCGTTTCCACCGTCACGACACGATCACGGGGTTGATCGTTTTCTCGATCCTGCTGGAAGATTTGTGCCAGCACATGGTAATTGGTCAGGAAATGTCCCTGCTCGGAAATGAAGACGCCCGAACCCCCCTGTACAAAGACGAACGACGGAATGTAGCTGTCAATTTTCTGTGCCAGTTGCCGCTGTGCGTGTTCCGCTTTCTTCACGTATTCCGGAGAAGCCGGGGACGGATCAGTGTAAGACTTTTGAGCCGGTATCAGCATGGCCATCATCAAAAATGGGACGAACCAGAGGGTGTGCTTGTTTGTGAACATCAGTTTTCCTCCAGGCATGCTCGGGTGGTCAACTTAATTCGGAACGTTTTGACCTCACCATTGCGTTTTACTTTTACCGTTACATCATCTCCGGGAATGTGGCGTCGAATTTTATTGACAAGGTCTCGCCATTTGTAAATTTCCTTGTCAGCAAACGAAAGGATGATGTCATCATTTTTCAATCCAGCTTTCGCCGCCGCACAGCCGTCAATGACCCGATCCACTCGAACCCCGTGTTCCGGACTGTCACCACGGGATCGCTGGACCCCGAGGAAGGAACTCCGTATATCCTCTCCCTGTTTTAGTTCCGGTAAAACTTCTTGAATGGCATCGGGCTTTACCGCCCGGTTAACCCCCGAATTCAGTCCGGCAAACAGGGCGTTCTGCAGCGTGACCCCCCTGATCACGCCGATCAATTCACCGTGAATATTGACAACTGGGCCCCCGGTATTGCTGTAATTACAGAATGCATCGGTTTGAAGAAACCGGCCGGCGAATAGTTGCCTGGCACTTACGATTCCTCTGGAGGCCGTAAAGTGATCCGGACGGGGACCTCGACCAACGGCGATGGCCCAATGACCGACGTCCGGTTCGTTTTCAGCACTGCGGTCGGATATGGAGATGGGGTCGGCGTCATCGGGCAATTTCTTTTCTGAAATGCTGACAAGGGCAAGGTCAAATCCATCGTACGTACCTTTCACCGTTCCCTTTACGGTACCGCCCCCTGCAGTGTGAATGGTGAGATTGGACATGTGTGGATTGGACACCGCGAAGTTGGTTGTGAGCACGTAGCCACCGTTCAGGAGCACGCCCGAAAACCCGGATTCAGGGGGGGCGATATATTTCAGAAAGTCCAGTACATCCCTGGCACCGGTCCGGTTTTGTAGAACTTGTTTGAACTTCCGCATGAAGGATTGAAACTCCCGGGATTCAAGCCGATATAGAAGGGTGCGGAGTGCCTTCTTGTGAGCAGTTGTAAAAATACGGTTTGACTGTACGTCCTCGTAGAATCGGGTCAGTAGATCATTGTCCTGTTCTTTAATCAGCTTTTTCAGGGATGGAATTTTGTCCCATTGCACCTCAGGGCGCACATTCACAACCGATTTCTTGATTCGATTAACCGCACGCGTGGTTGTTCTGGAAAGAAACGTCTCTGCATCCGACCCGGAAGTGTTCTCACCAGACGCGTAGGGCCCCCCAATGAGAATGGTAAAGAGGACACTGGAAAGAAAAGTTACGTGCCCGAGAGTCGTGGGGAATAAACGTTTCATGACCAGAAATAACAAATATCAGTATCTAGAGCGGTTGAGAACCCACCTTCATCAGGATGGACCAGCGCTGGCTACCGCGTTCGACAAAGATCAAAAATTGCTCACCGACCGCCCGATCTTTCATCACTTTGTCAAAGTCCGAAAGATTTTTGATGTCGTCGCCCGCCGCCGAATAGATCACATCTCCCTCTCGAAGACCGGCAAACCAGGCGGGGCTTTTTTCCGTAACGGATGAAACCCGGATACCGGTCGGGTCGGACTGATCACTTTTACTCAGTTCCAGCCCCAGGTAGGGAGTTCCCGTTTGTTCAGTGTCCTCCTCTTCGTACGAACGGAGCAATCGGGTGTATGATTGAAAGAGATGGACGGGCACGGCCATGCCCATCCAGCGGGCCCGATCTGCCGTAAGGGAAATAACCCCCACAAGCTCACCGTCCTTGTTAACAATAGGGCCTCCATCCGTTCCCGGATTGATCGAACTGTCCACCTCAATCTGTAAACCTTCGTACTGACTCTGCCAGTATACACTTTCGGTAGGATATAAACCCGATACAATGCCACTGGAAAACGAAATATGGCCTTGTTGATGGCTCAGTCCAAACGCATTTCCGGCAGAATAAATTTGACTTCCAATGTTGAGGTTTTCGCTCTCACCGAGATCGATATCCGGGTAATTATTGCCCTCCATTTTCAATAGGCTGATCTCAAAGCGCAGAGACGCGCCAATGAGACGTGCTGATTTTTGCTCTCGATTATGTAACACGATCCGAATATTCTCTGCGCCGGGAGGAACCACACTCGTGCTGGTTAAAATGTATCCGTTTTTCGTCGTGATGACCCCGGTCCCGTAATAAGGCCCCTGTTTCGGATTGTCTTCCTCCTTGACTTCACAGAGGACGGACACAACGGTGGGGCGCAGTTGCTCATGTATGCCAACACTGTGGTCCTGGAGTTGATCCAGGGGGGAGTCCGATCCACCACTCGGAAGGGCCGCCAGGCAGAATAAACAGGAAGCGATTAGAGGCAGGAGGAGTGAAGACCCCGTGGTGAAATCACGTCCGTGAAAAACCATGTAAACCAGATTAACAGACCAAAAAAAGTGTCAATGCATCAATGAATCATATTTCCGGTATCATCAATTTTCAAATATCCATGTTCGTGTGTTGTCGTTCACACATCCATTCTGGTCGTGTTCACAGGAAGGGTCGATCAGGTTTATACATCCAGATCTGACGAGGTTCCGAGTGCGCTGGATTCATTTTCCAGAACCGGATGTACTTCCTGCTCGAGAAACTCGCGCACCTGCTCTTCGGATCGGCCGGTCAGGTTGGAAACCTCCGCTAGTTCGTCAATACGATTGTGCACCGGAGCGAAATCAGGATCTGATTTCAGACGCTCCAGCAGATCGTTTGGGCCACCCGAATCGACGTTCTCTTCCGCTTTGCGGGAATGAACGCGGATTTTTTCATGGATTTCCTGCCGGCTGTGCCCTTCGCGAACCATTTCCATGAGGATCCGTTCCGTGGCAAGAAATGGACGTTTGTCTTCGAGTGCGTCCTGGATGTTGGATGTATGAATTACCAGGCCCCGTACACAGTTCAACACGGTTTTCAGCATACCGTCAGCGGCCATGAATGAGTGCGGCAGAACCAGACGGCGGTTGCTTGAATCATCCAGGCTACGCTCCAGCCACTGGTTGGCTGCAGTATGCGAACTATTTTCCGTTTCCTGAAGAAGGTATCGGGCCAATCCCGAAATGCGCTCGGCCCGGATCGGATTTCGTTTGTAGGCCATTGCGGAGGAGCCCACCTGTGATGATTTCGTTGGCTCTTCAATTTCACCACGGCTCTGAAGCAGCCGCAAATCCACGGAAAACTTACTTGCTGACTGCGCTATGGATGACAGAAGACTCAGCATGCGGTGATCATATTTTCGGGAATAGGTTTGGCCGGTTACCGTCAGGACGCGTTCGAATCCGGCTTTCTCCGCGACCAATTGATCAAGCTCTTTGACTTTTTTATGATCACCATCGAACAGAGTCAGATAGCTGTCCTGCGTTCCAACAGCACCTTTTGCTCCCCGGAACGGAAGAGACGTCTCGAGTTTTCGGATTCGTTTGAGGTCCTCGAGAAATCCTTCCAGCCAGAGACTTGCCCGTTTCCCGACGGTGGTGACCTGTGCGGGTTGCAGGTGAGTCAAACCAAGAATGGGCTCGTCGGCATGTTCTTCACAAAAATCTGCAAGCGCGTCCACGACGTTGGCCAGCAGGTCCCCAATTCGTTTGATGGCTTTCTGAAGCCGAATTAAGTCGCCGTTATCCATCACATACATGCTGGTGGCTCCAAGGTGAATGATTGGAGCCGCTTTCGGACATTGTTCACCGAAGGCACGAATGTGGGCCATGACCTCATGCCGGGTTTCCTCTTCGATTTCCTGCACCCGATCAAAGGGGATTTGATCGACCACGGATTTCATTTCGTCGATCTGCTCTTCGGAGATGTCCAGTCCGAGTTCCTGCTGGGCCTCAGCGAGATAAATCCATAACTTCCGCCAGTACACGTACTTTTCCTTGCGATCGAAAATGCGTTCCATCTCTTCACTCGCGTATCGATCAAGCGCACAGGTGTCAATTTGATCAGACATCGATTTGCATGGATAAATAGGTGGGAGTGTGTTTTGAGAGAACGCACATTCTAACAGCATGTGCAGTCAGGAAACAGGGCATTGCAGGTGCATACAGCATCCGTTTCGGAGTCAGGAAATTTGTTGGAAATTCGTTAAAATAGTACAATTCGAGACGTTTTGAACTTTATAGGGGGCTAGATTCAGATGGCTGAAGAGCGATCTGTCCGAACAAAAAGTCGTGAGGAAACGTACGAGCTTGCCCATCGGATCACCGATCTATTGGGACCGGGAGACGTGATTGGCCTCACCGGTCCACTTGGGGCCGGGAAAACGGTGTTCGTCAAAGGGATTGCCGGAGGGCTGGGAATGAAAACACCATGGCAGGACATCACAAGTCCAACCTACACACTACAGGACATTTATCACCTGGACGAAGCCCTCGTACACTGTGATGCGTACCGCCTGGAAGGAGAACAGCAGTTCCTGGAGTTGGGGTGGACTGAGCAGTTTGATGAGGGGATCACAGCAATCGAGTGGGTGGATCGTTTTCGGCCCACTATCGATTCATATCTTAGTTTGACCGTACGCATTGAAATTGAAGGGGACGACCGCAGGAGCGTTACGCTCATACCGGAAACGTCTGACATGGAGAAACGTGTCAAATCGCTTCACCTTCATCAGGAGCGTACCTGACAATTTTAATTTCAAGGGGCATTGGCGTATCATTTTTTGTGAGTTTTTTACCCTCTCTTGTCTTTCCACCTCTACCTGTCCATTACTGACCCGATGTCATCTGAACTGCACGACATACGGAACATCGGCATTATTGCTCACATCGATGCCGGGAAGACCACCACGACCGAGCGTATCCTCTATTATACCGGTCGTGAACACAAAATGGGGGAGGTGGATCAGGGGACAGCAACAATGGACTGGATGTCGCAGGAGCAGGAACGCGGCATCACCATCACCAGTGCGGCAACGACCTGTACATGGAACAACCATCAGGTGAATATTATTGACACCCCCGGGCATGTGGATTTCACGGCAGAAGTCGAACGTTCGTTACGGGTCCTCGATGGGGCGGTTGGCGTCTTTTGTGGCGTGGGGGGGGTGGAGGCCCAATCTGAAACCGTTTGGGATCAGGCCGACACGTATGAAATCCCACGAATTGCCTACGTGAACAAACTGGACCGAATGGGGGCCGATTATCGGAACGTGATGGACGAGATGGTTGAAGAGCTGGATGCCAATCCGGTTCCGGTCACCATTCCGATCGGATCCGGAGACGACCTCGAGGGCGTGATCGATCTAATTGGGATGGACGCACTGTACTTCGACCAGGAATCGAAAGGAGCTAAAATCGATCGAAAAGAGATCCCGGAGTTCATGCAGGAGGAGGCGGAAGAGGCGCGGGACAATCTGGTGGAGGCGGCCTGTGACTTTTCGGATGAATTGATGATGGCTTATCTGGAAGACCATCCGATCGAGGACGAAGAGCTGATTGGGGCACTCCGAGAGGGCACCCTGCAGGAAAAAATTGTTCCCACCTATGCAGGGTCGTCGCTTCACAATATTGGCGTACAGCCCATGATGGACGGGATCGGTTCGTTTTTGCCCTCCCCCCTGGATGTACCACCGGTAGAGGGAATTGACCCTGATACGGAGGAAACAATCCATCGAAAACCGGATCCGGATGAACCCTTCTCGGCTCTGGTGTTCAAAACTGATACCGATCAGCACGGTGAACTGGCGTACACCCGTATTTATTCCGGGACCTTGCAGCAGGGAGACCAAATTTACAACGCGACCAACGAAACGATGGAGCGAGTGACCGCCATTTATAACATGCATGCTCATTCTCGTACCGAGGTGGATGAAGCCCGTGCGGGTCGAATCGTGGCATTAATGGGGTTTTCGGAAACTCGAACAGGGGACACCCTCTGTACTCCCGGGGAGGAAATTATTCTTGAGCAGGTGTCGTTTCCTGAAACGGTCATCGATATGGCCGTTGAACCAAAATCCTCCGACGAACGTGAAAAATTGAATGAAGCACTGGAAAAAATGGCACTTGACGATCCGACGTTCCAGGTACGGGAGGAGGAAGAAACCGGCCAGAAGATTGTGAGTGGCATGGGGGAGTTGCACCTGGAAGTTCTTCGGGAACGAATCATGGAGGAGTATAATGTAGAAGCGCGTGTAGGAGAGGTACGTGTCTCCTACCGAGAACAGGTGTCCGGACCGGTACGGGCAACAGGAACCTTTGAACAGACCAGCGGTGAAAAAACCGAGTACGCCAGTGTCACCGTTGAACTTGAGCCGAATGAAGAGTCTCTTTCTCCCCAGGTGGAGATGTCTCTTGAGAATGAGGACGATTTGCCAATGGAATTGATCCCGTCCATTCAGGAGGGGCTCGAAAGTGGGGGGGCCGGGGGAGGAATGACCGGCTTCCCACTTATTTACACTACGATACGGGGAATACGAGCCGATCTTCGGGATCGTTATTCCAGAAACGCGTTTGAAGCAGCAGCGGCGAGGGCCGTTCGTGAAGGGCTCAGGAAAGCGGGCTGTGATATACTGGAACCGATCATGAGACTTGAAGTTGTCACACCTTCTGATTTTCTCGGGGCGATTGTAGAAGACCTGAACCGACGACGGGCGGAAATCGAGGAGATCGATAACCAGGATGATGATCGAATCATCAATGCCTTTGTCCCGATTTCCGAAATGATTGGATACGCAACCTCCATTCGATCCCTCACGGAAGGACGGGGGACGTACACTCTGGAACCTCACGATTACCGGGCGCTGCCGGATAAGGTTCGGGAAGATCGTTTCGGCGAGATGATCTGAACTTCTCCGATGTCCCGGTTGATTTGTTCAAGAAACGCCCGATGTCCAGCACTGCAACGGGTTCGGCTCAAAACGGCAGAAAGCCGGGGAATATGAGTTTCAGTGCAGCGATCGAAACGATGATGGAGAAAACGATCTTAACGTAGCGATTCCCGACCGTAACAGCGATCCGAGGACCGATTAAGGCCCCGATGACCAGTCCCAGTCCCAGTGGAATCACCTTTGTAAAGAGAATATACCCGTCCATCGCAAAACGCACGGACGCAGCAAGGGATATAAAAAAGGTGAGGACCTGAGCGGTACCAATCCCCTGCACCATGGTCCGTCCCAGAAGATAAATCATCGTGAAACAGAGCAATGTGCTTACCCCCGCTCCGTAAAATCCACCATACACACCGAGCAAGAAGGAGCACCCCACAATAACTGGAAAGGACCACCACGTCTGAAGTGGTGCCTGTGTCTCCTCTCCCCGGTCCGGATCGATGTACAGCAGACAAAGAAGAATCAGGGTGATGACACCAATAACTGAAGACAGGACCTTCTGGTTTATACTCCCCACGATCATAGCGCCAAGAAATGCCCCGGGGATGACGCCGGGAAGCATCTGTTTCAGACAGAAGGTTTGCAGTTTATCCAGCTGCCAGTAACGGAAGGAACTGGTCAGGGTCATGAAAACGAGCACAAATCGATTGCTGCCAACCGCCTGTTGTTCCGTGAAGGAACCAATCAAAATGAGGGCGGGTACCGTCAGCATCGATCCCCCTCCCACCATCGCATTCATCACCCCGGCCAGGCCCCCGATCAGAAATAGTTTCAGCATCCAGATCATCAGAAGTCGGCTTCATCCGTGACCTGTATATAACTGGCGGCTTCGGAACCGATGGTGATGCTCTGACCATTGGCTTCGAGATTCACGCCACCGGAGTACGGCTCTTCTGAAATGTATGTGATCTGAGTGCCAGGGAACAGATTCTTCTGAGCGAGGTACCGAAGCAAGTCTGAGTCGTGATCACTCACCTCATATATCAGGGCGGTTTCACCGGATTTCATTTCGGATAGTGCTTTGCAGGGCGGCCGCTCAATCGTGCCTTCGCGAGAGGGAATGGGAGATCCGTGCGGATCCGTTTCCGGATTGTCCAGAAACTCCTCCATCCGATCCTCAAGCTCTTCGGAGATCACATGCTCAAGCCGTTCGGCTTCCTCGTGGACTTGATCCCATGAAATGTCCAGTGCTTCGGTGAGAAAACGCTCGATCAGTCGATGGTGCCGAACAACTTCCAGTGCAATCTTTTCACCGTGTTCAGTCAGGGAAACCCCCTCATATGGTTTATGTTCCACAAGATTCATGTCCGCCATTTTCTTTGTCATGCCGGATACCGAGGCAGGAGATATACCCAGATGATCGGCCAGTTCGGAGGTGGACACGGCGTCGCTCTCTTGCTGTACTTTGTGGATGGCCTTCAGGTAATCCTCAATCGAGTCGGTTAATTCATCTGGTTTCGTCACAGCGGCCTCCTGAAGAACGAGTATTGCAGCCCGTCTCGAATTGCACAGTCATATCAGGGTTCTCAAATGCGCACTTTTCAGCGGCTGAAAAACCGGATGTTCGAAAGACGATATTCACGAGGAACTGTAGAAATTGACATTTATATTAAGTATCAGCCATTTATGAGTCAACCTTTCGAACGAGGGAAAGGTCATTCCGTCCAGGGTTCAGGTATCTGGGACAACTCAAGATAGAAACGGAGGACCTCTCAACTTTTACCATGGCTGAAGAGGAGGAACCCAACGTTCCCGGGTCGACGATATCGCTCGTGAGGCCGTCTCAAAATGTCACTGAAGACATAAGGTTGAGAACGCAATGGATCTCAACTCCGGGAACCACCCATTCAATCAACGACCATCTACCCTCGTTCAGTCGCTGCGGCCGAACGATGGTACACGTGTACGTGCAGACAAGTGAGATAGAGCCAGTTCGACGATCTACTGACGTTTCATCTCACATTCAACGTTCATATGACCTTTTTTTATAACTCAGCAAGCCACAAAACATCACTCCGTGATCGTCTTGAAGATTCGTCCGTGATAACGATCTGAAGAAGGTTGATTTCACTTGATTAACTGTCCTACAGTATCCGCCACGTGATTCGTGTAGCATCAACGAGTTGTAAATGAAGCTGGACCGATAATGGCTGGTTTCATTTAAAATGTTCGCCAGATTCAGAGAGGAAGAGAGCATGACTGATCATACGATTGAACTTGCCGTCATTGGCGGTGATGGAATTGGTCCCGAAGTCACGGAGTCGGCCGTTCGAGTACTGCAGGAAACGGGAGTGCCATTTGCCGTTTCGCGTCATGAAGCGGGGGATGCCGTGTACGAACGAGACGGGGTGGCGCTTCCGGAAGAAACGTTAACTGCCGCGAAAGAGGCGGATGCCGTGCTTTTTGGCGCAGCGGGAGAAACGGCTGCCGACGTGATCATTCGGCTTCGACAGGAACTGAACACGTACGTTAACCTCCGTCCAACTCCACTCATTCCGGACGCCGATCACATTCTCCTGAACAAGGAAATCGTCATCGTTCGTGAGAACACGGAAGGACTCTACGTTGGGGATGAACAAGAGGTGAAACCGGGAACGATTAGCGCTTCCCGGCAGATCTCTCGAAGGGCAAGTGAGCGAATCGCCCGGTATGCGTTCGAATATGCAACAAAGTTTGGGCATGAGAAAATTACAGCGGTTCATAAAGCAAACGTGTTACAGGAGAGTGATGGGTTGTTTCTGGAGTGTAGCCGATCAATCGCTGAGGACTTTCCGAACATCTCCTACGAAGAGGGCCTTGTTGATGCTTCGGCGACTCGCCTTGTGATGAACCCGGATCAGTTCGATGTTATTTTAACCACGAACCTGTTTGGGGATATCATCAGTGATCTTGTTGCGGGCCTGGTCGGTGGTCTTGGTGTTTGTCCAAGCGCAAATATCGGAGACAAACACGCGTTGTTTGAACCTGTTCACGGAAGTGCGCCGGACATTGCCGGCACCAATCAGGCAAATCCGACCGCATCCATTCTTTGTGGAGCGATGTTGCTGCGACACATGGATCGACAGGAGGCTGCGGATCGGGTGATTTCAGCTCTGAAAGCCGTGGTAAAACGGGGGGAAACCACCCCTGATATGGATGGGTCTCTAACGACGGATGAAATGACGGATCGTGTGATTGACCAGCTCTAACACGGTATTTTCTGAACGATTCTCGATGTCATTTGATTCCTTCCCCATAATGTGTATAATTGACGAATGAAGAAATTTTGGATCAGTCATGATTTCGATCCTGCTCTGATTGAGGTGCAAGCGATGACAGGTGAACAATCAAAACGTGAAATTTCTCCTTCCCGGGGAACCGAGCGTCATTCCTTTTCCCTCCTTTCCGTGTTTTTTCATCTGTCACTCGCACTACCCCTATCCCGCTCCTCCTACCTGCTACGGGTGTCCGTCTAGGACACACACTCAGGTACAATCCTTTACAGTGCAGGTCCTTCCTTTACCACAGCATTGGCACGCTCCCTGGTCCGCATGCATGATATTCAGTGATTGAACCATTCTTGGAGGAGTTTTTCATGAAAGAACGGATGTCCGATTTTGGTGGTGTCAACGCTCGATATATTATCAACCGTTTAATTGATAAGATCACCAGTGGAGAGTTTGAAGTGGAGCAATTTGACATTTCCCGATCCGATGATCGTCCCAAAGCAAACGTGAAAATGAAGATTCAAGGAGGTCCCATTGACGGGTTCCAGACCGAGACGGGTGAAGAACGTGATGACCGGTTTCACAAGGAATCCGGTGATCAAAGATCCATGACCCCGGATGAGAAGAAAGTTCAGGAACAGATTGCAAGCTGTTATTTATAAATACACAACCATGCCAACAACAAAACCAAAACAGGAACAGGAAACGGAAACGATTACGGGTGCGGAGGCAGTCGTCCGATCACTGCTGGAGGAGGATGTCGAAGTCATTTTCGGCTATCCGGGCGGTGCAATCATGCCCGTCTACGATGAGGTCTACAAGTACCGTGATCGGTTTCAGCATATTCTCGTCCGTCATGAGCAGGGAGCCGCTCACGCGGCCGAAGGTTATGCCTGGGTCAACAATAAACCCGGGGTATGTCTTGCTACGTCCGGACCGGGGGCAACGAATCTCGTCACGGGGATAACGGATGCCATGATGGATTCACTGCCCATGGTTTGCATGGCCGGCCAGGTTCCGAAGGATGTCATTGGAACGGATGCGTTCCAGGAAGCACCCGTGGTTGAGATCACGGAGTCGATTACCAAGTGGAACTATCAGGTCCAGTCACCTGAGGAAATACCCAGGGTCATGAAGAAAGCATTTCACATCGCCACAAGCGGGAAACCCGGGCCGGTCATGATTGATCTGTGTAAGAATGCTCAGCAGGAAACATTTGAATACCAGTATCCTCAGACACTCGAGGGGATCGAGGTCGAGGATGAAACAAATGTTCCCGATCGACAGCCGGACATTGAGCAGATACAGAAAGCTGCTTCCCTGCTGAACAAGGCGGAGAAGCCGTACGTGCTCGCCGGACATGGGGTTCTTCTGGCGAATGCTGAAGAGGAGCTCCAGGAGCTCGTTGAAACGGGTGATTTCCCCGTGGCCGTTACCCATCTTGGTCTGTCCGCAATACCCGTTGACCATCCGAACTACGTTGGGATTCTGGGGATGCATGGCAATTACGGTCCGAACATGGTGACCAACGATGCGGATGTCATTCTGGCCATTGGCATGCGATTCTCGGACCGTGTGACGGGTCGATTGGAGGCATATGCCCCGGATGCGGAAGTTATTCATATCGAAATCGATCCGAAGGAACTTGGTAAAAACGTGCCCACTTCGGTTCCAGTTCAGGCGGATGCCAAATTGGCCCTTCAGGAACTGAATCCACGTATCGAAGAGGGGGATTACGAAGACTGGTTTGCTGAATTTGAGCAGTACAACCAGGAAGAGGAAAAAGAGGTGGTGAAGAAAGACCTTTCCTCATCCGGGAATAAGATCAAAATGGGAAACGTGGCCCGTACACTGTCCAACAAAATAGACGATGACTCGATTATTGTGGCGGATGTTGGTCAGCATCAGATGGCGGCCATGCGCTACATTGATTATACTACCCCTGGAACGCATGTGACGTCTGGGGGCTCGGGGACCATGGGCTTTGCGTTGCCGGCCGTTATCGGGGCGAAGTTCGGACAGCCGGAGCAAGAGGTTATTGGATTCATCGGAGACGGTTCACTTCAGATGACGATTCAGGAGCTCGGAACCATTGCTCAGGAAGAACTCGAGGTGAACATCATCGTCCTGAACAATAATTTCCTCGGTTTGGTTCGTCAGTGGCAGCAGCTGTTTTTTGAAGAGCGGTACTCCTTTGTGGACTTTCAGAATCCGGATCTCATCAAAGTGGCGGAAGGGTTCTCGATACCGGGTGAGCGTGTGATGAAGCGGGAGAACCTGTCGGACGGGCTGGATCGGATGCTTGACACGTCCGGTGCTTATCTGCTTGAGGTTGTCGTTGAAAAGGAAGAAAACGTCTTTCCGATGATGCCGGCCGGGGCGGCAGTTGACGAGATTCTGCTTGGCCCGGATGATGAACTTTAATCAATCACGCCGCTGTTCCTCCTACATTCATGCCTTTTCAACCCTTGATCACAGGTGTCCCTTTATCTGAAACGTTTTGTTATCACCTGACCTAACGGTACAATGGATGTATTAAGGTCCCCAGAAGCGGAATGATTCTTATTATCTAGCGGTCATCTCTTTATTGATCCACGTTGAACCCGACGCAGTTTTGTTCGTTTACAGGGATGGGTTCTTCAATTGAACGGTCTGTGTATGTCAAGCCAGTGCGTTTTCGGAAAGCTTAAAACGTGGATCATGGCTGCCATTGGTCTGCTGATCCTTTTTACCCCGATCGTGCCAATCACTTTTGCACAGGAGGGCACTTCAAAAAAGACGAAGCCTGAATCGTCCGGCCTGTCCAGGAACACTGATCAAAATGAGGAGGAGGATCGCAACAGAACGGACCGCACATTGGAGGTGCCCTCTTCCAAAAGACACACGGGGGACGAGCCTCTTCAGGAGACGTTTCACCGGACGATTGATTCGGGTTCCGGGACGATCCATGAGGAAGCACTTACCCCGGACGAAAAGCCACTGGTTAACAGTGCCAGCATCAAGGTCTATAAATCCGCTTCGACGGTGATCATACCGGCCACGATCGTTGTTCGGAATGCAATACTTGAAGTGTTGCTCTGTGTCAAAAACGGCAAAACCCACGAATCACTCTTGATGACGGAAGAACGACCCAAGAAAATCAATCTCTCTTTGATTATGGCCGGTTTTTCGCCCGAGGAAAAAGCTGCTGAGACCGGACCTCAGTATCTGGGAGATCCGACGTTGCCAGGTGGGGATTCCGTGGTCGCTTTCGTGGAGTGGGAACTGGAAAATGGCCGTTGGGTGCGGTACAGGGCCGAACATCTGATTCGTAATCTGAAGGAAGAAATGATCATGCGACGGGTCGGCTGGCGTTTTGTCGGCTCCTACTTCAGGACGAAGAAGTCGGCGGACCAGCAGGAACGGACCATCTTCGCCGCAAGTCGTATCAAAACGATTGTCACACTTTTTCATGACCCCTCAGCAATACTTGATCTTCCTGTTCCCCAGGGAGGTACGGATGGTCTGTATGCCCCACGATCCAGAGTCGTTCCTCCCGTTGGAACATCCGTCCGTCTGATCCTTCGAAAGCCGACGGCCGAGGAACAATCCGAAATTGAACGGAACATTGAACACTCTAAAAAGGTATGGGAAAAACATCTGGAACAACTTGACAAGAGACAGAAACGTCACCAATGAGTGCGCGAACCCGTGCGGAACATCAAATCATTGAACGATTTCATGCATTCCGAAATCGTTATTCAAGAAGAGAGCGATGGAATAGGTTGCTCTCGGGGTTGATCATGGTGTTTGCCGTCTGGATTCTTGCTCGAATCGCTGGACGGGTTCTGATGATTCCGGAAAGCACAATCGGTACGGGTGCCGTACTGGTCATTGGGATCGGGTACACACTGATCATGGTGTACCGAACGGCGGTTGACCCCGGAACCGCCGCTTATATTTTCGACCGGATTCACGATCTGGACGGCGCGTTTATCACACTTCATTCCCTGCAGTTACCGGGGAACGGATCGGTAGAAAACAATCAACTTCGACACGCGCTCGCCAAACGTGTACAAGAACGCTTGCCGGCGGAAGAACTGTCCGAACGATCATTCCCGTCGGGCCGGGCTGTCGTCTGTGTTCTTCTGCTCCTCATTGGACTTGGATTACCGAAGGCGGTGTTCCCCACCTCTATAACACCCAATGACGGGACCCGGGAGGGGCGGAAAACCATGAATGAAAACCGTCGAAACGATCAAACTGCCTCCGGGGAGACGAATGGAACCCCTTCTGCTACGAACGAGAGTGAAACACGGGAGACACAATTTGAACGCCTCATGGATCGGTATGAGAA
>CAZQNZ010000025.1:0-22483 GCA_964594615.1 uncultured Planctomycetia bacterium
CACCGCATTCGAAAGAACGGGAACGTTCATATTATCAGTTAATAGTGGGTGTTTGGAGGGATATTTAAATTTTCGAACGGTCCAATTTCGCGGCGCACCTCGGCGTCACTCGGCGTCGACGATGCGCTTACGGCATCGCCTCCTTCTCGTTCCTTGATCTGCTTGGAAATTGAACCGCTGACGATACAAGGGTTTTTCAACAGCCTACTAGGACTGTTGCACCCGTTTCACGAGTGCTCATACGATTCAGTGTCGCCATCCGGTTCATTCCGTGCGGTGGTCTCCGGACACGTTATGATTTGCTTCTCACTCGTGGTGACGTGTGATGACCTGATTCTCCCGTTCAGTTATGGACGTAAAAAATCGTGAACATCGGTTTTTGAGCGTTCCTTGCGATTCCTTGCCCTGCGGGGAGGGGCGACGGTTTGTGCCGTTCGTTCGGAGGGCTTCATCGGGTGCTGGGTTTAAAACGTCTGTTTTTGAGATTAGTATGGGCATGATGATGATCGCCTTAACGTCATTTCCCTTATACGCGGTCCCTCGATGACTCGAATCGACACGGTGGTGCATCTTCGATCTGCTGTTCTCTGTGTGTCCGTCTGGTTGGTGGTCCTGGTCGCCGGGGTACAGGCGGAGACGGTTATTCTGCAGAACGGGAACCGGATGGAGGGGGAGGTGTTGAAGGAAACGGAGAAACATCTGGTGCTGGACCTCGGTTTCAGGGTACTGACGATTCCGTCGGAGGAAATACAGCAGATTGTGTCCGGGGACCGGGACCTGAACACGGGGGATCAGTCGGTCGTTCATCACGACCTGTGGTTTGAACGGACGGATCTGAAACCGAAGTCGGTGTCACAGGCGGCGAAACAGGTGGAGGAGGCGGTGGTGAAGGTCCAGACGCCGATTGGCATGGGGTCCGGGTTCATCATTCACAAACGCGGATATGTCATGACCAACAACCATGTGATTTCGGGCACGCGCAAAATCTCCATCACGGTCTACCGGAAGCAGGAAAATTCGCTCGTGAAAGACAAATATAAAAAGGTACGAATCATTGCCACCGCTCCGGGCTTCGACCTTGCGCTGGTCAAAATCGAACCGACGGACGAGGAAGAGGATGATTTTTCGGCGGTGCCCCTCGGGAACTTCCGGGATCTGAAGAAGGGGGAAACGGTGTTTGCCGTCGGATCGCCGATGGGGCTGGAGCGCACGGTGACAAAAGGGGTGGTTTCCCTGAAGAACCGCACCATTCGGGAGTTCCCGCACATACAGACAACCGCCGAAATCAACCCGGGCAATTCGGGAGGTCCACTGTTTAACACACGGGGTGAGGTGGTCGGGGTGACAAATATGAAAATACGTTCGATTCTCGGGGCGGAGGGATTGGGGTTTGCCATTCCGGTCAACGTGGTCAAGTGGTTTCTCCGCACCCGAAATGCGTTTGCGTTTGACACGGAACACCCCAACGCCGGATTTCGCTATTATTCTCCGTCCAGGGAACTGGACGCGAACCGGGATACGGAGGACGGTTCGTCATCGGGGGATTGATTCATTCTGGAATATCAAGGTGATCACGATATGAACAAACGACACATGACATCCGCTGTCCTCGCGATGGTTCTGTTCCTTTCCGGTGCGCCGGTGCTGTTTGCCCAATCCGGGGAAACGGACCACCGTGCGGTGATTCGGGAGGTCGCCACTCATTTTTCGTCGGATCACGTGCTGTTCGGCATGATTCCCGATGTGCCGGCGTTGAAGGAGAAACTGACCTCGCATCCCCTGGCTGATGCGCTTCAGAATGAGAAGATCCGGGACCTCTTTCAGCCGCTTCAGGACGATGAGAAGGTGCAGGAATTTAAACGAGAGATCAGCGAGACCACCGGGAAATCGATCGACGAGTTGACCGATCTGATGACCGGACCCGTGGCCGTGGCGGTTGACGTGGGCAAGCCGAACCGCTCATCGGATGCGACACCGGCCTCCCTCAAGGAACAGGCTCGGAGTGTGATGCTGATGAAGGTGGGGCAGCACGAGCAGACCATTGCGAATGACATCATCCCGGCACTGATTGAGAAAACGAAACAGAAACAGCGTGAACGGGACACCGGACGGGAACTGTTTGAGAGGACGGAAACGTTTGCCGGTCAGGAGTTGCATACGATGCTTGCGCAGACGGAGGATGGGACGGAGACCGGTCCGGCCTGGGCGTTTGTGAAGCAGTATCTGGTTGTGGTGTCGCCGGACAGTACGGAGTTGCTGAAGCAGATGGTGCGACGGCTTCAGGGCAATCCACCGCAAACACCGCTGTCTGAGACGGATCGGTTTGTTCAAGGGATACAGTCGCTCCGGCGCTCGGATCTGTTCGTGTACGCGAATGCCGGGCAGTTCGTCGACGAGATGCAAAAAAAGTATGCACCCGACGGCCAGCAGAACAAGGGAGGAAGCGGGGATGAAATGACGTACAAGATGATCAAGGCACTCGGTTTTGATACATTTCGCGGGGCATTTGCGCAATTGAACCTTGGAGAGAAGCGAACGTCCGTGCGTGCCAGCTTAACATATTCGGAACGGACGGGGCTGACCAAACTGCTGGCACTGAAACCGATTTCCCCGGGTTCGCTGGGGCTTTCCCTGCCGTCCGCCGCGGTGTCGGCGTCGGTCATGCGATTGTCGATGCAGCAGATGTGGACGGAGATCATGGCGGTGTTCAACGAGGTGAACCCGCGGATGTCCCAGCTCTTGCAGGGCCAGCTGGATCGGGTCGAGAAACAATACAGTGTGAATATTGAAACGGATGTGGTCGGTTCGCTGGGAGAACAGTTTTACACGGCCACCTTTCCTCCGTCCGGCGAGGAGGTCTCGGACGACGACAAAGCCCGCAAAATCATGGAAGCAGCCACCCGTCAGGTCGTGATGATTTCACTGCAGGACCAGCAGCGTCTGGAATCGGCCATTCAGCGTCTGAAGGATTCCGCAGGTCAGGGCAAATCATTCTTCACGGAACGAGAGTACCTCGGAACGACGATCTATTCGATTCGGCCGGAGGTGGTCCCGGGCCAAAGTGGGGGAATGCGGCCGTCGTATGCGATTCTCGATGGCCACCTGGTGTACTCCAATTTTCCGGAAACGATTGAAACGGTGGTTTCTCACGAGAACAGCGGGGAAGAGGGACTGTTTGAGACGGCGCAACTCCAGCGGGCGATCGATCGACTGCCGCCGGACGCGGCCAGTTTCAGTTATTCCAATCTCAGCAGTTCGCTGGGGTTTTTGCTGGATCAGTGGCGAACCTTGTTCCGTACCACCGGCGCAGGAGATAACAAATATGGTTACATCAACCTCGACGCCGACGTCCGGGCGGACACGATCCGTCAATATGTACAGGATCTATTCGGAGGCATCTACATGAATGATCAGCGGTTTCAAATGATCTGGCACCTGCAACACGAAAAACAATAATTTCTTTCATGAATCTATTCGCCGACATGAAGCAACCTCGTATCGGGTGGAGCCCGGTCGCATGGGGCATCGCTTTTTGTGTGTTGATATGTGCATCGCCGGCGAGGGTGGTGCTGGCCGAGCCGGAGCCGGCGGAGGTACGTCTCGGGGGACCGGAGGTGCTGAAGATGGACTGGAAAACCCGCTCCCTGCGGACCGATGACCTGAACGGGGATGGCAAGCCGGACATGGCGGTGATCAACAACAGTAAAGCGCGCATCGATCTGTTGTTTTACGAGACGTCCGGGATGGAGGAATCGGAGTCGTCCGACGAGGTCGCGCGACGTATTAACGTCTGGGAGCCCACGCTATCGGATGCACCGTTCGTGAAACGTCCGCTGGTCACCGGAATTCGTATGTACGATCTGGTGACGGGGGATCTCAACGGGGACGGGCGAGTGGATCTGGCATACACGGGTCAGCCGGACGACCTGACGGTTCGACTGCAGACGGAGGAGGGGACGTTTGAGGAGAAGACGGTGTATGAGTTTCCCACGTCCGTTTCCACGAGACAGGGGACGCTGTCCCTTGCCGATGTGAATGAGGATGGGCGGAATGACCTGGTGACGGTGGGAAAGAAACAACTGTTCGTGTACGTGCAGAACGAGAAAGCAGAGCTGGTGCGCAGCGGGGAATACGGACTGGTTCATGAGAAATCCCATGGGTTGCAGGTTCTGGATCTCAACGGGGACGGTACGGTGGACCTCGTGTACACCGCGCCGTCGGGCACTCATCCACTGCGCATGCGTCCGGGGTTGTCGACGGGCGGATTTGGGCCCGAACGCATGTTTGACATCGAGTCCCCTCAAGGACCGCTGGTACCGCTGTCCCTTCCGGGGGAGGAAGGCACTATACTGGCGTATTTACAATCCGAGACGGAGATGATTTCCCTGCTTCGGTTCGTGACGAACGATGCTCGAGACGAGGCGACGTCGTTCTCGCTGAAAACGGTTTCTCCACACGTGTATTCAACGGGTATTGACATGACGGATGCCCGGTACGCCATGGGAGACCTGGATGGAAACGGACGGAAGGACATCGTGGCGGCGGATCCCGGTCGTTCACAATTTCTTGTGTATTTGCAGTCCGACGACGGGGTGCTGTCGGAACCGGAGCCGTTTCCGGGCCCCAATGACGTCCGTTCGCTTGCCGCCGCGGACATGGACGACGATGGTCGATCCGAACTGTTTCTGGTCAGTCGCGGGGAGGAACTGCTCGGGGTGAGCCGGTGGGGGTCGTCCGGACGGATGTCATATCCGGAGTCCATTCCGATGGACGGGAAACCGCTTGCCACGGCGTCGCTGCAGATGAACGACACACCCCATCTCGCGGTGCTGCACGCGAAGGACCGGAAGCGGTTCGTCTCCCTGCTGCGACCCAAACAGAACGGAACCTCGGACTGGAGGGTGGTGACGCGGCTGGAACTGTCGGAATTGAACGTGGACCCGACCGATCTGCGGAGCATGGACGTCAATCGGGACGGATCCATGGATCTGGCTGTTTTCGCACCGGGCTCTCCCGTGCATTTTCTCGTGCAGAAGGACGGGGAGCTACAGCGGACGACTGGAGAGGGGAGGTCGTCAGGCCGTCTTCAAAACACCCCTCCGTCCGCACTTCATTCCGGCGATCTGAACGGGGACGGGACGGATGAGCTGTTCCTGGCCGAAAACAATTACCTCCGATCGATTGAACTGCAGGAGAACGGACAGGTGAAGGTGCTGGATCAGTACAACGCCCGCTCGTCGGACGCCCGGATCACGGCCGGGATGGTGACGGACGTGGAGGGGGATCAGGTGAATGATCTGTTGATGCTTGACGAACGGTCCGGCACACTTCAGCTTCTCCAGAAGAACGAGGCCGGGGTGTATCGGTTTGTGGAATCAGCGAATCTGGGGGAGATCAAGCAGAGGCGGACGGAGGTGCTGGATTTTGATCGGGATGGAACGGAGGAGGTGTTTGTGTTCGGCCGGAGTCAGTTCTGGAAGATTCCCCTGCGACCGTCCACTTTGCAGCACGAGCTCCACGCGTCCTGGAAGATGGACGTGGAGGATGTGAGTCCGAGCCGCATTGCCACCGGTGATCTGAACGGGGATGACAGTGAGGAGCTCATTGCGGCGGATACCATCGATTCCAGGATTCTCGGGGTGTATGCCCGATCGAAACAGAAAAAATGGAAGCCGTCGCTGATGTTCAAGGTGTTTTCCAGTGATCCGCACTACAAGGGCAACAAGGGAGAGCACTCCGAACCGAAGGAAATTCACGTGGCGGATGTAACCGGGGATGGACGGCAGGATCTGATCCTCCTCATACACAATCGGATTCTGGTCTATCCACAGGAATAAGGAGCGTGTTGGCGGAGAACAGGGATTTCGATCAATCTTTTTTCGGCCGTTCTGGTCCCTGTCATTCGTCGTTCGGCGAACGGATCACGGCAGAGCTCCCGGGTCGTGCTGGACGTAAATTTCAACTCCTTACGCATCGATTGACGATCAGGACGGGTGGATCGTTTGTTTGTCAGGGTGGGATGCTACGATGACGGTTCCTTTGTGTGCAGGCGTCAACCTGGTGCTGGCGCCGCCCTTTTACCCATAAGTCACATTTATACCACCCCCATCCGGCGGTCCGTGGATATTTGCGCGAGACCAACCCCCCGATCCTGCTTCGCTCCATCGGGGCTACGCATCTGTCACCCCCCGCTGGGGGTTCATAAGCCCAACTAAACGATCGTCAGCATTGGCCTCCCCGGTGAAATGAGATGTGACCGGAGATTTATACGGAACCCAATGCATTGAACCCCCGGCGACGGTGGCACAAAATGTATGGTTACAGGCTGGCAGGTGCCCCATGCGGGGTAATTTCACCATGATCGGGGTTTTGAACGATCATGAGAGACCCGAATGGGGCGGCAGAGTATAGCACCGGACAAACGAAGTGCAGTCCGGGGTTTCACCGCATTCGTGAACACGGATTCTCGAGCGGAAGTGAGAGAATGGATCGATAGGAACGCACCATTCTGTTTTTAGGTGTTGGATTACAAGAACAGAACATGTCTCCTCAATCCATCCGATACCGACCTATACGCTTCCTGTTTCTGCTGGTTTGTTTGACGCTCTCGTCCGGTTGGTTAGCGGCGCAGGAGCAACAGGAACGCATTGATTTCCTCGCCATCAGCGATACGCAGTACCTTGCGAAGAAGGATCATCCGCAGGAGCTGGATCCGGTGTCGAAACAGGCGGCGGACCGGGTGATCCACCTCCTGCAGCGATTGCCCGGGACGACCCTTCGGACCGAGCACGGATCCATACCGGTTCCGGAGTCTCTCCATGGGGCGATCATCGCCGGGGATCTGGTGGACAGTCTTGACAAGTACGGCGGTCCGTATCCGGACATGCAGAAATACGAGTGGGAACGGTTCCGGCAGGACTACGGCCTGACAGGAGAGGACGGGCGTGTACCGTTCCCGGTGTACGAACTGCATGGGAACCACGATGGTCCGCAGGGAACATCGTTCCTGGTCGAGGACATCGTCGAGCGAAACAAACGCCGGCCCGGCGTGGTTCACATCTCCGAAAACGGCCTGCACTACTCATGGGACTGGGGGCCGGTGCACCTGATCAACCTGGGTATGTTTGTCGGAAAAGGGGACGAAAAACGTGAGGGCCACCACTACGCAGCCCGGTCGAGCCTGCAGTTTCTGAAACGGGACCTGCAGCGACACGTGGGAAACAGCGGACGGCCCGTGATCATCAGTCATCATCTGGATGTCACGTCAAGCGACTTCGATTGGCCCGATGAGGACAAGATCGCGTACTACAGGACCATCAAGCCCTACAATGTCATCGCCACCATCCACGGGCACACCCACGCGGACCCGAAGATGTACGAGTTCAACGGAACGGACAGCGGGGAGGACCTGGAAAATGGGGTCCGGGTGTTTGACACGGGGGACATTGTCGGTGCCAAAATGCATAAGGGGAAGCGTGTGGGCACACGAAGCGGGTTTCTGTATTTCACGGTATTCAATCGGCCCGGCGTGGAGCGCGACAAAATGATCGTGCGTTCCTTCTTCACCGACAACAACTGGGAGTCGTGGTCCATTCGTGACACGTGGAAGTTTTCGATTTCGATTCCGTAATTCGGTTGCTTGACCTGCATCCATCCCCAATTCTGTGAGTGTGGGGAACGGTCGTGAAAAGCGTGAAATTCGTGAAAGGCACGACAGGTGTAGAGAAATAGCAGAGCATCGACGATGGCGGAGGGGGTTTTTTTAACGTGATGAAGTCATGAGGTGATGAGGTGAATATGCACGGGAAAGCACGCGAAAAGCATCCATGCCTGACGGTTGAGGTGGCGGTTTATTCGTCGCGCATGAATGAAACAGCTTTGGGATGTCTTGCGTGGGTTGCGCACAAGCGAGTCGAGTCCCCCCTGGGGACGGGTCATGGACAGCCCCCGGATGGAATGAACGAATGTGAAGGGCAGTCGGGGGGAGCAGGGGGATCTTAGAATAGAGGCCCGAATGGGGCGGCTCTATTGAACCCCCGGACTGAAGGAATTTTCTACATCAGAACCACTACCTTCAAAGGTTTCATCGGGCTTCCGGACCCCTTCGACCGCGAACTGTAATTAATTTTCCTTCTCGGGTTCGAGGTAGCTTCGGTAGATGTAGTTGATCACGAGCAGGAGGCTGCCCAGCGTGAAGAAGGAGAACACGCGCCAGATCATTTCGACGTTGAGGTCGAAGAAGAACACTTTGATCGTCGTGAACATGATGATCAGGCTGCCAAACATCCGCAGGAACCGGTAGTTCATCAGGAAGCCAAACAGGAAGTACACGAGGCCCGCGCCGCCCCACAGTGCAGAGAGGCTGTACATGAACGCGTCAAAGTGCTGATGGATCTCCGATTCATACCAGCCGAAGTACGAAAACAGTTTCAGGTTGCCCAGGTACAGGGCCAGAAGGGCGACGGAGGACACCACAAGAGATTCCAGTGGAAAATCAAATTCCGGCTCGTTCCGAGTGGGAAACCGGTGTGCGGCGTACGGAATAACGAGCAGGACCAGCAGACCCGCGCACCGGATGAGAAAATCGAGGGTGAGCCCTTCTCCGGGGCTGACGGATTGCGTGACAAAACTTGACCAGCAGAGGTGGAGGCCCAGCCAGAGGGCGGCGATGAGGCTGCCGGACGGAATCCATTTCCAGCGATACATTCGGGCGAGGGTAAAGAACAGGACGGCGTCCAGCCCGAGAAACAGGGTCTGATACTGGTGTTCGAACGCAATTAGAATTCCGTGGGTGGTCATCAGAAATCCGTTGACCAGGTACAGCATTTTCTGTCTCCGGTCGTCGAACCATCGTTCGCTCAACAGGTGGGCCATGCCGAACATCACCGGAGCCAGAAGTACGGGGATCAACCAGTCGTGCACGTTGTTAAATTCGTCCCCGACGAAAAACGACGCGATGTAAAATAGCAGGAGGCTTATCTGAAACAGCACCATGTCGCCCCACTGAATATTTCGGTTGCGCCGAATCTTTTTCCAGATCGGACCGGCGGCGACCAGCACGGTGACAAACGTAAGCATGACCTCGTGTACGATCGGACGCTGAAAATATTGAGACGCCTCGCTCGTGATGATCGACGGTCGGTGATAAAACAGCAGATCGGCGAAAAACAGGGAGTAGGCAAACAGGGGAATGGCGTAAAGGAAGGCGGATCGCAGCAAGGAAGTGGACACCGGGACGTCTCCGTTTTCGTCAACCGTGGTTCGTTCCTGAAGCTCACCAGCAAGCAAAATCAGGATGAGGAATGGGAACAGGAGGGTCCAGGACTCCACTGCGTCGATCGGTTTTCGAAACAGCAGATGAAGGTGTGCAAATCCGCCCAGGAGAAGTCCCATTGACGAATAGCTGCGGAAATGCCGCTGTGCATCTGAGTACAGCAGGTGGTAGCCCAGAACGAGGGCCAGAAACACGATCGCCCACACACTGTGACGGATGATGTGAGGGTGTGGTTCAACGGCAAGGTTCAGACCGAAGAACAATCCGGTAAACAGAATCCAGAGCCCAACGTCGTCCCGTGTCGTGGTTTCGTCTGGATTCCACAGCATCGACCCGTGAGGAATGCGCAGGAACGACAGGAACAATATCCCGCTGAAGGTGAGCAGTGCCCGGATGTTCAGCATCGTCGGGCGTTGTGCGAAAAGGATTCCGCTAATGATCAGGAATCCGCCCATACCAAACAGCCAGTCCTCCTCGATGTCCAGCTGCCAGAGCATTGCTTCGTAACTGATCAGGAACCCTGCGGAAACCGGCAGGATGGCCGTCCAGTTTAACTGGAGTTCGTACGACTGGAACACGGGTGCGATAATCAGGTTGAGCATCAGGATCGACTGGACGAGGTATCGAACCCACCACTTGCGATCGCGAACGAAGAACAGATGCTCCACAAGCAGAACCCCGCCGAACCCATAACAGAACCAGGGAAACCGGATTTGGATCGAGGCCGGGGCCCCTCCAACCACGCCGGATAGCAATGCGGCGCCTCCAGATAAGAACAGGAGGCACCCCAACGTGTAATGATAGGGAAAGAAGGCCAGTTGTTCCGATTCGTGTTCGAACAAGAACCGGTACGAAGCGGTCAGGTGGTCGATGAGAAACAGTGACACAAGTGACAGAAGCGGAATAACTACGTCGTTTTCGGGCGGGGTGTTGAGAAACCAGAACATCAGGCCCCCGTAGGTCACGGCCGAAATGATGACACGGGGAATGGGTTGAATGTAATATGATTCGTGTTGCCACAGGCGCACGAGATGGTATCCGACGTACAGTCCCCCGAGAAGAAGGGCCACGATCCATTGCGGGTAGATCTCGTTACCGATATGAACAAGGAGGCCGATCGCGACGATGCCCAATCCGATCAGGTACTGCAGGTTGCGAAGGTATCGGGTACGAGTTTGCGACAGAAACGAGGAGGCAACAAAGTAGCTGGCGCCCAGTGCGAAGATCGACGCGCCTCCGCCGGGGATGAACAGGTCGCTCGGAACGTTTTCCTGATAGATGAGCACGAGCAGTCCGAAGCCGAAGATGGGCAGCAGGCTGTATGGCGCCACGAGAAGTGTTGGAGGCACCGGCTCGTCATGGTCTGCCTGCTGTTTCCTATCAACGCCATCCAGCCACCAGCGATACTTGATGAAACAGGAGGTGAACAGCAGTCCATAAAAGATCCAGAAGAACACCGCGGCTGCGGAAAACTGGTTTATTGAGAAGTACTGGACAAACCAGCTGAAAAAGATGGTTCCGGTACCGATCTGGGCGGTGACGTCCAGGCCGGACCAGTTCATCCACACCGACAGGGGAAGAAAGCCCGTTAACAGGGCTGTTATGTAAAGAAACAGCGGGACGGTGCTGGCGCTTCCCGTGGAAATCAGCCATGGTGTCAGAAACCCGCCAATCAAGGAGAGGTGTGCAATCAGCCGGGATCGGTGTCGGATGGCCAGGATCAGTCCGATGGACGTGACCGCTGCCATGTACCCGCCGGCCATGTTCTGGGAGAAGATGTCGAATAAGTGAAAGCCCGCGTAGAAAAGAAAATACAACCAGCCCAGTGCCAGACCAAACAGGCCCCGTGCGAAGTAAGACCGGTTAATGCGAACGAGGAATTCCCCGGCGAGGATCAGAAGCACACCGAGTATTGTTCCGGCGATCACTTTGTGCGTGTCGGTCATGATCGCACTGAGCCATTCTTCCTCGTAGGCGTGTTTGAGGAGGAATCCCGAGCCGAATAGCAGCGCAATGACACCAATTACCATGTAGCCGTATCCCGTGAGGTACTGCTCCAGTTTGACGAAAACGGATCGAGGATCACTGTCGTCCGATGTGGTTTCGGTGAGAGTGGATCCTGCGGTGGTCGAAGACGTTACTTCGGCGAGGGGCTGCTCGTTCATTGTGTCTTCCTCCGGGGAGGGGTCTGGCGTCAGGTCGTCCGTTCGATCATCTGGTTCGTCGGGGGATGATTTGCTTGGTGTGTCGTCCGTTTCGTGTTCTCGTTCCGGTTCCTGAAGATTCGGTTCTACCGTGTCCTCTGACGCGTCTTCGTCTTCCGGGGTGGGTTCAGTAGCTTGTTCTCGGGCGGAAGGGTCCTGGTTTTCACGCTTGAGCAGTTCAGATTCGTCCTCGTCAGGTTGATCGGCCGAGGAGGGGACATCGGGCAGGGCGGGTCCCTCCTGTTTTGGTTCCGAGTCCTTCTGCTTGTCAGGGCCCGAGGACCGTGGTTGGGCACGGTTGGTGAGGCGTTCTTCGAGGGAGTGTACTTTTGCTTCCAGTTGGTCCACCTGATCCGAGCGGTAATCGAGGTTGGCCTTTACCGATTGAAGCTGATCTTTGATCTCCTCAAGAAACCGACGTAGCTCCTCGATTTCCGGCGTATCGTCGTTTGGCATATCGTTGACCCGTTTTGCCAAGGGACCCAATGGTTGGTTAAGAGGCGTATTTGAATGTAGGGCCTGTGCGAATTCAAACATCGTGGTTCGGCGATGATTCGTAAGAGTCACCTCGAGTGTGCAATTTTGTCACTGTTACGGGAAGCATGCTGCGTCAGAACGCGTCAAGTCCCAGCGAGGCCGTAATTGGGGAAGAGGTGATGAGGGTGGGGATACTCGAAAAAGCGCAAAAGCGTTCGTTGAAGAATGTGGATGGCTATGAATATTTATAGAGGGGACCTCATATAATGGGGCGTTTTATTTGATCCATTCCCCTGAAGATCCTCATTTGTAATTTGGCCAGATGTACTTTCCGTGATTGACATGCATCGAGCGACCAGAGTCAGGTTTCCTGCGTCTTACCTCTCACTAATCGCCGTGCCGAGTTCCCGAATGGGACGGTTCATATACAGCCTTCGGATGGTATGAACGAATGTGTATGGGATCCGGGGGGTGTTCAGGGGAATCTTTCAATAGAGCCCCGAACGTGGGGGCTCGTGTGCACTGCCGGTCCGACGAAGCACATTTGAGAACATTCCAACTCTTTCCCATGGATGATTGTGGTTTTGACCGGTTGTACGTCTCTATGTAACAGGGTCGGTCGGGCGTAGCGGGGCGGGAACGGAGATCCGAGGGCTTCAACTTAGGAACATGATAACGCGAGAAATCCGCAACCCCTGCCTCAAGAAATTTTGAGAGATATCAAGTCACTTTCAAAAATCATCAATGACTTCGTCTTTCGGTGAAGGTCGGGGAATTTGAGGAGGGTCGTTCTGTACTGCATTGGGCACCTTGGGATTCATGTGATGGAGACAGGAATTGAATTTCGGATCAATGGACATGGCTTCGGTTAGATAACGCGGGATCAGATGAACATCCCGGAAGATCTCAATATTATTTGACAGAGGGGGGTCTAGTGTACTGCAGTCCAAGACTGCACGTCAGACTTTTCGCTGAGCAAATCAACTGACATCAATTTCTGGAGGTCTTCATCGAACGCAGTTCGACGGTCAGGAATGCAACGATGATGTTCCGGAACAGGTCCGTGAGGTAATGGATCGAATGGGAGAAGAATGTGAAGAGCGTGTCGAAAGGGAAATCAAAGTCGAGGAAGTGAAACAGGTGTCGGAGAAAGGGCGAGAGCTTGCCGAAAGGTTTCGCCGGGGCTTGCTTGCGGAACTTGCGGGTGTAGAGGATGTCTACGTGGAGCTCAAGGAGATCGCTCAAGAGAAACGGGAGCAGATAAAACAGCTTCGTGAATCGGAGCTGACGTAATTCGTTTGTGTTCTTGCATCCTTGTTGAAGGAGACATGAACCATGTCAGTCATAAATAAACTGTGGTGAGGACGTTACCGCTGGTGGTGGACCTCTGAATTGAGTGCGTCCTTTGAGGAATACTTCGGGGAAGATCGGTGGCTGTATACAGATCGGGTCACCGAAGAACCGGCAACCCTGACACCCTGTTTCCTACCAATCTCTATACGAACCAGGACAAAGTCGAAATACTTCGGGTCAGGATCTGGTGGGCGCCGTTTCGTCCACGGTGATGTTGTCGACGGTTTCCTCGACCAGCGCGTCTACGTCGAGGTTCTGCTCGGCCCGTTTCAGGTCCGGGATGCGTGAACCGGTGGCGGGTTGCTGGGGCATGAGGTAACTGCAGCAGTCCTCGTGTGGCTGGATGGAGATATCGTACGTATCAATTTCCCGTGCAAGCGCAGCGATGTCGTTTTTGTCGTATCCCAGTAAGGGACGGAGGATCGGCATGGTGATGGCATCTTCGATGCTGCGCATGTTGGACATGGTCTGTGAGGAGACCTGACCAAGGTTTTCACCGGTGACCAGCGACATGTATTTTTTGCCCTCCGCCACGCGCTCAGCAATGCGAACCATGAAGCGACGGTACAGGATGATACGGTACTCAGCCGGGGCTTCCGCGACGATTTCCTGCTGGCAGTCGGCGAACGGCACCATGTAGAGCGTCGAATCGCCCTGGAACTGGTCGAGTTTCCGTCGCAGCTCCTTCACTTTTTCCTGCCCGCCCCGGTCGGTCAGCGGAAAACTGTGGAAATGAATGAAACCGTTCGGACTGCCGCGTTTCATCATGAGGTAGGCGGCGACGGGCGAGTCGATACCGCCGCTCAGCAGGGTCAGAACCGGTCCGGACACGCCGACCGGCAAACCCCCGACGCCGCGGATCTTCCGGTCATACATGAACGTGCGATCCTGCATCACCTCCAGCCAGAGGGTCCAATCGGGGTCATCCAGGTCGACGTCCTTCTCCAGCTCGTCCACGATCACCTGGCCAACTTCCTCGTTGATTTCACGGGAATTGTGTGAAAACCCCTTGTACGGTCGGCTGGTTCGCACGGAAAATTCGTCAAACGTGGCCGCTCGAGCGATGCGCTCTCCCACTTCCTTCATGCGAC
Organism: uncultured Planctomycetia bacterium; assembly: GCA_964594615.1. Taxonomy (GTDB): domain Bacteria; phylum Planctomycetota; class MHYJ01; order CAYXQY01; family CAYXQY01; genus CAYXQY01. The sequence goes on from CAZQNZ010000025.1 coordinate 14,400, forward strand.
GCAGGTCCGTGTCGACCACGTGAGCCACCGAAAAGTATACAATGCCGGGCAGTTTTTTGAGAACGTCGGACGCCCGGTCCAGTTCAGGTTCCGGTACCTGCACCACGAACCGGCCCTCGAGCCGGAGCACGTTGACTTTCTCGTCCAGCACGACTCGAAGACGATCCTCGATGTTCTCCCGCAGCAATTTCTCAAATCGGCCGCGGTTGTCCCCTTTTAGTCCAAGTTCCCCGTAGTGGAGGAGAAGAACACGTTCACCCGGTTCGAGTTGTTGTTGCGGAGAAGACACGGTTGAGGTTCTTCAATGGCTGGATGAAAATTGAATCGGTCTCCCCGGCGAGGAAGCAACACTCAAAAGGAGACAACGCGATCGGAGATCCGTCTGCGGCCAACGTCGCCGCACGTGATGTTTCGGAGCGGGTTGGTATTAAAGTTAGACGCTTGATCCGGTACCGGGGGTCGGGATGAAAGCGTCTATTGAGTACCTTCTAATCGTCGTGGGTCAGTCGGATCAAGAACGGGATCAGCAATGGGGTCGACCGGATTTGAACCGGCGTTGCTGGATTGAAAGCCCAGTGTCCTAGACCTGGCTAGACGACGACCCCGTGAAACGTGCGGCAGGGAACATCACATTTCCCTGATCTGATTTGTTTTCGATTCCAGGAGCTCGTCAATTTTGTCCGAATGCTCGTCCGTGATCTCCTGGATTTCATCCTTCGCACGGTAGAACGCATCTTCCGAGATTTCCCCCTCTTCTTCAAGTTCCTCCGCCTCCTGTATGGCGTCTCGTCGTATATTACGAATCGAGACGCGAGCCTCCTCCGCGAGTTCGGATGCACGGTCGACCAGTTGCTCACGTCGTTCCTGGGACAGCTTTGGAATTTGAAGCCGGATCACCTGTCCGTCGTTGTCCGGTGTCAGGCCGAGATCCGACTTAATGATGGCTTTTTCAATGGACTCAAGGCTACCCGGATCGAACGGCTTAATCATGAGCATGCGGGCGTCCGGCACCGCGATCGACGCAAGTTCCTGGATCGCCGTTTCCGATCCGTGATAATTCACCGTGATGTTCTCGACCAGACTCGGCGTAGCCTGCCCCGTGCGGACGCCTTTCAATTCATCCTGAAAGACGTTCACCGCCTTGTCCATCTTTTCTTCGGCATCTTCAATAACCAGTTGCAGCATAAGACGTTGATCGGGGCGAATTTAGCATAAAATCAATACTGGCGACATCACCATCATTTATGGGGATAAAAAATCCTACGTTATCTTGGATCGGAATTCAAATTCGGGTTTCTGTCGCGGGAACGGTTTCAGGAGGCCCCTGGTCGGTGGCCCCGTTCCGATCCTGCCGCCGCTTCAGAGGTCGAAATATGAACCGTGCGAACCAATATATATAATGTAATGGCGAATTTGTTGATCTCGACGCTTCGGTCGCTGTGAGGAGAGAAGTCAGAGGATGGGTATCGTCATTGTCGCCAATCCGGTGTCCGGTTCCGGGGATGCGGTGGGGATCGCTCGCCGCGTTCGCAGGAGGATTCGGTCCAGATCGTACGATACGGATCTGTTCGTAACGGAGGGGCCCGGTGACGCCGAGGATCGGGCTGCGGAGTCCGGGTCCGATGATTGCATTATCAGTGTGGGAGGAGACGGCACCATCCGGGAAATTGTGAACGGGGTGGACCTGTCCGATCCCCCAAAACTCATGGTCTATCCCACCGGCACCGGAAATGTACTGGCCGGTGAACTGCGTATGCCGGGGGATGTGCGCAAGCAGGTTGCCCTGCTTGAACAGGGGCTGACACGCTGGATCGATGTAGGGGTTTGTGATGGACGGCGATTTCTCTGTATGGCGGGGATTGGTTTCGACGCGGAGGTTGTACACGCTTTCCACGCCCGTCGCGACCGGGCGGCTGGGATGTGGACGTATGCGAAGGTGGGGCTGCAAACCGTTTTTGGACACCGGGCGGTTCCGGTCGATGTGTACGTCGATGGGACAAAATGCGCTGCCGATGCCCCCTTCGTACAGATTGCCAATACCCGAAATTACGGCGGGCCCCTGATGTTCAGTCCGTCCGCTCGTCCGGACAACGGCCAGTTCGAAGTGAGCTGGTTGGACACCCCGGGAAACCCCGCCCTGTTTCGGTTCCTGGTCAGCGGGTGCATCGGCGTGCCCGGGATCAACCCGGATTACCACACCGTTCGGGGAGGGAACGTACGCATTGAGCCGGTCGACGGAAACCCGGTGCTGCAGCTGGACGGGGATCCGGGTCCGGAGGAGGGCCGACGGTTTCGAGTTCGGCCCCGGGCCGTGCCGTTTCTGACCCCCACCGGATCATCGTTTCAGAATTCCGGTTATAGGGTTGTTCATTCCAGTTGAAAGCGTGGTGACGGGATCGTACAATGAAGGAACTGTATGACCTGCTGTTTTCAGTGAAGAATTGTTCGGATATCGGACGTGGATGGATTGGGGTCCAGACGACCTCCATCCGAAAGACATTGATCCATTCCGTTCCCTTCCTCCTGTAGTTGAGTTGCGGGAGCGTTCCGTCCTCTGCCCCGGCCACACACCGCACGATAATTTGCACAGGCAGCACGGTGCGACGGGGATTCATATCTTCTTCTCATGCGACCTGATTCGTTACCAATATGAATAAAGAAGCTCGAAATCTGCTTCTGTGGGTCATTGGGATCGTTCTGCTCGTGGTACTGGTCAGTCAGTTTCTCATTGGCGAACAGTACCAGAAGATCGGGTATCAGACGTTCAAAGAACAACTCCGGAAGGGGCGGGTCAAGACACTGGTCGAGGACAACGAGGAACTCCGTGGGAAATTTGCCCCCGGCGAAGTCAAGAGCATCGAGATCGACGGCGAATCGGTGACCGATCCGTCCTTCACCCGGCTGAAAGAGGCCGTTGAAAGCGACAAAGAAATCACGATCAACCGGGAGGAGTTGCCGGAGGGCAAGAAATGGGAGGACCTCGGGGATCAATATTTTCCGAAGGTGTCCCTTATTGATCAGGAGGACGGCGAAACAACGACGGTCCGACGGTTCAAAACGATTCTTCCCTCCTCCAGGGACCACAATCTGCAGGGGTTGGTCGATACCGCGTTTGCCATTTACAGCGAACCCACCCAGAACAACCTGGGTACGGAGGGGAATGAATGGCTGCGTCTTCTGCTGTATGCGTCGATTCCCATCATTATTCTGATTGTTTTCTGGTTTTATCTGTCCAGTCGCATGGGCGGACAGGCCGGTGGCGGCATTATGAACATCGGCAAGATGAAGGGAGAGGTGTTCGACAAGGAAACGCAGGTGGACACCTCCTTCGATGACGTGGCCGGGCTGGACAGCGCCAAGGAAGACATGATGGAGGTGATCAAGTTTTTAAAGAACCCGAAACAGTTTCATCAGCTCGGCGGTACCGTTCCGAAGGGCGTGCTTCTCATGGGACCGCCGGGGACCGGTAAAACGCTGATGGCCCGTGCCGTGGCCGGAGAAGCGGGCGTGCCGTTCTTCAGTCTGACCGGCTCCTCCTTTATGGAGATGTTTGTCGGCGTGGGGGCGGCTCGTGTACGGGACCTGTTCGATTCCGCCAAGGAAAACAAGCCGGCGATTATTTTCATCGACGAACTTGAGTCCGTCGGCCGCAAACGCGGTGCCGGGGTCGGCGGCGGTCATGACGAACGTGAACAGACACTGAACCAGCTTCTGTCCGAAATGGACGGGTTTGAACCGCGTGACAACATTGTGGTCATCGGCGCGACCAACCGCCCCGACATCCTCGACCAGGCCATACAGCGACCGGGTCGATTTGACCGCGAAATTACCGTGGACATGCCCACCGTCAAGGAACGGGAACAGATTCTCGACGTCCATGTGCGTGACGTGCCGCTGGCGGAGGAAGTGGACCTCCACCACATCGCACAGGGAACGCCCGGATTTTCCGGTGCAGACCTGGAAAACCTGATCAACGAGGCAGCCATAAAAGCGGCTCGGGAAGAGGACACGAAAGTGCGCATGCCCTACTTTGAATACGCCATGGACCGGATCATGCTCGGTCGAAAACGAGAGGGACTTGTTCTTTCCGAAGAAGACAAGCGGCTGGTGGCCTATCACGAAGCCGGGCACGCCATCGTGGCTCAGTTCACCGAACACGCCGACCCGCTGTTCAAGGTCACGATCATTCCGCGACGGCGCAGTCTCGGATGTACGAAGCAGATCCCCGAGGAGGAGAAGTTTAATTACTCCCGGGAGTACCTGCTCGCCCGCCTGCAGGTCATTCTGGGGGGGCGTGCTGCCGAACACCTGATCTTTGACACCTTCACGACCGGCGGCGGAGATGACCTGAAAAAGGCCAAGGAGATTTCGCATAACATGGTCTGTGATTACGGCATGAGTGAGAAGATTGGTCACGTCAGTCTCGGAAACGGCGACGACGAAGTGTTTCTCGGCCAGGACATCGGGTCACAGCGCAATTACAGCGAGAAAACGGCCCAGATCGTGGACGAAGAAATATCCGAGATCACCTCTTCCTGCTTCGAAAACGCCGTGGAGACCCTGAAAGAGCATCGCGAGGAACTCGACGATCTGGCCGAGGCCCTCATCGAACGAGAAAGTCTGGAACGTCATCAGATTTATGAAATCCTCGGTCTCGAAGACGAGCTGGAAGACGAACAGGAGCACAAGGACGGTCCGGGCGGAGGCACAGGTGACCATGACGGCGTGGAGGAAGACGAGGTGGAGGCGGATGCATCGGATGCACAGCCGCCCGAGGCGGACAGTTTGGATGAAGAGGCCGAATCAGTGACCGGTGAGACGGATACCCTGAATCGATCACCGGAGACACCGGAGACGCCGTCCGATGAGCTGGACACGCCCCAGCAGACCACAAAATCGATGAGGCCTTCTCCCGACGAAGACGAAGAGTCTGAGGCCTCTTCTTCAAACGAGGCGGACGATTCCAACAACACCTCCAGCGATGACACAAAACCGGAACAGGAGCAGGAGTAGCGGGGACGAAGGGGATCAGCAGGACATCGACGAGCTCGCATTTATCGGCACCCTGGCCGAGGGTCTCGCGCATGAAATGCGCAACCCCCTGAGCACCATCAACATCAATGTGCAGTTGCTGGAGGAGGACTGGGAGCAGCCGGAAACCCAGCGCGAGCGAGACGCCTACAAGCGCATTCGCCAGTTGCGTGAACAGACCGAGAAGCTGGAACGTATTCTCAACCAGTTCTTGCAGTTTGCGCGTGGACTGGACCTCCAGCTGGAGGACATCGATCTAAACACGTTTCTGGACGAGTTGCTGGATCGGATTGAGTCCCGGATGGACGACCAGCAGGTGACCCTGAAGCGGGATCTGTCCCCCGGAATCCCCCTGGTGAGTATTGACCGCGAGCATTTTCATCGCGCCCTGAAAAACCTGTTCGAAAACGCCATGGATGCACTCAAGGCCGTGGACGACGGCATCATTCGTGTGCGCACTGAAGAAACCGATGACGGAAACGTGTTGCTCACCGTCGCGGATTCCGGACCGGGATTGCCGGAGGAGCAGCTGGAGCGGGCATTTGACGTGTTTTCCTCGACAAAACAGGGGAACACCGGACTGGGCCTGCCCATCAGCCGTCGGATCATTCAGGAACATGGCGGGACCATCAAATTAACCTCCCCGTCCGGGAAAGGAACCCATGTGCACATTCAACTTCCACCGGCCCAATCCGAACAGGTGGTGCAGTCATGACCGACAAGCCTGAAAAATCGAGGCCGCGTGCACTGATTGTCGACGACGCCGTCGACCATGCCGAGGCCACCGCGGAAAGCCTGGAACGAGAAGGGCTTCGCTGCCTTGTTGCCGCCGGAGCACACGAAGCGCTGGAGGTGCTGGAAAACGAGGACGTCGACCTGATCATTACCGACATGGTCATGAAGCCGAAGAGTGGGCTGGAGTTGATGCGCGAGATCCGTTCCAGGGGCCGAGACGTTCCCGTCATTCTGTTGACCGGCTATCCGACTTCCGAATCCGCTCTGGATTCCGTGCAGGAATCCGGGGTCGACTACCTCCGCAAGCCGTTTGAACTGGATGAATTGCGGGAGCTTGTTCATGACGTTCTTGAACAGTACAAACAGGACGACGTCGCCCTTCCCGCACGGGTGCAGGAGGAGGACCGGGAAGGGGCTCTGCAGCGTCACGTTGAACACCTGGATCTGGGGGGGATCGTCGGGAAATCCGACGCGATGCTGAAGGTGTACGAGACCATTCGACGGGTGTCCGACACCGACGTCACCGTGCTTCTTCAGGGCGAAACCGGTACCGGAAAAGAGCTGATTGCCCGGGCGCTTCACCGGAACAGCCGCCGTTCTAAGAATCGGTTCGTGCCCATCAATTGTGCCGCCCTCAACGAAGGAACCCTGGAGAGCGAACTGTTCGGCCATGCCAAAGGCGCCTTTACCGGTGCGCACCGGGAGCGAAAGGGACGGTTTGAATTTGCCGATCAGGGCACCCTCTTCCTGGACGAGATCGGCGACATGCCGCTGGAAACCCAGACCAAGTTTCTTCGTGTACTGGAATACCGGGAAGTAACACGCCTCGGCGAAAACGAGCCCATCAACGTGGATGTCCGGATCATTGCGGCCACCCATCGGGACCTGGAGGACCGGGTTGAAGAAGGCGCGTTTCGACAGGACCTGCTTCATCGACTGCGAGTCGTCGAAATCAACCTGCCCCCGCTGCGCGAGCGTCCGGAGGACCTCAACCTGTTGATTGACCACTTCATCGAACGGTCGAACAAGCGCCACGGGCGAAACGTTCGCGACCTGACCGCCGACGCCCACAAAGCCCTTGTCAGTTACTCCTGGCCCGGAAACGTCCGTGAACTCAAAAACTGCATCGAAAGCATGGTGGTCAAAACCGTCGGTCAGACCCTGGACGTAGACAGTATTCCCGATTACATCCACGGCGACGACCGAGAACGGGACGAACATTTCCAGTTGACCGGTATGAGCATCGACGAAGCCGAACGTCACCTGATTATCAACACCCTCAAAATGGTGGACGGCAATCGACAGGAAGCCGCCGACATCCTTGACATCAGTCCACGCACCCTGGCACGCCGGATTAAGAAGTATGACCTCGACCTCTGAACGCCGATTTGTGGTACTGGAGCACGACACGAACCCGCATCACTTCGACCTGATGATCGAGAGCGACGAGGCCCTCTGGACCTGGTCCCTGTATCGGGATCAGCTGCCGGATTCGTTCGAAGAACTGGCCGTTGAACGGATACAGGATCATCGAACAGCGTATCTCACCTACGAAGGCCCCGTGTCCGGGGACCGAGGACGGGTTCAGCGTGTGGATAAAGGGACCTGCCGTCTCACGGAAATCCATCCCGAAACCCGTTTTGCCGGCCGGTTTGACGGACGCCTGTGGACCTGTCCGTTCCAGCTTCAACGAACCGACCGCAACGGACCCCGGGAAGGCCCCCTGTGGACACTAACAAACACCGAACAGAATGGCTGATCTTCCCTCGGCTCCTGCAGAACACACTAAAAAATATTCGATTTTTTTATCGGACGTTTTTCCTCCACCGGCTGGCACGTTGGGGTTCGTGAAATCCAGGAACGTCCTTCCGTATGATTTGCACGTGGGATGATGCATGCCCGTTGCCGCCCGCTTGAATGCTCCCGCCCGGTTTGCATCCGGTGACCCACGGTGCCACCCTTGCGGAAAAGGCTGCTGAAGCGAAGTGATTGAGTGCTCCGATCAGTAAGCGTGTATAAAAAGTGAAAGAGGGGATCGGGGGGCAGAACGTGTCCGGCACACCACTTCCGCTTGCAGCAAATCTTCCTACGTAACTGCATAGATCGTACCAGTACCTGCCCACCCTGGTCACTATAACTATACCCGGAGTCGGTTTGTATGCTATCAAGCCATGCCGTTGCTGCGGCACGGCGCTTCTGCGGGATACAGCGCCCTATTGGCTGCCGCATAAAACCGTACCGGATCGAAATGGGGCACAGAACTACCGAAAGCCAGCCAAACCGCAAGGTGATAAATGCAATGCCGGCGCCACGCACTG
>CAZQNZ010000026.1:0-22419 GCA_964594615.1 uncultured Planctomycetia bacterium
CCCATCGCTTATGTGTTCATTTCGGCGTTTCTGCTCGGGTGCGGGTTTCTGTTTGTCATTCGGGAGGATTTTTTTGCAAGAGGGCAGGCCACGGTGGCACCGTTATTCAAGTGGATGCCATGGCTTCTTGTGGTACTTGCGCCCGCCATCACGATGGGGGTCTGGTCGAAGGAGCGGAACAGCGGTACGATTGAAGTGCTGACGACGCTTCCGATTCGGCTCTCGGAAATTGTGCTCGGAAAATTTCTCGGCGCATGGAGCTTTATCTGTGTGGCGGTGTTGTTCACATTGCCGATCCCGCTTCTTGTGAGTCTGATCACGGAACCGGGCATGGCTTTTCCATGGGCGCCGGTGGTGGGTAGTTATCTCGGCACGTTCCTGCTCGGGGGGGCATTCTGTTCCCTTGGTCTGTACGTCTCCTCTCTGACAAGAAATCAAATACTGGCGTTTGTGGTGACCCTGTTGCTTACGAGTATTGTCACATTTCTCGGAGAAAATCAGGTGATCTCACTGCTGAGTGAGAACTGGCCCGGTTCCGCTTCGGTCGTCTCGTACGTCAGCCCGCGAACCCACTTCGAACAGATTTCTCAGGGTGTGCTTCATATGAAGAGTGTCGTTTACTTTCTGTCGGCTACGATTGTGTTCCTGTTTCTCAATCATTCGGTCCTTCGAGGCTGGAAATACACTGCTTAAGTGACTGCCATGAACCGACGCAAGAATGAAATACTCACGGACAACGTGATCACCAGTTCGTTGCTGGTGTTGATTTTTCTCTTCGCGAATCTCAATGTCTCACAATCAACACTTGCCACGGATTTTTCCGGATCCGGGTTGTACACGCTTCAGCAACCGTCCATTAAGCTGCTGAGGGGGGTGGATGATCTGTTAAAAATCACATATTACCACTCACCCGGTCTGGCACCGCGAACGCCGGAATACATAAACCTTGAGCGAGATGTATCGAATCTACTCCAGCTGTACAAACAATACGGTGGTGAAAATGTGCAGGTGGAGGTCATTGATCCGACCGATGGGGCAAGACGTGCTATCCCCTCATCTGTGAAGAATGAAATGACCCGAAAAGGCATCGTTCCGATGTCCGAAACCGTGAATCGTCAGGGGCAGGAACAACCATATAAATTCTACTCGTCCCTGATGATCACATATGGAGCCAATGATCGGATTGTAAACAAGATTGATAAGGATGACGTCGCAAACCTTGAGAACATCATCTCGCAGGAAATTCAGTATGCGCTGAATCCGGAACTTGTCAATATCGGTATGTACGTCCCTCCACGTATTCAGCAACCTCGACGTCGCATGCAACGTGGGGGATCTCCGCCCGAACCACAGCGCCGGGAGGACACGCGTTCATATCAGGATCTTGAAACCAAGCTTCGGGACGTCGGCGTGGTGGATCGGATTTTCCTGGAAGAGGGCGAACGGTTTCCCGATCCGGCGAACTCGGATCTTGATGTTCTGCTGGTACTGGCAAATCGACAAATTCCGGAAAGCGATCTGTACGCCCTGGACCAGTACATCATGAAGGGGGGGAAGGTGATCATTGCTGCAGATCCCATTGGTCTTAAGCAGTCCCGATCTCGGATGCCGATGAGACGAGGGGGTGGGGAACGCAGAGGGTTTCTGTTCACCGGGAATCAGAACCAGAAAACGCTTCTTGATCTGATTGAATCGTACGGTGCGGAAGGCAGTAAAAACGTCACGCTTGATCAATCCGAGATCCGTGCGAACATTCCTGTTGTTCGTGAACGAGAAGTGCGCACGTTTGGCGGAGAGACCCGCACGCGCCGGGTACAGGAGATGGTCAACGCCGAAATTCCGTTTATGTTCAAGGCCAAGCCGGTGGCGGCCGGGAAGACGCCGGCCTTCGTGGACCGTGTGGGTCAACCACTGGTGATGTATCCCATGTCGTTCGAGCCGGTGGATGACGTGGAGGGAGTGACGTACGAACCGTGGTTCACCACGACCGATCTGGCGGTTGAATACAAACCGTCCGGAGGACGAGGACCGAGGGGGTCGGCCATGAATCAGCTACACAGGGATACCACCCAGGGGTTTTCGATTGAAACCACCGATCGCCCGAAAAAGAAACGGGATCTGGTTGTTTCTCTGAGCGGGTCCCTGTCATCGGCGTTTTCATCGGATGCCATCCCCGAATCCATGAAAAACGATGATTCGTCCTCGGACGAACAGAACAGTTCGTCCGAACAGGGAACCACATCGTCTGATGGATCCAGTGCGGATCAGAACGAGGGCTCGACCTCGTCTTCGGATGAAACAAAGCAGAAGCAGGACGAGCATGTGAAGGAGATTGACTCAGGAGAGTTGATCCTGACGGGGGACGCAGACATGTTCAAGATTTCACAGATGAACCGTATTTTCACGACATTGCTTCGTGAACAAGTTAATCCATCCCCCAACGAAATCCTTTCCACCGGTTCGGTCAATCACATGGGACGGAGTAAAGAGCAGGAGTTGAACCTTGAACGTGAAGAAACGGTTACACCCAATCTCGCACAGTTGACCGACACGCAGCGGTCCGTTTTCAGGATTTTACTGGTCGGACTGGCCCCATTACTCGTCATTCTATTTGGTCTGCTGCGCTGGGGTATGATGAGGATGGGTCGTACGGATATCGAATCGTAACGTATTGCTGAAATCATCATGAGAAGAAAGCTAATTGCTCTTGAAGTTGTGCTTCTGGTTGTATTTGCCGGTTTTTACGTATGGAGTCTCCAACAGGAACCGGAGCCCACAGAGGTGGGCACCGGTGAAGACCAGCCTGTTTTCGCAAACCTGAACGTCAGCAAGATCAGCACCATTGAATTGAAGGGGGGTGAAGAAGAGATTGTCTTGCGGAAAGTGCCCGAGCAAGATCAGCAGTCGGGCCAGCAGGGGGGAACGCAGGGGCAACAGCAACAACAGCAACAATCCACCAGTTCGGTCCAACCCACGATGGACAAAGGACCGTACCGTGCCGATTATGAACCGAAGTGGGTACTCGCCTCATATCACAACTATGGTGTGCAGGGAGATCAGGTTCAAAACCGCATCCTCAAGCCGCTGCGTAAATTGAAGCGGGGCACGGTTCAGGCTCGGGAAAAGGCCAATCTGAACAGATTTGGGCTTGATCCATCCAATCGGCGTCGCATTGTGCTGAAGGATGACTCGAATAACATCGTGCGTGAAGTCGTGCTGGGAAAGCGCGTAACCGGTTACACGGAATCCGGACCCGGACAATTTGGCGGAGGAGGAAGTGATCAGGAATCGATTTATTACTACAATGCCACGAATCAGGACAAGTTTGAGATACGTCTCGGGCGGAGTGAATTTTCCGAGTTGCCCCTAGACACCCAGGAGTGGGTGAACAAAGATATTTTGTCCTACGATCAGGAAGAGGTTCCACTCATTGCTCTGAAGCAACAAGACAAACTGTACGTACTTCGGCGGAATGAGAGTTCGGAAGATTCTCAAAGTTCGGACCAGAACAATGGTTCTGATGGGCAGACATCAGGAGATGATGATTCGTCCGGCTCGGAACCTCAGTGGAAGTTGTTTACTGGGGATTACTACGCTGACGGGCTACTTCCACGAAATGCCCCGGTCCTCTGGGAAAATCAGCAGCTGAAATGGAAAGGGCAGGGAGGGAAAGTCCAATCGATTCCGCTTACGAAGCGAAATCTCAATCAGAACGAAGCGGAGGGGCTTTCAAGTACCCTGTCGTCGTTGAGCGCCGAACGAGCGGAGGCGCCGATATCCGTGCCCGCCAAGCAACAGAATATTCCCGCTGAAAAAAAGGCAAAGTACGGGCTCAACAATCCAAAGACCGTCCTGTACCTGGGAGAATGGCGTAAGTCCAATCAGCTGCTGGTATTTCGGGCCCAATTTTACGTTGGCACGTCCTCCGAAGACGGGGAGGATGTATACATAAGCAGTCTGAAAACGAAAGACATGGCGCAGCGAGTGATTCAAAGCATCACGGGATTCGGGGGACGATTCGGCGGACGTCAGGCGGAACAACTCATTCCGGTCTATGCCCTCTCTTCCACGGATCGCGGAACGATCGTAAGTCCCGGAGATCTCATCAAGGAGGAAGAGGACGACGATGGCTCGGGTCAGGGAGATGGTTCGAGCAATTCGGAAGACACTTCGGACCCCTCAAGTTCGAAGGAGACGGAACCGACGGGTCAGAGCAGTCAGACGGATACGGAGGGTACGGATTCCGGGGATGAAGCGTCATCCAGTACCTCAAGTGAAGAAAGCAGTGGTACTAATGGAAACGAAACGTCCTCCAAAAGCTCCAGCAGTGCAGATGGGGATGAATCGGACGGTTCGAGTTCCGACAACTAGCCCGAGTCACATTCCGTTCCAATCCGAGGTTGAGTCACGAAGACCTCCCGGGGCGGTGTCCGTTTCGGTTCAGGCCCGAACCGAACCGAACCGGAACATTTTCCCCATTGCTCTGCCGCACATCTCCATCTGAGCCGTTCATTGGGCCAAGGTTCCCTGTTGTGGAAGAGACGTGTTTAGTCCAGCAGATGAGAATCAAAGATGAGGTTCGGGTGGACCAACCGAGTCCAGCGGTCATGAAGAACGGATCTGAAACGAGCCGGCAGTCAGGTATACTTTGTCGTCATGTCATCTCCCTGGACCTCATTTCGGTAGTACCGGCAGATCCGATTGAGGAAGCATTCGTCGCAGGACGGGTTCCGGGAGGTACAGATCTCTCGTCCGAAGGTCAGCAGGTTGTGGTGTAAGGAGAACCCCTTTCCCTTCGGAAGGATCTCATTCAGTTCCCGGAAGGTTTTGTTTCGGCTACCCGACGGTTCAACCAGTCCGATCCGGGTGGCTGTGCGATGCACGTGTGTATCGACAGGGCAGGTGTCCTTTTCCGTTGCTTCCATGATGGTTACTGCGGCTGTTTTGGCTCCGATGCCTTTAATGTCACTGAGTAGTTCAATGCATTCCCCGGCCGAGCAGTCGGTAAGCAGTGCATCCAGATCGTATCGTCCGTGCTCTTCGTGAAGCCAGGTCAGCACATTCTGGATGGCTGGGCCTTTGGTATTCTGAAGTCCACAGGTCTTAATGGCGTCTTTCACGTCTTCAACGGGTGCCGAACGGACTCGATCCCAATCGGGGGACGGAAGTGTATCCGCCACCTGCGACATACGGATCTCGACGGAATCGATGTTTCCCTCGTCGTCCCGTGGAAGATCGAGCTGGTCGGGGCGGTCATACCCGTCCGGAGGAAAGGATTTCATTAACGACTCATAGGCGGAGAGTGCATTTAGATCCGTGGTATTCTGGCTGAGGATGGTGAGGACAAGTACCTGCAGGGCTTTCCGCTTGCCGGGCTGCTCCGGTTGACCGAAATTGGCCTCAAGCAGATCGATGACACGTTCGATGCGGGTGTCATTCCGCTGCACCCATCGCCGCGCCGATTTGCCTTTGTCTCCGGGGGCGCTCCGCCATTGACGATTGTCTGTTTCACCGTTACCCATTCCACTATCCTCAAGTCAACAAAATGCATAAGATCAAACTACTCTAACAGAATCTCCAACAATTTTTAACGACAACTCCTTTTTGCGCTGGGAAGTTGGGAGATCAACTGATTTTTCCCTGTTTCAGGGTACTGTGGGACGAAGTGGGACGCGGGGGACGGACGAATCCTCATGAACTGGTTCCATGATTCAATGTGTTTCTTTTTGGGATTCTGAAATGACAGCACTCTTGACCACAACATAGTCTTATTTCTCAGATACATAGCCTACATATCGTTATATAGTTTCGGCATGCCGTTGAAGCGTCCGGTCCCGTGTTCGGGAAGCATGACGTATGGGTGCTTGACAATCGGGCACGTTCTGTATAAAAGTGGTATATTGTGGAAGGAAATGGAAGAGAGTGTTATCCAGTTGGTGCCAAGTGTTTGAAGGAGGGTGTTCATGTTTGTCGGCCAGTACGATTACAAGCTGGACACGAAAGGCCGGCTGGTTATTCCCTCTAAATTTCGTGATTCCCTCGATGAAGAGGAGGGGGAGAACGGTTTGTACGTGACGAAGGTTTCCAAGTCCCTGCTGGATTCAAAGGAGGCGGATGATCCCACAACCTTTCTGGAAATGTACACGAAGTCCGCATGGGAAAAACGGGCGGAGCGTATTCAGGAGAAGGCCAAACAACAGAAGAGCTCCGAATGGTTCCTGCGGAAGCTGGCCTGGGATGCGGATTTCTGTACGCTGGATAGCCAGTGGCGGATTAATTTGCCGGATCGATTGATCTCAACGGCGCATCTGAAGAAAGAGGTGAAGGTTGTTGGAGGGATTGACCACATGGAGGTCTGGGATCGTTCGACGTGGTCAGCTGTGAATGACGTTCTTGAAGACGAAGCACACCATCTCGAAGAGGGACTTTACGATGAAGAGCCGGGTATGTAAGTGAAATAATTGGACCAGAGTCAAGGGTCTTTGAGTTGTTCTTGAATTTCAAAGGAGGTTCATGATGACAGTGACAGAGTCCGATCAGGAAAGCGCCGTACAGCGTGTGCGGGCGTTTCTGCACAAGCTGGATGAAGGAGAGGTGTCCGTGGATGATGCGGAGCAGATACGAGATGAACTGCGAGAAGTCGTTTCCCGGGTCAAGCGTGTGAGGAAAAAATTTCCGGGAGACCAGGGACCGGAGTTGAGCGCGGACGTGGAGCACCTTTTCCGCGAAATCGATCGGAATAAACTCCGTGATCGATTTTCGTTTCTCGACAACATTGCCGCCAGTTTCTTTTAATCGTTCGTGACATCGGAGGATCCGTCGTTACATCGGCCGGTACTCGTCCAGGAGGTGGTTTCGTTCCTGGCTCCCTCCGAGGGCGAAGTGATTCTCGATTGCACATTTGGAACGGGTGGGCATGCGGAGGAGCTTATGGAGGAGCTGGGATCCGACGGCTTGTACCTGGCAATTGATTGGGATCCGAAAAGCATCCGGAACATCTCATTTGACCCGGAGGACAAAGCGTGTGACTTGCGGTTTCAGAGGGGAAATTTTGCAGATGCTCGGGAACTTCTCGATGATTGGGGGATGATGAACGTGCATGGTGTTCTTGCTGATCTTGGTTGGTCCATGGATCAATTGCGTGAGGGTGGTAAGGGATTATCATTCGAGCAGGATGAGTTTCTGGACATGCGATTGAATCCGGATGCCGAACAGACGGCTGCGGATCTTCTTCACTCGGCTTCAAAAGAGGAGTTGACGAGGTTGTTTCAAGATCACGGGGAGAACCGATTTGGGAGCAAGATTGCAGATCGGATCGTGGAGGAACGCGAGCATCGTCCATTTCGACGGACGTTTGATCTGCTGGACACGATCGCATCCATCACCGGTGATTACCGAAGGAACGAAACAGCGGCCCGTATCTTTCAGGCGTTGCGGGTGGAGGTGAACAAAGAACTTGAGAACCTGGAGAAACTACTGGATCAGCTACCCGATCTGCTAACGCCGAATGGCCGGGCCTGTATCATTAGTTTTCATTCCCTGGAAGACCGACGCGTAAAAGAAGCGTTCCGGGCCGGCGAGGAGGCGGGATATTATCGACGGATCACCGAAACCCCTCTGCAACCGGATGAGGAAGAGGTACGAAAAAACCCATCTTCGCGCAGTGCGAAGCTTCGAGCAATTGAATACACGGGGTCGTAATGTCACGTGTTATCGTCATCCTGACCGGGCTTACAGTGTTTTCCATGGCAACTGTTTGGAACAATCTTCAGATCCGTAAACTGCAGTATCGCATTACGGAAACACAGAAAGAGCTACGTCGTGAGCGAAGAAGTTACAAACAGGTCCGTCTTCAGTTTGAACAGTTACGATCTCCGGTTCGATTGCGAAACATGATGAAAAAGAGAAAATTAAATCTCATTTCGACAAGTGAGTCCGGACATCAGCTGCTCACACCGCATGAGATGAAGCGTGTCATTCGACAGCGACGACTTGTTTCCGGCAAGGAGTCCGAAGGGGCGCAATACGCGATCCGGGTGGGCCAATGAATGATGAGCGAACTAATTCGACCGTCGCGGCGGGATTTTACAGGTGGACGTCTCTCTACGCAGGGGGGTTAATCGTTCTTTTCATGGCACTGGTCGGCCGGCTGTATTACCTTCAGATCTACAAACATCGTTCATACGCCTCTCAGCGTTCCGTTCAGAGCGATCGAAATAAAAAAGCAGAAGCCCCACGGGGAGCGATCGTCGATGACCGGGGACGGTTGCTCGTGACATCTCAGCATCGGATGTCTGTGTTTGCCGATCCCGGTCTGGTGGAAGAACCGGTAAGAACTGCGGGGATACTGGCCCGTCTCCTGGACGTTGACAGGGAGTCACTGCAGAAAAAGTTAAGCCGTGAGGAAGATCGTTTTGTCTGGGTCGAACGACGGATTACACCCAGTGTGGTCGAGCGGATTCGACAGGAGGAGTTGAGAGGGGTCCGCTTCCGCCGGGAGTACGATCGTCGCTATGCTCATGATGCACTGGCTGCTCACGTGCTGGGCATGGTTGGATCCGACCGGCAAGGGTTAGGTGGTATTGAGTTGCAATACAACGATCTACTGACGGGGGATCCGGCCCGTATCGAATATACCCGGGACGGCACGGGGAAATTGATGTACACGTCGTCAAGGCAGAATCAGGTGCGACCGAAAAAGGGAACGGATATCGGTCTGACCATAAACTTGACTCTGCAACAGATCGTAGAACAGGAACTGGATCGGTTGAACGACAAGCACAAACCCAACTGGGCCTCCGTGATTGTTATGAACCCGTCGAACGGGGCGGTTAAAGCGATGGCAAACCGACCATCGTTCAACCCATCTGATTTTGACGAATCGACCGAAAGTGAACGCCGTAACCGGGCGCTAACGGATCCGGTGGAACCGGGATCGACACTCAAACCATTTGTGATGGCAGCTGCGCTGGAAGAGGGAGTAGCGACACCTGAAACCCGTATTTTCTGTGAGGATGGAGCCTGGAAGTACCGGACACGACTGCTGCATGATTATAAGTCCTTCGGTGAATTATCAGCGACCGATGTCATCGCAAAATCCAGCAACATCGGTATGGCGAAAATCGGTGTGGAGCTGGGCGATCGACTGAGGCCCTGGATTAAACGGTTTCGATTTGGCGAACCGACAGGCATCGGATTGCCGGGTGAGGATCCGGGCTCGGTACAATCGCCGTCCGATTGGAATGAGATTTATACCCAGACGTCTGTACCGATGGGCCATGAAATACTGACCACACCGCTACAGGTCGTGAACGCATTCTGTATTTTCGCGAATGGTGGATACCGGGTTCGACCACGGATTGCGCGGCGGATTGGCCAGGAAACACTGATCGAAAGGCGCATGAAAATCAAGCGTATTCTCAAGAAGTCCACGGTATCAAAGATGCGGAACATGATGCGGAAGGTGGTGACGGACGGGACCGGAACAGCTGTTCAATCCGATCTGATTCGTATCGCCGGGAAAACGGGTACCTCGAAGAAATACACGGATCAATCCAAGTATCTGTCCGTTTTTGTCGGGTTTGCACCGGTTGATGATCCGGAGTTGGTTGTGGGGGGATTTGTCGACGAAGCACAGGAGGGATACGCCGGGGGGCAGGTGGTCGGTCCCATGGTACGCCGGATTTTTGAACGGGCAAGCCAGTACCGAATCGTGGACGCGAAGACCGGAGAACGATCGAGTAAGAGGTAAACTTTGTTGTTTTTTTCGCCTGTACTGCGTAAGTTGTAAACTTGGAGGGGATACATGTTAACTGCCGCACCGCCAGTAAGTCGTTCAACCATGGACATGAAATTCAAACAGATTGCGACTCGGCTCGACGATGAAGATCAACTCATATCAAAACCGCGGTTTGACAATACCACCATCACGGGGGTGACCTCAGATTCTCGAGAGGTGGACGAGGGAGATTTATTCATTGCCGTTCGTGGCACTTCCCACGATGGACATGAGTTTATCCCCGACGCCATCGAGAAGGGGGCGAGTGCCATCGTAGCGGAAGAGGTGGGTGATCAACCGGGTTTGAATGAGGTGCCGGTGGTAACCGTCCGCAACGCTCGACGTTCCGAAGGGCTCTGTGCCGACGAGTTCTATGGTCGTCCATCGGATCAGATGACGGTGATCGGGGTGACCGGAACCAATGGGAAAACCACCACCGTGAAGCTTATTCACGAACTGCTCGATGGAATCGGACACAGCACCGGATTGATTGGAACCATTGATAACCGAGTTGGACAGCGGGTCATTCCTTCGGATCGGACCACTCCACCTCCGTGCAAGCTCCACAGTCTTCTCGATCAGATGAAGGAAGACGGGTGTTCCCATGCTGTTCTGGAGGTTTCATCACATGGATTGGATCAGGATCGGATAGCCGGGGTATCGCTGGATGCAGCCGTGTTTACGAATCTCAGCAGGGATCACCTCGACTACCACGGTTCGATGGAAGCGTACAGGGACGCGAAAGCGAAATTGTTTGAACAGCTTCCCGAGACCGGTATCGGCATCGTGAATGCGGATGACGAGTCTGCATCGGCCATGCGGTCATCCTGTGATGGGCGCGTAGTTGAATACGGTCGTTCGGAGGACTCCCGCTATACCGCGGACGTTTCTGATTCACAAATTACGGGGTCGAGCTGGACGGTCGACTCGGACACGAACACCGCCTCCGTGAACTGGACGTTGCCGGGAACGCACAACATTGAGAATGCGCTGGCTGCGGTGGCGACTGTGCGTGAACTGTCCGGTGCGAACCTTTCGGCATTGAGTTCCGTACTGGAGGATGTGGAACCGGCTCGAGGACGTCTGGATCCGGTCGACTGGCAGGGAGATTTTCAGGTGTTCGTTGATTATGCGCACACGCCGGACGCACTGGAAAACGTATTGAGCGGCGTGTCTCCACTTGTGGAGGGAACGGTGCGAGCTGTGTTCGGATGTGGTGGTGATCGGGATCGCGGAAAACGCCCGAAAATGGGGCGCGTTGTAGATGAGTATGCTGATCAGATGTACGTCACCAGTGATAACCCACGAAGTGAACAGCCGGAAGCGATCATTCAGGATATCATGGAGGGAGTGCAACGGCAGCGCGGATGCGTTGTGGAGCCGGACCGGGAGTCGGCCATCCAACAGGCCATCGAGGATGCAGAACCCGGAGATGCTGTTTTTATTTTTGGGAAAGGTCATGAGATGGTTCAGAAACAGGACGGTGTCGTGAAACCGTTCAAGGACTGGGCGGTCGCAGAAAAATATCTTGAGCGAGAAAAACAGGATTCCGTAATCCGTTAAATCTTTGTGAAGTCTTAAGTCGTTCATGCCCTGATCACTTCGTCATGATGTCGTTGAAACTCAAAGACATTCATCGGTCCGTGAATGGGGAGTGGGCCACCCGTCCAACCGGAGGGGTCATACAGGATGTCAGCACGGATTCCCGAGAGATTGGACACGGCGATCTCTTCGTTGCACTCAAAGGAGAACGGTTTGACGGACATGACTTTGTCAAGGAGGTCAAAGACAAAGGGGCTCGGGCAGCGATCGTCTCACGCGTTCCCGAGGAGGATGTTGAGGATGAGGAATTTGGCTTGATTCAGGTGGAAGACACCCTTGAAGCCCTTGGTGACCTCGCCCGGTATTACCGGGGCATCATTAATGCGACGGTTGTGGGGGTGACGGGTAGCGGGGGCAAAACGACGACCAAGGACGTGATTGCCCATATGCTTTCTCAGGAGCACAACGTGGTCAAGGCACCGGAGAGCTTCAACAATCACATCGGGGTTCCGCTCACCTTATTTAAAGTGGATCCGGTTCATGACTACGCCGTGCTGGAAATCGGTACGAATCAGCCCGGGGAGATCGATGAGTTGAGTGGCATTGCACAGCCGGATATTGGTGTGCTTACCAATATCTCTGAAACTCACCTGAAGGGATTGGGGTCTATTGAGGGTGTGAAACAGGAGAAGTCAGATCTCTTCCGTCACCTCACCGGTGATGGTTTTGCCGTTTACAATGCAGATAATCAACACGTGCGGGATGTGATGGATGACCTCGGAATTTCCGAACATAGTTTCGGTCTATACAACGACGCTGAGATGATGGCGTCGCATGTCGAATCCTCGATGAATGGAGTTGAATTCATGCTCAACGGGGCGCTTCAGGTCAGCCTACCCGTTCTGGGTGCCTGGAATGTATATAACGTGCTAGCCGGTTTTATGGTGGCGAAGAAAACCGGTGTGGACCTGGAGAAGGCGGCGGACGCACTGGCTGATTTCCAGCCTCCATCCATGCGGATGCAGGTGGAACAGGTGGAGGATATCACCATCATTAACGATGCGTACAACGCGAATCCCCGAAGTGTTCAGCTCGTGCTTGATGAACTTGATCACTACGAGCGGTCCGGTCGAAAGATCGTCTTGCTCGGGGACATGGCCGAACTCGGTGAGAAAAGTGAACAGCTGCACCGTGAGGTTGGGGCGTCGCTTCTTCATAAGCGAGAGCTTGACCATGTGTTTTGTGTGGGGCGTGAAATGGCGTACACGGCGGACGAGATCCGATCCGGTGAGCCGGAATTCACGCTTTATAGCTTTGATCACGTCGAGGAGGCGGCCGATCGATTAATGGACCTGATCCGAGCCGGGGATTTATTGTTACTTAAAGGATCCCGGATCATGAAACTGGAGGACGTGGTGGATCGGCTGAAAAGGGACCTTTCGGAAGCAGCGATCCAGCAGTCATAGGAATTTTAGAGGCATGCCTGACCAACCTCACACCCATCGATTCACCTTCGTTGCTGTTGCTGTGGTGTTGCTGGTTGTCTCCGGTTGTTCTCGCTCGATCCCCTCCGACGCTCCGGAAGAAATTGAGGAAGTGCGTTCATTCGGAGCTGTGGTGGATGGAGATACGATACGGACGTACAGTGGACAGTTAATCAGACTGGTTGGTGTTGATACCCCGGAGATATCCGGACCGTATACTTCACGGGAGAAAGGTGGACGACAGGCCACGTCGTTTACTCGTTCATTTCTTGCGGGTTCGGATGTGATTTACCTTTCCTTTGACCGACAGCGATACGATGAGCACGGCCGGTTACTGGCCTACGTCTACCGGGAGACGGATTACCGGATGCTGAATCGTGCATTGGTCGAAGAGGGATGGGCGGAGGCGTATCACAATTACAGCTATGGCAGGAAATCGGAATTTCTCAAACTGGAAGATCAGGCACGTTCCCAGAAACGTGGGATCTGGAAACATTGACCGGTAAGGGGTGGCGGAAACAACCGGATATGAAACTTACTGATCGAGTGATTGTGAACTGACATCAGGACCGATGTACGTTCCGATGGTTTCCCCCTTGATCGCTCGCAGGATGTTCCCCTGTTCCTTGAGATTAAACACCACGATCGGCAGATTGAATTCCATGCACATGGAGATCGCAGTGGAATCCATGACCCGGATGTCTTTGCTGAGTACATCCATGTACGAGATCGTTTCGTACCGGCGGGCATCCGGATGTGATTTTGGATCTTTGTCATAAACCCCGTCCACCTTGGTTGCTTTGAACACGGCTCCGGCCTCAATTTCCGTGGCTCTGAGGGCAGCGGCCGTGTCCGTGGTAAAATGGGGGTTTCCCGTTCCGGCTGCGAGGATGACGATTCGATCCTTTTCCAGGTGACGAATAGCCCGACGACGGATAAAGGGTTCCGCGACGGATTCCATGGAAAGGGCCGTCATCACACGGGTGGGAGGCCCATCATGTTCGATGGTGTCCTGCAGACTGAGAGCATTGATTGTCGTGGCGAGCATCCCCATGTAGTCCGCCGTTGCTGGGGTCACAAGGTCGGAATGAAACTCGGCGCCACGAACAATGTTTCCCCCGCCCACGACGACGGCCACTTCTGTTCCGAGTTCATGAGCCTCGATGATGCGTTTAGCAATGGATTCGACTTCGTCCATATTGATCCCCTTTCCGTCAGGGGGACCGAAGGCATCTCCACTGATTTTTAGAATGACCCGTTCGTATTGTTTCCGACTCATGAGACCGGGGTATGGGAGGTGAGAACCGAATTACTCTTCTTCCGAATCGTCGTCTTCGAGAGAAGCTGTGATCGAATTGTCCAGGTCCTGGCCGACTTCAAATCGTTCGAAACGACGGACGGAGATGTTTTCGCCAAACTTTAATGCATATTCCTGGATCATATCCTCAACCGTCTGTGCATCGTCATCGTCACGGAAGTACGGTTGTTCGAGGAGCACATGTTCCTTGTAGAATTTCTTCTCCATCTTTCCTTCGACAATCTGGTCAATGACCTCGTCCGGCTTCCCCTCTTCCCGTGCTTCTTTTTCGAATAGTTTTTCCTGTTCTTCGACGACATCGTCGTCGAGGTCGTCTCGTTCGATCACAGAGGGTTTCATGCCGTAAATCTGAAGGCAGAGTTCGTTGACCAGTTCGGTAAATTCGTCGTTCTGACTGACGAAGTCCGTTTCACAATTGACTTCGACGATGACGCCTCCTTTTCCTTCAGCATGAGTATAGGTGCCGATACTCCCTTCTTTCGTTTTTCGGCCGGACTTTTCATCAAGTACTTCCTTTCCTTTTTCACGGAGGTATTTGACGGAAGCCTGCATATCCCCTTCCGTTTCACGCAGAGCCTCCCGGCAGTCCATTAAACCGGCACCTGTACGCTCTCGAAGTTCCTTGATTTCATCCATCTCAACGTCGCTCATCGTTCTCTCCCGTGTAATGATTCACAAAATATAAGCTAAAAATTTTTTTCGTAGAGGAGGGGTGAAGGTCGAATATCAGACCGACATCGATCACATTGGGAAGCAGTTATGCGGTTGCTTCTTCTTCCGTTTCCGGCGTGGAAGTTGAGGGTTCGGTGTTGTCCGATCCTTCTGCGGAAGTTGCACCCGCATCCTTGTTTTCAGAAGGTTCCGATTGATTCTGATCCTCAGAGGATGCTTCCTTCTGTTGATCGGAACTCGACTGTTGTTTCTGTTCCTGTTGTTTTTTCTGCTGTTGTTCTTCGTAGATCTGAGCCTGTTTTTCCTGGCCTTCCTTCACCGCAGCGATCAGTTCATCCACCATCATGTCAATGACCCTCATCGCTTCATCATTGCAGGGAACCGGAACGTCCACTTTCGACGGATCGCCGTCCGTGTCGATGAGAGCAACGATCGGGATGTCTTCGCGGTTCGCTTCAGAAACGGCAATTTCTTCCATCAGTGGATCAATGACGACCATTGCTCCGGGAAGTTCATCCAGGTCACGTATGCCGCCAAGATTGCGGATTAGCTTTCGCTTTTCCCGAAGGATGGCTGACTGTTCTTTTTTACTGTACAGATCAAGTGTTCCGTCTTCTTCCCACTGTTCAATTTCTTCGAGCCGATCCAGACGACTTCGAATGGTCTTAAAGTTCGTGAGGGTTCCTCCAAGCCAGCGATCCACCACGTATGGAACATCATTCTCTTCCGCTTTTCGGCGGAGCAGTTCCCGCGCCTGATACTTGGTACCAACAAACAGGACATCTTCCCCGCCGGCCACCACATTTTTCAGGAATTCCTTCGCGACGATGAGTCCCCGAATGGTTTCCCGAATGTCGATGATGTGAATTTTGTTTTTAGAGCTGAAAATGTACGGCTTCATCTTCGGGTTCCACCGGCTGGTGTCATGTCCGTAGTGTACACCGGCGCGAATTAATTGTTCCGGGGAAAGCTGTTCCATAATCCGTTAACAAAAGCGATGAGAGACAAATTATTCGATGTGGGACATAAAAATATACGGGCGCCCCTGAAGCGAAACAATTGGTCAGGCAATTATATCGCATTCAGTGTCGTTTTCAAATAGACTTCAGGTTATTCCTGACCGGACGTTTTCCATTTCGTGTCGGTAAGGAACTGATTGGTCATATCCTCAAGTTTTTCACGGCGCGTGATGCGTCGATACTGATCACCGTCCACGAGAACTTCTGCCGGACGCGGGTGCATGTTGTAATGTGAGCTCATCACGTACCCGTACGCGCCCGCTGAGAATAGGCTCAGCAGATCACCCTGCTGAACGGGGGGGAGATCACGTTCCTGGCTGAAAAAGTCCGTTGTCTCGCAAATGGGGCCGACGACATTGGACTGCACAAGGTCCCCCTCCCATTTCTCCTCGTTGGGGGCTCGACCGTTGACACTGCTATCCGTGTGGGCCGGCCAGATGCGGTGATACGCGTCGTAAAGGGCCGGTCGGATCATATGGTTCATGCCGGCGTCACAAATGACAAACGTCCGGTTGGCCGATGGTTTTTTGTACAGTACTTCGGTCAGCAGAATGCCGGCGTTTCCGATAATGAAACGTCCGGGTTCAATCGTGAAATTAATCTTTTCGTCTTCCAGGATGGGGGTCACGCCATCTGCAAATGCACTGGCCGGTTTGGCTTTGCGATCTTTGTAGTAAATGCCGAAACCACCGCCCATGTTCAATAGCTGCACACTCTCATCCAGTTCCTGCAGCTGCTTCATCAGGTCCACGTTTCGTGATACAGCTTCTTTGTACGGTTCAACCTGTGTAATCTGTGAACCGATGTGACTGTGAAGTCCCCGGAAATTCAGGTAATCCGACTCGAGGGCGGTTTCAGCCATGTTTAACGCCGACCGTGGATCCACGCCGAACTTGTTTTCCTTTTTTCCGGTCGTAATATATCGGTGTGTATCCGGATCCACGTCCGGGTTTACGCGGATACAGATGCCCGGTTTCTCATTGGCGTCTTTCGCCAGTTTCTCAATCGTATCCAGTTCCTGTTCGGATTCGACGTTGATGGCAAGTATTCCTGCATCGATGGCCTGCTGGAGTTCGGCTCTGGACTTTCCAACCCCGGAGAAAAACACTTTCTTCGGATCGACGCCGGTGTCGAGCACAACCGAAAGTTCCCCTCCTGAAACCACGTCAAATCCGCTTCCGTGTTCTTCCAGGTCATTTAATATGGAGGGATTTGTATTCGCTTTGACGGAATAACAGAGGAGCGGGTCAAGGTGTTCGAACGCATCTTGAAGTTTTTGCAGGTGTTCCTTGTATGTGCGACGACTGTACACGTAACAGGGCGTACCGACGTCCTCGACGATTTCTTCGACCGGAATGTTTTCGCAATATAGTTCACCATCGTCGTAATCAAAGTAATCCATGGGTGGACCTCCTCCTGTTGGAGATTAAGCGTTGAAAACGTCTGATCCGAGAAGATCCTCCGCGCGACATACCCGGTTTGCAATATCAAAATATGCTGGGCGTAGAGGGATGACGCGCCGGAGTGTGAGACATAATTATGTGGCTCATACGTTACTCGAAAGGGGGCTATAATTTCAAAACGGTGGGAAAAAAAGGAACCTCCAGCAGTCATTGATCGGCAACAATTGTCGTTTTTAATTTTCAGTTTGAGGGCCTGGTTCCTGAGGCTGTAAATGGCCGGTTTCAATGGTCATCCGCTGTGAGGCACGGCGTGAGAGGTCGTCGTCGTGCGTGGCGAGGACGAGAGCGGTCTGGTGATCCGCTCGTAGTTTTTCCAGCAGGTCATATACCTCCTTGCCCGTTTCCTGATCCAGGTTCCCGGTCGGTTCATCACAGAACAGCAGATCCGGATCCATGATCAGTGCCCGAGCAATGGCTACACGCTGGCGTTCGCCTCCCGATAGTTGATTCGGGTGATGATCAACCCGTTTTGAGAGTCCGACCTGGTTCAATAAGTGACGACCTCGTTCCCTGTGGTCCGATCGCGACCCAAACCACCGGAGAGGGGAATCGGAGATCATGGTGGGCATTAGTACATTCTCAAGAGCGGTCAATTCGGCAATCAGGTGGTAAAACTGGAACACAAAACCAAATTTTTGATTGCGGATTTCACTTCTCTTTCGATCCGCAAGTGGCACTACGTCCTGACCATCCACCAGCAACTCCCCCTTCGTCGGGGTGTCAATCAAACTGAGAATATGGAGAAGAGTGGTTTTTCCTACTCCTGAAGGACCCTGGATTGAGATGTAATCATTTGGACGAACGGTGAAGTCCACCTGGTCCAGCACGCGGATGGTTTTCCCACCGGTCACAAACTCTTTTACGAGGTCATTGGCGCTGAGGATTGGCGGTTTGGTCCGGTCTGAAGGCTCATTCATGACGGATGGCCTCGATCGGAACTTTTCGTGCGGCGCGGAGGGCCGGAATGAGACTGAATGCGAAACTCAGCACAATCGTCACAGCCCCTATCAGCAGTGCAGTTTTGGTGCTCCAGATGTAAGGAATCTGGTCCAGGAAATAGATTTTCGCCGGGAAGGGGTGCCATCCGGTAAGATCCTTGATCACATTTGCGATCGGGTTCAGATTTGTGACGGTCACATATCCCAGGACAATCCCCAGCCCGGTGCCGATGGTTCCAATGATTAATCCTTCGGCAAGGAAAATCCCCGCCACGCCGGAAACGGTTCCCCCGAGGCTCCTGATGATGCCGATGTCCCGCTGTTTCTCAAGCACCATCATGCTGAGAATGGCAAGTAACATGAACCCGGAAACGATGATCACGAGGGAAAGCAGGATGGTGGTCAGCCCCCGTTCTGCCTTCACGGCCTGTAAGAGACTTGATCGCTGCTCTTTCCAGGATTTTATGCTGTTCGGGGAGTATCCTCTTCGTTGCTTTCCTTTGAGGTGCTTCTGATAGATATCGCTTTTTACCTGTTTTAATACGCTGGAATTGTCGTAATCATCGATACGGACGGCAAGTTCTGTGACGTAGCCTTCCATCTGGAGGAATTTCTGTGCGGCTTCAAGGGAACAATAGATCCGTCGCTGATCAAATTCATACATGCCGGAGGAAAATTGACCAACCACTTCGAACTCCTGCTGGAAGTTCTTTTTGTCACCGGTCATTTTTCCACTGATGACCTTGTAGCGAACCGGTTGCATCTTCTTGCCTGACGGATGGTTTTCCGGATCCGGAAAGTATGAGGGTTCTTTTCCTTCCACCGGTGCCATTCCCGTGAGCAACCCCGGCCGATTCGGCTCGCCGTTTCGATAGGTAAATTTGACTCTCCCTCCCTCGACGTAATTCGCGAGTTTGGTTGTTCTGGACTCCTGATCCGGATCAATTCCGGTCAGAAAGCCAAAGTGAAACTGGTCACTTCCTTTGAATCCTTTGCGTGTGTACAGGACCGGCCAGGTGACACGAGGACTAACGGCCTTTACGTGTTCCATCTGTTCGATGTCTTCCATCAGGGCTTCGTAATCCGGTATCAGTTTGTTCAGTCCCTTTCGGACGGTGAGGTGGGAGGCCGTTCCTCGAATCTTTTCCTTCATATCTTCCGCGAATCCATACATCACCGAGTTCACGATGATCAGTACGGCGACACCGATCATGAAGGATAGGACGGAAAGGTAGGCGGTGACGCGCTTGATCATGTAGCGGAACGCGAGGTAGAGGGAGTACATGCTACCGGATGCACCTCATGAGAAGGAGAAAGCTGGATCAGAGATCAAAGGTTGTTGAATGTTAATCGGACTGTGGACGGAGTTGAGGGAAGAGAATGACTTCTCGTATGGAATCCGAGTTGGTCAAAATCATCACCAGCCGGTCAATGCCAATGCCAAGCCCTCCGGCAGGCGGCATACCGTGTTCAAGGGCGGTGAGGAAATCCTCGTCCAGTTCCCGGTACCCTTCCTCCCGCGCTTCGATCTGCTGGTTCAGGCGTTTGCGCTGCTCGATCGGATCCGTCAGCTCAGTAAAGGCGTTTGCCACTTCCATGCCACACAGGAACAATTCGAACCGTTCCGTGACATCCGGATCATCCGGGGACTCCACGGCGAACGGTGAAATAGCTACCGGATAATCCGTTACGAAAACGGGGCCCGTTAACTCCGGTTCAACCAGTTCTTCGAAAAGTTCACTGGCAATTTTGCCGTACGGTCGTTCGTTTGTATCGGTGGGGATGTCATAGGTCCGAGCTTTGTCCAGAACGTTCTCGCGCTGGTCCCAGCTCAGGCCGGTGTGTTCCTCAAAGAGATCTTTGTACGACGTTTTTTGAAAGGGCGGTTCGAGTGAGATCGATTCCCCCTGAAATTCGATGTTCGTTGTTTCCATCACATCACGAGCGAGATGAGCGATCAGCCGCTCCGTCAGATCCATCATGGTTTCGTAGTTTCCGTACGCCTCGTAGAGTTCCAGCATTGTAAATTCCGGGTTATGACGGGGGGAAATGCCTTCGTTCCGGAAATTACGGTTGATCTCGAAAATTTTAGACATGCCTCCGACGAGGAGACGTTTGAGGTAGAGCTCCGGAGCGATACGGAGATACAGGTCGATGTCCAGGGTGTTGTGATGTGTGACAAACGGTTCCGCAGCAGCACCTCCGGCGATTGGATGCATCATGGGGGTTTCCACTTCCCGGTAGTCCTGATCCGTGAGCCATTGACGGATTTCCGCCAGGAGGTCAAACCGTTTCTGAAAGGTGTCCATCGCTTCCGGATTAGCGATGAGATCGAGGTACCGCTTGCGGAAGCGAATTTCGACATCTTTTAAGCCATGCCATTTTTCAGGCAGGGGGCGAAGACTTTTCGTGAGCACCTCAAACGATCGGGCGAAGATGGTTGGTTCCCCGGTTCGAGTCTTACCTCCCTCCCCCTCAACGCGAACAATATCTCCGATATCAAGCAGTTCGAACCGTTCGAATTCTTCTTCCCCCACCCGATCCTGTTTGATGTACGCCTGAATCTGCTGGTTTTCCTGTTTTAAATCGAGGAACGCCGATTTTCCGTGTTCTCGGATTGCTGTGATGCGACCTGCGGTTTCGTACGTAGAGTCTGTGACATCTCCTTCCTCACAGGACGAGAGAGCGTCTCGAACTGCATTGATGGAGGAAGGAGGGGAATCGGAACGTTTCCAGGGTGAGTCACCCTGCTCGGTCAAAGATTCGGCTTTCTCTTTACGGTTTTTTCGTTGATCGTCGGACATGAGGGAAGTCAGTTGAAAAGATGGAGAATGTTCCGTCCGGGGGAACCGTACGAACGGGGTGATAAGTTGATTGAGTCGATCAGGAGCACGAGCTTATCCGCTCGGTTTGAAGTGCATGTAATCGGCCAGGTCGTTCGCTTTTTCCTCACCAACAAGATCACGAACGAGTTCAAGGGCAAACGGTATTGCGGTACCCGGCCCTCGGCTGGTGATGATCCGTTCTGATGTAGCAACCGGTGTTTCAGTGTATTCTGCGGTATCCAGCTTGTCCCGAACCCCCTGGTGACTGGTGGCCTGTCTGCCTTCCAGTAGACCGGCTTCGGAAAGAACCCGCGGGGCCGCACAGATCGCAGCGATCTTCCGCCCATCCTGGTGCTGTTTCTTCAGTAGTTTTTGCACCCGGGGATCCTCTTGAAGATGAGTGGTACCCGGTTCCCCGCCCGGCAGAATAACAACGTCAAATGAGCGTTCTTCAATCTCGGAGAGGGTCGTATCGGCTTCCAGATCAATGTTGTGGGAACCGTCGATGTCCGTCGCGTCCAGTCCGGCTGTTGTGACGTCGATTCCAGCACGTCGGAGGACATCAATTATGGTCACGGCCTCGATTTCCTCAAGGCCGTCAGCAAGAAGAACGGCTGCGGATGACATAGCAATATACGAGAAACTGCATTAGAGAAGGCGATGTTCGTGAGACGGCCATTTTATTAAAAGGGGTCACCCATTACAACGAAACTCCATCAGGGTGTAGACTTCGTCCTAATCATGACAAACCTCTTGCTCGTGTACAGGAAGCACGGACGTTCTAAACGAAGTCACTTCGAGTGCTGTGGAGAAAGACAAAATACACGGGGAAGCAGTGGGAGGGAAGAAAGGGGAAAACTACGTTCATGACGAGGACATACGGTATGGGCGACGTCGACTTCAAACACTGCTTCAGGAGTCATCGAACCGATCTGGACGAGAGATCACGAAATACGGATGTAATCCACGTCCGAATCATTTTCACAGATCTTACAGGAAGGGAGGGACTCGGAGTCGTCGTGGAGGGTGACATGCGATCCGCATTCCTCACAGGCATACACCCCTTTGCCCGGTTGCTCTCCGACACTGTAGGGTTCAGCAGGTGAATTCATAAAGTAATATTTCCAATGTCAGTAATGTATGTGATCCAGAAGGTAAAATTATAGGGATCCATCATCGATAACAAAAACTGGTCTCTACTCAAAACCTGCATTGACATTCCGCTGGATATTCCCAAAAATCAGTATAAGTTAATACCCCCGAATTGAATTTTCGCAAGACAACGAATGGTACCCACGAATCCCCGACTTATGACCTCCCCGCCGGACCGCGCATCGGCGTTGATCGTGGTGATCGCGGTGTTGTTCATCATGTTTTTGA
>CAZQNZ010000027.1:0-22265 GCA_964594615.1 uncultured Planctomycetia bacterium
GTGTTTTTGCCCAAACCTGCACCTCCAGCCCCTCCGGTACGGAAAATGCTTTGGGGGGCACCAGATCCTGAGCAGAAACGGTCGACATCACGGACAGAATCAGGAAAACAACGAGGAGGGAAATCGAACTATTGAGGCAGGTTTTTCTAGTTTTCATATTATCGAGGCACAATCACCGAAAAAGATGAAATTCAAACTCATATTATACGGAAACTCCAAAACTGAAACAAATTCTACGAATTAACCGTCAGATTACCGGAGCATGAGGAGTACGCAAAACATGCTCAAAGAGCATGTGGCAAGTTGCGGATCAACGATGGAAGCAACAGCTGCCACACAAACTACTGCCGGAGTGAAACTCAGAATCATACGAGTGTGATACCTGAATCCAGCAAAAAGGAGGGGAAAAATTAAAACGACCATGATGAGGGGGATGTCCGCCCTGATAGAAGAAAAAACAGTACCTCCGTCAGCACATTCTTGCGGGCGGGTTGGTGGGTTCGGTCAGTTTTTGAAGATGGGTTTTGGGCGTATGCCATCATGAGCGGAAGCATGAAGGAGGGAACGTTTATCGCTTTTTCCGGATACATCGGAACGTTACACCCGAAAACCCTCAAGCTGATCAGTCAGGCTGGGAAATTCTCATCAGGGACCGTTTCGATTGATCGGGTTGCGGAATTTATGCAAACCGAACCGGGAATATTGATTCAATCAACGGCCATGCCTCGAAAAATACGGTATGGCCATGTGGAGTTCCACGATGTGTCGTTTTCTTACCACAGAGATCCCGTCCTGGAAAACCGGGATTTAACGTTGAACTCCGGGGACCACGTACTAGTAACCGGCGCATGCGAAGCCGGGAAAAGTACGCTATTAACTTGATTCACCGATTTTATGAGTTCGATGGCGGTCGTATACTCAGAGACGGCGTAGATGCGCGGGAATCTACACTGGCCTCACTCCGGAAGCAGATAGAAATTGCACTTCAGGATGACGTCGAAAAGCCGATGGAGGCGGTTGGAAGAGAAGCTCTTACAGAGCCTTCTTAAAAGAAAAAAAGAGAGGTGGCGATGGGATTTGAACCCATGTATAGGGGATTTGCAGTCCCCCGCCTTACCACTTGGCTACGCCACCTGAATTGTAAGAAGATTTCATCATAATTGAACCAAACCCCCCTCCGAATTTCAAATATTCCTCTCCCCGTCACCGTCTTGATTCACCTGTTTCCCCGGATCACACACCTCGTCTCCCTGTAGAGGTCGGTGATCTCGTAGCCATCTACCGATCGTGGCCATCAATCCCCCGAAAACCAGATATATAAGCCCCACACGTTGCCATGACGGTGCACTGTATGCATAGTATCGGCCGATGGACAGATGCTCATAAAGGAACGCTCCTCGAAGAAGATCCTGTTGAAGGATACCCCCTGACATCGCCAGTACCGGATTCAAACTGGTGGCCGAACCAATAACCACATTCCGTAAAGCACGCTCCGCGTAGAGGGCATCTGCAACAGGTGAAAGGTAAATGAACGATCCGGTGATCAGCAGTCCGACGATCGTTGCGCACCACTGCGCAAGGAACGAATCAGCAAACATGCCCAGAACCAGTATATACAATCCTGCTATCAGGAACGCCAGGCCATTCAGTACCACCAACCCCTTTAGAATAGCGCCGGGACGTGGTGAGTCGAATAACATGTACGCCGCCCCAAAAACGAAACCGATGTACAGACTATACCAGATGCCCTCCAGGAAAATCGCGAGAACTCGGTCTCCTTCCGTACAAAGATACGGCAGAAAAATTGCCAGGAGAAACGGAGATATCAAATAAGGAAGAAGGCCGGTGTTCCCGGACGTAAACGGTACGGCCAAAAGACATGCTGGTCCCAGAAGAAGGATGGTCGACAGCACATAAACCCCCAATGAACACCGAGTTTTGGGGATTAGTGTATCAATCAAACCACTCATCCTCCGGATCAAAGGCTGGAATTGGAATATTGACAATCCGTAAATCCCCAACAGCCCGATGGCGACAACCGGGTTTCATCATGACAGCATCCAGAGGCTCCACCTCCACCTTTTCATCATCCAGTTCCAGGTATCCATTTCCTTCAAGAACAAGATAAATTTCGGTATGTTCTTTGTGATAATGCTTCTCCACATTTTCCGAGATGTCGACGAGATGAATCGTGGCGGTTTGATCCGGATCCTCCGTGAACGCTCTGCGAGCTTCACCGCATGGGCAGTCCTGCCCTTCGAGTTCGGCCAGACTGGCCTTT
Source organism: uncultured Planctomycetia bacterium (assembly GCA_964594615.1). Lineage (GTDB taxonomy): Bacteria > Planctomycetota > MHYJ01 > CAYXQY01 > CAYXQY01 > CAYXQY01. Next base: position 2,282 of record CAZQNZ010000027.1, read on the forward strand.
CGCCAATTTTTACCGGTCGTTTCGTTCTGGGCCATGAGCCTGTCAGAAAACGAAAATGAATAGTGACGGACAAAACGAGCATCCTGCATGATTTGTCGCAGACATCACGACATATGCTTCACATTGAACGTCTTCGTATAAATACGGCCCCGGTTTAAATTTCAACCCTGGCCATCGAACATCTCCTTTGAGAAAGGATCCAAACCAGGATTCATGAGTTTTTGTAATTTTAATGATCTGGCTGTTCCCTATCGATGAGAACGGTCACACACCCCACCATCACGAACTGGACTGAGACTCAAGCAACTTGACAACCCGTTCGAAACATTGGCCTCGTTCCTTGTAATTCTCAAACATATCGTAGCTTGCACTGGCTGTCGATAGGAGAACGATTCCTCCCTCGTCACACACGAGTTGAAAAGCATCTCGAACTGCCTCTTCCAGTTCATTCTTCACAGGACAATCAAAGGACGCGTTTTCGGATTCAATCAATCGCTGAAGACGTTCGGCCGTCTCTCCGATGAGCACAGAAGCAACGGCACGATCAACGACCTGTTCAACGAGCTGTTTTAGAGAAACCCCCTTGTCATATCCTCCCAGTATGACAGCGATTCGATAATCGTCCAGTGCTTTTAAGGCGGAAATTGTACTTTCTGGGGTGGTGGATACCGAATCATTCACGAAGGTCACCCCATTCACCTCCCCGACCTCCTCGAGATGATGCGGCAACGGTTCAAACGCACGAATCCCCCGTCGTATTTCCTGGTCTGAAACACCTAGCCGTTTTGCTGCACATATGGCGGCAAGGGTGTTTTCCAGGTTGAACGTCCCGGGAATGGGGATGTCCTGAGCACTCATCAAATTCACGGGAGCCCGGTCCACATTCAGCCGATAATAAATCTCATCGTTTTCCTCCCAGGCTCCCTCAGCGACGGCTTGCCTTGAAGAATACGTCCAGAGGTCCCCTCTGACATCCGCTTCCCAACTCATTAATGTATCATCCTCCTGATTCAGAACAGTTAGCCCATCCGATCCCTGATATCGGATCATGTGTTTCTTCGCCTGTGCATAGGCCTCGAACGTTCCGTGTCGATCAAGATGATTTGGAAAGAGGTTCGTAAATACGGCGATTGTCGGGGACCAATCGATCCAGTTCAGGTGAAGAAGCTGGAAACTTGAGATTTCCAGAACGACAACATCCTTTTCACGAATGTGTTCGACTTCCTCCAGCAAGGATCCCCCCAGGTTCCCCCCCACCCAGCACCTCGTGTTCGGATCCGATTTCAGGATGTCACCAATCAGTGAGGTGGTTGTACTCTTCCCGGCGCTCCCGGTAATTCCCGCTACCGTTGCCGGACACAACGTCACAAATAGATTCAGCTCCGACGTAAGGACCGCCCCGTTCTCTCGTGCCACGTCCAGGTACGGTGAGTCAAGCGGCACCGCCGGATTTACAACGACAACATCGGTAGAAGCAAAATCGGATTTGCGATGTTCACCGAGGACAAATTCGAGATCCAGCCCTTCCAGTTCAGATAGACTTTCACTCAACTCATCCCGTGATTTTAGATCAGTAACCGTAACGTCGGCTCCTTGATGATACAGGTACCTGGTTACTCCTGTTCCTCCTCCATGCAATCCAAGCCCCATGACCGTGACGTGTGAGCCGTCCAGATCAGGCAGCTGTGAGGGAGTCATTCTTCAGACGAGGATGGTGAACCGGGAGCTTCTTTTTGTAATTTCTCCGCCCTCTTCTGAATTTCCTCCCGATCTTGCTCACGATCAGGGCGTTCCCGATCCGCCGGCAGCGCTTCTGCATCGAGCTCATAATACAGCTCGCGACGATCCGTGATGGTAAACGGAGACAACACTTCCGTGAAAAAATTGATGGGAAAGTAAGAATACCAGGTAGGATCAATATCAAACGTGGACAGGGTCGTACGATATCCTCTTTTTTCAAGACGCACAAACCGTGATCCATAGTGCGTGAAATCCACCTCCACCGGTGTTTGTCCTTTTAAGTCATAATCCATGTATGCCCTGGCACCGGAGGGTTCTGTCCGAATTGAGAGTTTCCGTTCAACGCATCCCGTCATCAGTACAGTAAGAATAACAACCGGGATGAGCTTCGGAACGACACCGTCGTAAAACACGAGCCAATCCCGTCTAAAGTGGATAAGTGGACACCCGTTTACGTCGAACAAACCCGGATGGCGAGGAAATTACTTGTCCTCTTCCTGATCATCGTCGTCCTGGTGCACAAGCCGGTGGTGTTGATCCCGGCCGAACTCAGTACCGAAGGTTCGATCACAGTCCGGCTCCGTACATTCGTATTCCTCCTGCTCTTCCTCCTCTTCGTCCGAATCAGTCTCCTCCGTGTCTTCATCCTGGGTGGATTCAGCAGAAGAAGCACCGTCTTCCTTCTCTTCCACATCAGACTCTTCGGTTTCTTCAAATTCCTCTTCGAAGGAGTCTTCATCAAACAGGAGGTCTTCATCCTCGTCGAGCTCCTCATACACCTCTTCCATGTCGATGCCATCCACTTTTTTACGCATCAGCAGATAGATCAGGGTGGCGGAGGAAAAGTGGAATGAGACGATAAATCCTGTGACGGTAAACTGAAAAAGCAGTACCCAGGAGTAATACACCACACCGGTCACCTGCGTAGACCAGTATGCATCGGACAGATTGACATCAATCACTTTCTGAAATGGGAAAGACACAAATTCCGTCGCCACGTACCCCGCACCGTTGGTGAAAAGAAGAATCAGGAGAGCAAACGTCAAAACAAATGCTGTACAAATTGCTCCATATGCAGTCGATACAAGTTTGTACCAGATAAAGTGCCATACGCGGGAGAGAACGTAACTAAACCCTCTACTGATCGCGTCAAAACTATCCGTCCCCTCCACAGCAATGGACGGAATGAAGAGAGGGAATCCGCCAACTGTACCGACAGCGATGAGCGCCATCACAAATCCCCCAATCAGTGCCAGGGGGAGAAAAAGCATGACAACGATGTTCAAAATAGGCACGTTAATGAGTAAGGACACCAGCGCAATGACAACCCCAAAAAATGCAAATCCAATCAGCGGGAGAAGAAAGGACATTATACTGGCACCGAACCGGTCCCAGGCGAACGATAGCGCCTGGCGTCCTTCAATTCGCTCATCACGAGTAATTTCGACCGCTGCAATCCGTGAGATAGCTGTCCCAATAACTGTCCAGATGATCAGCAAAACCACTGCGGACAGTACCGCCCAGAGTAGTATGTTCAGGCTTGATCCTTCACGAACGAGTCTGGCGGACGCCACGACAGGAATCTGGAATGCGTAGAGAAATAGAGAATACACGGAATCCGTGAGTGGATGAATCCGCTCCCAAACGTTCTCATACGCACTGATATTCAAACCAAACACGTATGTCAATGCACCGACGGAAATTATACTCAACAGCAAACCGACGGCACTGAAAAGAAGTTTGGGCAGGTGAAGGGCAACGCGAAACAGCTGGAACAAATCACACCAGTTTTTCTTTAATTCTCTCATGCGTTCACTCGTGTAGAACGTTTAAAAAGTATGGGGGAGCAACGACAATCCCTGCAGATTGCGATACGTAAGAGGTTCCCTCCTTATCCTTTGGACCCTCATCTTACGTGATGACCTCCAATCGAAAAGACCAAATGGTCGAACGACTTCTTTCATCCACCGAACACCTCCTGCAGGAATTTGGAGAAATTATAGAGTTAAACCCCACCTATGTCAAATTCCTTCCCCACTCTCTAACGGAACTCATTCAAAGATTATACGGCTCGAACGTTCGTTGTTGTATGAAATAAATCATGTTACAATACAACCTATACTTCCTACAGACAGTGGGATCAGATTTGCCCATTACCAGCCCATTAGCGTTCATTCGCCTGTAAGCACGCTACTGTTTGGTCGGTTACCGAATAGTTTTTTTTGCGTCTTTCCACCCTGACACGTGAGGACCCTGTCTGCCCGGGAATTGAACGCACGATTTGTTGGTCAATACGTCCTGAACCTCAGAAGCTACAAATCACCGTCACTTAACGAAGCATCATCCAGCAGATCCGAAATGGATCTATATTCCTTTTTCTGATTTGCAAACAGAGATCGTGTTCACACAGAAATACGCTCCAAGATACCTCATATCAAGTAAACCATCTGAGCTGATCACCGAACAGGTACCGGCTGTTGTGGTGGGATCCGGCATTGCCGGATCACGTGCGGCACTTGAGATTGCTCGACAACACGAGGTACTGCTTCTTACCAAGGAAAACTTTAAGGAAAGTAATACCAATTACGCCCTCGGTGGCATAGCGGCGGCACTTTCCTCTCAGGATACACCGGATCAACATGCGGAAGATACCATAGAAGCGGGGAAGGGACTGGCAGATGAACAGCTGGTCCAGGAAGCAGTCCGGGAAGGTCAGGACCGTGTTCGGGAAATGATCGAGTGGGGAGCGAACTTTGACCAGGAAGGGGGGGAAATCGACTTCACCAGAGAAGGAGGCCATTCCGAACGACGAATACTCCATGCCGGCGGTGACAAAACGGGCGAGGAACTGGCCACGACACTAGAGGAAAAAATCAAGCGCACGGACCGTGTGGAAGTTCGTGAAGAAGTGTTTGTCGTCGATCTTCTCACGGATTCCAATGGTTGTTGCGGAGTCTTTATTCAGAATGGAAGCGGAGAACGAAAATTAATTCTGAGTCCCACGGTTATACTTTGTTCTGGTGGGGCCGGCCAGCTCTATCGTGAAACGACCAATCCGGGTGTGACCACCGGAGATGGGCTCGCTATGGCGTACCGAGCCGGCGCTCGACTCCGTGATCTGGAATTTTATCAGTTCCATCCCACAACACTGTACATTGCTGGGTCCGGACGGTCCCTGATCAGTGAATCCGTGCGAGGTGAAGGGGCCAAGTTGATTGACCGAAACGGAAACCGTTTCATGGAAGAGTATCACCCCGACGGTGAACTCGCTCCACGGGATATCGTCAGCCGCGGGATCGTCAAACACATTTCGAAAACAGAGGCCACCTGTGTCTACCTTGACCTCTCGGGCATGAAGCCGGACTTCGTGCATGAGCGATTCCCACGATTGTCTGAATTGTGCCAGGAATTTCAGATTGATGTTGCTACAGACCCGGTTCCGGTACATCCGAGTGCTCATTATTTAATTGGGGGTATCGAGACGGACCATCAAGGACAAACATCCATCCCGGGCCTTTATGCCGCTGGAGAAGTTGCTAGCACCGGTTTTCACGGGGCAAACCGGCTCGGAAGCAATTCGCTGCTGGAAGGATTGGTTTTCGGCTGTCGATGTGGGCAATCTGCTATGGACCGCATTTCTCGTTCGTTTGATCCGCATCTCGAGGACATATTTGACATGGATGATGATAAACGTTCTCCCGAGTTCATTGATTTGACGGATATGCGGGACTCGGTGCAAAGCTTGAACTGGCGCCAATGCGGCATCATCCGATCGGAGGACGGAATTCGTGATGCCCTGTACAAATTAAACTTCTGGTGCAGCTACCTCCTTGACCGTGAGATGACCGGACCTGAGGGCTGGGAAGTACAGAATCTTTACACCCTCAGCCGTCTGATGTCCTACCAGACGTTGTGCCGAAAAGAATCACGCGGCGTGCATTACCGCTCCGATTACCCGGAAACCAACGATGAACAGTTTGGTCATTCACAAACTCTTGACCGCACCACATTCCCTCACCGTCTCGAAGAGGCGGTTCAGATTCCGGAGCAGGGACAATAAGTTCGGTCCTGCTGTTCCCCGTTTTTCTTAGAACTCAAGACACCACTCAGCACATGGATATATACCCGGTTATTCTGGCGGGCGGATCCGGCACCCGGTTCTGGCCTGTGAGCCGTCGAGATCATCCCAAACAGCTACTCCCGCTGATTGATGACCGCTCCATGCTCCGTATGACTGTGGATCTCCTCCAGAAACTATTTGATCCCGCGTCCTTCCGTGTGGTCACACCGCCCCATCTTCGGAAAAAGGTACAGAAACAGCTACCGGAACTGCAGGACGAATGCTTTCTTCATGAACCGGCCCCCCGAGACACCGCTCCATGTATCGGATTGGCTGCGCAGTCGATTCATGAGGAGAATCACAACGGTGCGATGTTTGTGGTCCCCAGTGACCACTATATTACGGAGGAATCCGTCTATCTCCGGACCATCAGCTCAGCCGTTCAAACACTGCAAAAACATCCTGAGCAGCTAATTACCTTTGGCCTGACCCCGAATAAACCGGCCACCGAATACGGGTACATCCATCGTGGGGAACTCGTAGAATCCCGGAACAGCATACCGATACATACAGTTCGCTCATTTACCGAAAAACCGGATCAGGAACAGGCGGAGGAGTATTTCTCTTCAAATTCATTCCTGTGGAACTCCGGAATGTTTCTGTGGAAAGCAAGTGAGATCCTTGATCGTATCCGCTCACATGCACCGGATGTGTTCTCTGGATTGTCTTCATACGTTGAGACATGTTCGAACTTGAGTGCGCCCTCCGCAGAAGCAGAACACAACTTCGTTCAAATTCCGTCCACCTCCATCGACTACGCTGTGATGGAACATGCGGATGATGTCATGGTTGTCGAATCGGATTTCGGATGGCACGATATTGGTACCTGGAATGCCCTTCCTGATGCACTGAAAACGGATGAATACGGTAATCTTGTGGAAGGAACAACCGTGATTGATGATACCCATAACACCGTCGTTTACAACACCGAAGCCGATCACCTTGTTGCCGCTCTTCATACGGATGAGCTAGCAATTATCCACACCGAAGACGCAACGCTCGTCTGTCCACTCGATGAAGCTCAGCGTGTGAAACAGCTTGTGAAGACCCTTGAAAAAAAGGGTCTTCATCAATACCTGTAACGTTTTATTTTTCTGGAAGAGCAGATCACGTCATGGATAACGGAACAGCGCATCATGAAAATCCAAACGTCCTCTATCACGAACTCGGCGATGAGGAACTAATTGAACGTTCTCAACGTGGTGACGCACAGGCACTGGAACAGCTGTACTACAATCACCGGGATCAATTGCTTAAATTTGCCTGGATGGTTTCGGGCAATCAGGATCTGGCAGTCGAAGCGGTCAATCATGCATTCGAAGCGCTTTTTGATCAGCTCCGCTCAATCGGCCAGGCAACCTCCACGAGACATTTCCTATTTGAGCAGGTCTGTTCCGTTATTCACGATGAAGAGTCGGATTTGATGTCAACTCAGGCAAACTGGGAAATGTCAGCGGACTCCATAGCAGGTGAAGGAGACTGGACCGGACCGGGTTCGCCCCCCGAACTATCGTCGGAAACGGAGCAATTTATTGGGTGTTTTTCCTCATTGCCACAACCTCTCAGAATCTCCGCCGGTTTACGCCTTATCGGGCTTTTCTCCATCAACGATATTATTCAAATAAACAAAGAATCGGCTCAAACGGTTCGAGCTCGTCTGGACGAGGCTCTTCGCCGGCTACGTGTGTGTTTACAGGAAGATGACGTGCAAACCCACACAGGCAACTGTTCCATGGCAGGGGAACGCGCATGGTTGCAATTTGTCACCAGCAATTCCAGTCGTTCCAGTTCCTCCGACCTCACGGCACACCGCGAGAAATGTGAGGAGTGCCAGACCGTTCACCGGGGCATCGAACACCTGATGGAACGTGTTCAAACCTTTCGTGACTTCGAGTTAACCCCCTTTCCGAAAGGAGACGAGAGTGATCTGCTCAAAGTCGCCCGTGAGACGGCCGCTCACCTGATGGATCATGAACCGGACGGGCCGGACATGGACCCCGATTTAAAACAGGTGATGTACCTGATTCCATGGGGCCTGGCCCTGGTACTCGTGATTTCAATAGCGCCGCTGTTTGTGCAGCAATCCACATCCGACCGCTCTTCAACCGTTTCAGAACAATCAGCGACCCAGAGGGGGGTACCGGTTCATTTCCATACGCAAGAACACCGGGTGAAAACGATCCATCTCCGAGTGACATCAACGAAACAGGCCGGGGATCTCCAGGCCATTAACCACCGCGAGTCCGCACGGATCACGACTCGTCGTTCAAACTCGGACACGGGAAACAGTACATTTCAAACTCACGATGTTCATGTGACCTTTACATCGCCCTTCCCATCAGGCAGAGTTCACGTTATGGATCTGACGTTCTCGAACGCCGAATCAACCTCACTTAATGATCTTCAGCTGGACGTTCTTCGCGCTACAGACCGGGAAGATAAACCCGTAACAGTTCGCGTAGATACCCTGCAATGAGCCGTGATTACTCGATGCGTCTGATCAGAATCCCGGCGATGTTCACATTGTCACTGCTCGCCTTCATGCCCAGATTCAGCTGGCGGTCACGAACCGGAACCTCTTCAATCACGCGCTTCAGTCCTTTGTTGCGAGCTCCGGTGATCTCATAGATATCAAGTTGTTCTATCACCTTTTTCCCCTCCAGGTATATGTCAAATACCCTCGCTCCGCGCTCATTCCACCAGTCTTCCACGAGGAAAAATTGTACCTCATAGGTACCGCTGGAAAGGGGGAAATTGAAGGCCACATCCGATCCGAATCGCTGTGAACGATAGATGTTCTCCAGTGATTCTGGAACAGAACCGCGTGATTTTGTGGAAACTGTTCCGACTTTTGAATCCCTCCCTCGGTCGGGAAACGGATCCTGAACAAACGTCTGTCCATCCATCGTAATCTCCTCACCACCAAAATTCACGGCGAAAGCCACCTCTCCCGGTTGCACCTCGTGAAATTGAAGGGGGCCATCCGTTTTCTGTTCCGGATCCGATGCGTTTTTTTCGCCGGAAGACCCTGCATCTGTGGACTGATCTCCGCCGCCGGGACTGGAACGATTTTTTCTTTTTTCCTGGCCGGATGTCGAGCCTCCCGTCTTTCCCTCAGATGATTTCTGCTTCGAAATGACTTGATCCATCGTGGTACCGAGAGATTCAAGTTTCCGATCCATCCACTCACGATCGGGAATGCCCGATAGCTGAATACGGGTGATCACCCGTTCGACTCCTTCAAAAATAACCCCGGCACGACCTCGTTCGAACTGCTTATCACTGGCCGTTAGCACGTCCCGCCCATCCATTGAAAGAGTTAACCCTCCGTTCCGGTACTCTGTACCAAATTCGGTCCTGGGCTGTGAAGAATTTTTCTCGTTACTCAGCGACTCGATGGTCCGAAGACGCGTATTGGAAAACCCGGGACTTCCAGACCCCGGCAGCTGAAATTTCTGTATAACCGTTGAGCCCATCGCCGGGTACCGTGTAGACCTTCCAAGGGGGGTCCAGTTGATCATCGCACGATATCCCCGGTTTTGTCTCCACATGAGCACTATACCCGTATCGAGAATAGGTTTCGGATCCAGCATTTCAACCTGGATTCTCATCGGCCCTGTCAGAGAGCCGTCATGAAGAAACATGCCATCACCGACCAGTCGTACGGCCTGTTTGTTTTTGAGATAATGCGAGGTTAATCCATTCGGATTGGTGCGGTCCCAGTCCGTCAGCTCCACGCTGTTCCTGAAATCATAGGTGATCTGCAGAGATTTATGATCCGTACCGCGTTCAACACGACCTTCAAGCCAGGCACGATACACGTTTAATATTCGTTCGAGTTGTTTCTGCTCTTCGCGGTGCGTCTCTGTGTCCAGGAATGACTCCGGCTGATACGACATTTCAGCGCGAGCCTTTTGAATAAGCTGGCTATGTTGTTGATATGTTCGGGTCTCATCGTATAGTGAAAGCCGAAACACGATCCGAGAAAGCGCATATCGAAGTTTCTCTGATCGTGCGAGCTGAAGGGAAGAAATGAGTTCATGTACCTTCTGTTCCCGTTCTGATCGATCCCGATTCGCGATGTCATCAAGGTACATTTGTGCACGTGAAACCTCTTTCTCTTTGGCTGCTGAAAGCCATAACTTTGCCAGTTGAAGATCTCCACCTAGAAAACTCGCCAGACCCAGCGCGAAGGTCTCACGTTTATTTAACTCATCCCGGTCCCACCTGGCCAAAGCGATTCGATGAGAAATGTGATACTCCGAGAGCGGTTTTTCCACCGTTCGATCCTCCGTTTGGACACGTAAAACGGCATCCGAAAACCCGACCAGCTGGCCCCCGGAACCCGGTTCATCGACCAGTTTTTCCACGGATCGCCCGGACTGAACCATCTTCTGCAGATTGTTCTTCAGCATACGGCGGAAAAGACGAATTGAATTCACGTCTTCAGCAAACATTTGTATCTTTCTCTTGATCGTGTCCAACTCTGCACGTGTAGAATAGTTGTTTATCAGCTCCGTCACGTCCTGATCCGATATATTGAGAATGCTGGATTCCGAAAGGTCATAAATCCTCCGGAGTTTTGTCTTAAATTCCTCGAGTGCAGCCAATCCCTCTCGCACCATCTCTTGCTCGTAAGCACTCCGACTCTTCAGGTATCTGGATCGCAGAGTGGACCAGTTGGTAACAAAATTCGACAGCTGTTTAGAGCTGTTGATCTCCTGAAGTTTTTCAAACGACTGATCCGAATCGGAGAAGGATGCCGTATTGATACTCTGACGCAGTTGCTCTTTCAGTTGCTGAATTCGATTCTCTATTTCCTCCCTCACCACATTCTTTCGCTTCTGCACCACGTTCCAGGTAAATGTGTCACGAAAGATCCGAGGAAACGAGCTCAGTGCCACGTACACCTTGCCCAGCTTGCCAATGTCCACCTGTTCCACCTCCTCCATTTTTATACGTTTGTCGAGGCTCCGTTCCGCCTGTGTAGATAGGAATTGGCTTCTCAACTGTCGAAGATCAGACGTTAGTTGTTTTTCTTCAGTCCGCTGAATCAGATCATCAATCCGGGAAACAAGTTCTCTCAATTCAGACATACCGCCCTGAAAGCGGTCAACGGACTCCTTTAATTGAAGGTATTCTTTACGGAGGGGATCAACCTGTTCTGCATCCGGTGACTTTTCCCGCTGCTTTGAGATTTGATCCTGTTCGGCATTCTTTTCGGAGGGAATGTTCTTTTGTGTATTTCCTGGATCCGGCTTGAGAGTCGGCTCATTGCTTTTGAACGGCGTGTCGGAAGATGTTCCGTCATCTTCATCTGAGGTATCAGTCGGTGAAGAATCCGTGCCAGACAGGCTCTTCTCATGTGTCGAATCTTCCTCGGTCGTTTCATTCGATGTGTTCACAACCACCTCACCCGCCTGATCAGAGGTTGGCACCGGCTCATTTGGTGAAAACCTGAGATAACTGAATACCACCAGCAATAACGCAAATAACAGCACTGCCACCTGAATTCGTGTATCTTCTACAAGCGTGTTGAAGACCGTACCCAGGTAGGATGGTCGGCGCTCTGTGCTGGAGTTACGAACGCGTTGATACTGCTTGAGATGATCGTTGACATTCACATGCTCCGGTGTCTTGCCCTCCGAAATGAGCTCTACGTCTTCGATCACCTCCTGCGGATCTCTGTATCGGTACTGCGGATCAGGCAGCATCATTTTCCCAATGATCGCACTCAGCCCAGAATTGATCTCCGGTCGGTCCAGGAGCACAGGTTTTGCGGGATGACTGGCCGAATGACGTTCGACGATTTCTGCAGCATCCATACCCTGAAACGGCTCGTGTCCGGTCACCGCATAGTAGAGGGAGGTCCCAAGAGCATAGAGGTCGGTTCGTAAATTAAGCGTTCCGTTTTTCGTGTACTCAGGCGCCAGGTAGTGTAAATTCGCTGGAAGAACTCCTGCTTCCAGTTCCTGTAACCACCGATCTTTCATAGCCAGGGGGAATCCGGTCAACTTCGTGATTCCATCCTGATTGATCATGATGTGGTCCGGTCTGATGTCACCGTGTTCCGACCCGTTCTCCTCCAGTATCCGCAGCGCCTTGAGCGTCTGCAGGAGGACGTTAACAGCTTCTGATTCGTCGATTGGGCCGTGCTTCTCAACGTAATCGCTGAGAGATTGACCCTCCACATGCTCCATGACGAAATACCAGAAGTCCTCCTCCTCCCCAATATCGATCCCCTGAACGATTCCCCTATGATTCAGCCCCGACAGCGTTCGGGCTTCCCGGTCGAATTCGTCGATAAACTGACGATCCTCCACCGCAAGCTCAAAAACGACCAGAATATTTACAGGCCGGCTCAGGCTGAGTTGAGAAGCCTGATAAATCACCCCGAAATCCGTGTCCTGAACTCTTCGCTCAATATCATAGCCCTGGATGGGATCTTCTCGCTCCACCGTAAGGAGGATCTCCTCAATTTCCTCTACCTGTTCCTGAGTAAGGTATTCCTCCTGAACAAGTATTTTTTTAAGTGTCACGGAGTCCTGCGTGGACGGACCGCTTGCCTGACACTGCTTCAGACCGGAAAAGAGTTGTTCTCTGGTTATAAATCCCTTTCCTTCCGCCAGTCTTCCAAAGACGATCCCTTCGACGCTTGCAGGCATGTGTACCGCTTAACCCTGGGCGTAAGTAATCATGAATGAATGGGATAGGTGAAACCCATGATGAACCGCATCAGTCGGAACAAAAACACAGAGAATACCAGGCCGAAAATGAGAAGAATGGATTAGAAACCAAGGATCTTCTTCTTGAACCGTATTATGGTAGAAAGTTCTCTGCAATTTGAACCGTATTAAGAGCAGCTCCCTTCCTTAGATTGTCACCAACACACCAGAAGGCCAGCCCGCCTTTTCGTGCATCGTCTTTCCTTACCCGGCCGACGTATACCGGATCCTGACCGGCCACATCGACCGGTTGGGGGTAATCTGCATTGTCACCGTCTTCTACTGCTTTCACACCCGGAAAGTCATCAAAGGCTTGAAGTACCTCAGGAAGGTCAAAAGATGTTGTGTCAAGAGCCACGTGAACGGCCTCCGCATGACAGACAGGCACCGGAATACGAGCACAGGTCACCGAAATACGCAGTTCCGGATCACCGAGAATTTTCTTCGTCTCCGCAATGACTTTCTTTTCCTCGCCAGTTCCTTCCCCAAAATCAACTTCTGCAGTACCGCTGTGAGAGATGAAGGGAAGCACATTCTGATCAATCGGATCACGGAATTCGGAGGTCGGTTCGAATTCCGATGCATTCTCCCACATATTCTGTTGCTTCTGCTCTTCGAACTCATCCAGTGCTCGGCCTCCCGCACCGGATACGGATTGATACGTGGATACAAAGACCTCGTTCAGTCCGAATTCATCCTGCAATGGCTTCAGCGTCATGACGAGCTGAGAGGCCGAACAATTCGGGTTCGCTATCGGGTTTGCTTCAAGAACGGAGGAGGTCCAGTTGACCTCGGGAACAACCAATGGAGTCTCTTCATTCATCCGAAACGCGGACGAGTTATCCACCATCACCACGTTCTGATCAACAAGATCCGGAGCCAGTCGCTGACTCAAATCACTCCCGGCACTTACCAACGCGAGGTCAACGGATGCCCAATCGATCTGATCCGGTGTTTGAATCGTCTTCTGCTCTCCTCGGACGGACTGTGTCTTGCCCGCTGAACGCTCCGAGGCCACCGGCAAAAGTTGATCAAATGGAAACGAACGGTCCTCCAGGATGTCGATGATGGTCGTTCCGACCGCTCCCGTGGACCCGACGACAGCCACGACTGGATGCTCGGGTAGTTTGTGTTGACCTGTCATTGGAATCTTTTCAATTGTGGTGACGAATCGTTGTTCTTTTGAAGTGCTTTCGTCTTCTAAACGTTAAAGATCAGTAAGATACGTCTGCTTTGTGCACTCAAAACCGAGTGCCTCCCAGAATTTTCGGCCTGCCTCATTCTGTGAGTCAATCGACATAAATAGTTTCTCCGCCCCTTTTTCACGGCCCCATGACGTAATCTCTTCCACCAGTCTGGTCCCGACGTTCTGACCCCGTATGGCCGGACGAAGGTAGAAATCCGTGATGCGAACCTTTTCTCCGACATCAAATACATCGGATGCCCCCTCCACTCGGGCGACGGCAAATCCGGAGGGTTCCTTTTCTTCGCTCACCGTAAGAACCAGCTTGTCATCACTTTCCATGTATTCTTCAAACCGTTGTTCAATCTGATCATGCGCTCCTTCCTCAAGGGTATACGCCCATTCTCGGAGTTCTCTGTGATACTCCATGAATTCATCCCACATCTCTGTCAGTTGTGGGATATCATCATCAACGGCACGTCTTATTTCTGGCATGGTTCCCGAGTTAGCGGAAGATGTTATACAAAGAAAAAGAGCTAAATACAAAAGAAGTGCCAATGCAAATTCGGATACGGCCGGAATCCAAATCAGGTCACCGGTTCGCCTGCAAACAGTTCTTTCACTGACGTAATGGCATCCATTAACGCGTCCACGTCTTCTTTCCGGTTGTAAAAGTAAAAACTGGCACGGGCGGTCGCTGGCTCACCGATATCCTCCATCAGCGGCTGGGTACAGTGGTGCCCGGCCCGAATGGCAACGCCCTCCTTGTCGATGATGGTGGATATGTCATGCGGATGAACACTGTCCATCGTAAATGATACAACCCCACCTCGTTCCTCCGGGCCATACACGTGAACCCCGGACTCATCGGAAAGACGCTCATACGCTTCTTGCACCACGTCCATCTCGGCAGCACGAATTCGATCCATGCCAACATTCCGAAGATAATCCACGGCAGCACCAAGTCCGATCGCCTGAGCGACATTGGGGGTCCCCGCTTCAAATTTCTGCGGAACCTTATCCCACTCGGAGTGATCCAGGTAAACGTTCCGAATCATTTCACCACCGCCCAGAAACGGCTCCATCTCATCCAATATCTGTTTTCGACCGTAAAGGATGCCGACCCCGGTTGGGCCAAGCATCTTATGACCCGAAAATGCATAAAAATCAACGTCCAGATCCTGCACGTCCAGGGGCAGGTGTGGCGCCCCCTGTGCGCCATCCACTACGAATGCCGCATCCGTCTGTTCACGTACCAGGTTTGAAATCTCCTTGATCGGATTAATCGTTCCCAGCACATTGGACATGTGCGAAACGGCGACGACTTTCGTACGATCCGACAGCAACTTTTCCATGGCCTTGAGATCAAGTGTACCGTCTTTCTCGAGGGGCACATGCTTCAATTTAGCTCCGGTTCGATCCGCGAGCTGCTGCCAGGGAACCATGTTGCTGTGATGTTCCATGATGGTCAGAAGAATTTCATCTCCCTCCGATACTTCCTCATCCCCCCAGGCCCTGGCAACTACGTTCAGGGATTCGGTTGTGGACTTCGTAAAAATCACCTCACCCGATTCATTCGCATTGATGAAATTGGAGACCTTCCGCCGGGCCGATTCATATTCATCCGTTGCCTTCTCACTTAACTCATGTATCCCGCGATGCACGTTCGCATTGTACTCATGATAATACTGGGATATCTTGTCCGTCACCTGAGTTGGGGTTAACGACGTCGCCGCATTGTCCAGGTAAACCAATCTCTGATCGTCGTTGACCGTTCGATCCAGGACCGGGAAATCGGATGAAATTTGACTGTATAAATCTGTCATTACTGCAAACTCCTCATGACTGAAATCGTCTACAAATCGACCCGCACGGGCAATAGAACACCATCTATTGTACTTGATATCATGCTGGACTGAAAACCAATGTTTAGTACTTCACTAATGATTCGAGAGCCTCTGATCAAACCCGGCTTGTCTGGGATGAAATTGCTCAGGACTGCATCTGTTTCTTGAGTTCGACGGCATACTCGGGAGGGAAGGCATCGAGGATCGGCTTGAGGAAGGCTTCCAACAACATTTGCTCCGACGCCCGGGCCGGGATCCCCTTCGTTCTCATGTAGCGTATTCGCTCTCGTGAAATCGGACCGGCCGTCGTTTGCTGTCGAACGTCCACGTCCTGTTCATGAATGTCCAGATGTTGATGAGAAACCGACCGTGCGGTTGAATCCAGCTGAATCTCATCACACTGGATGTCGGCTTGAGCATTTGTACTTCCCGCTTCGATGGTGAGGTCTCCCAGCTGGACAACTTCTCCTTCGTTCCGAGCTGCCGAGCGAATCAGTATATCGGAGGTGGTCTTCGAACTTCGATGTGCCACATTCGCTCCACCGCAGAGCAACTGCTGTTGATCCGCACAAGCAAATTCCACGTGACGACAGGAGGCTCCCGTCCCTTCCAGCACGGTAGAAGGAATCACTTCAGTCATCCGTGATCCAATATTACCCCCCACCCAGGTCATGTGTGCGTTTCGCTTCACAACCGCCTGTTTCTCTGAAACGTTAAACGTTGATGACCCCCAGTTCTGAAGTGTACTGTACTTTACCTCGGCATGACGGCGGACAATGACTTCCACACATCCGAGTACCGTTCGTGTTTGAGGTCCCTCGGAGGTCGAGCAACCTTCGAAAAAACGCACAGACGAGCCGGGTTCCGCAACGATTAACTGATGGAGAAAAACGTATGAAGAGTCGGAGGTCGTCTGATGATACACCGTTAGCGGTATCTCGACCTCTACATCCTCCGGCACATATACAAATGTACCTCCATTCCAGAGAGCCCCATGCAATGAGGCAAAACGATTCCGTCCGGGGGGGACTGCATGTCGCATGAAATATCGCCGAACCAGATCCGGGTGTGACTTCACGGCCTCATCCAATGGCATGAACAACACGCCCTTCTCCTTCAGCTGCTCGATGCCTTCTTGCTTTTCAGCGGTTTTCGACCAGCGCTCCCGCACCTCCTGATCCGGAAAAAGCCCATCAGCGGAAAGATCTGCGAACATCATCGGCAGATCCGTTGTTTGAATCTGACCGGATTGCTCGTCCTGCTCACGATATGTCTTCAAACAGCGAAGGCGAAACTCCCTCATCCAATCCGGCTCCTCCAGTGCTTCTGATATATTCCGGATCAACTCCGTGGAAAGACTGGACTCGCTGGAATTGCTCATAAAGGAATCACCGTGAACATGACCAATTCGAAATGAAGACCAACCGAACTGCTACCAAAGGGTGCAGTATAGAACCTTGTAACATATATCCGATCCAGTACCCAGCAGAGTGACCGCCTCCCTGAGGTACGACCTTACTCTTCCGTGCTTACCCGATCTTTGTCCCCTTTTATGGCGGACTTCAGGGTATGCCACGCAAGAGTGGCACATTTTACCCGAACCGGGTACTCCCGAACACCCGCCAGGATTTCCAGTTTACCGAGGCCTTCCGTGTCCGGCTCCTCGTCCGTTTCGGTGGTGACCATTGAAATGAAGTCGTCGGAGAGATCAAGGGCCTCCTCGCTTTCTTTTCCCTGTATAATTTCCGTCATCAGGGACGCGGAGGCGCGTGAGATGGCACATCCACTGCCTTCAAAAGAAACGTCCTCGACGTTCCGTCCGTCGTCCTCTGAAAATTTAACATACACGTGGAGGTGGTCCCCACACAGAGGATTATCTCCTTCGACCGTACGGTCGGCGTCTTCAATTTCCCGGAAATTTTTCGGGCTTTTATGATGGTCCAGTATCACCTGCTGATACAGGTCGCGGATCTCATCCATGGGATTGATTGATTAAGAAGTAGATGGAACCTGAAACGGACATGAATCGTTGAACCGCGCCTCAGTAACGCCGCGTGTAAAACGTATCGTTGACCATTTCCCGAAGCGGATCAATCTTGATCCGATCCGTGAGGTTCCTGGCAAAGGCATTAATCAGCATCTCCTGCGCGAGGTCTTCCGAGATACCCCTTGTTCGAAGGTAATACTTGGCACGATCTTGCAGCTGTCCGATGGTGGCACCGTGGCTGCAGGTCACTTCGTCAGCGAAGATCTCGAGCTCCGGTTTGGTATTAATCGTCGCGTCGTTTGTCAGCAACAGATTGTTATTGTGCTGGTTGGAACTGGTTCCCTGAGCCCGCTTGTGCACATAAATGGTCCCGTTGAAGACACCGGTTGATTCGTCGTCCAGCACACCGGTATACAGTTCGTAACTATCACAGTTGGGTTGCATGTGAAACAGACGGGTGTGATTATCCACGTGCTGATCCCCGTCGATACAATAAAGACCATTCAGGGCACATTCCGCTCCCTCACCATCAATCGTTGCATTAATGTCATTGCGAGTGAGCTGAGACCCGAAATGAATATTGGTCTCATTGACCTGGGAATCCGCTTCCTGATTGGACTCGAAGGTCGTTACCTGAAGGGCCTCCTCATTCGTCATCTGCAGTTTATAATGATCGACAAACGAATTTCGGTCCGCGTGCAGTTCGGAGACGGTGTTTGAGAAATAAACCGAATCCGTCGTATCGGCATACTGCTCGAGAATGGAAACTTCACTATTCTCCCCCACTGCGAACAGATTCCTTGGGAAGACCGCGCCATACTCCTCCTCGGTTGTCGTAAGATGAAGAATATGGACCGGTTTCTCCACAATCACATCATCCGGCACATACAGAAATGCACCATGACTCAGAAACGCCGTATTTAATGCCGCAAAAGGATATTCCTCACCATTCACGTGCTGGCCGAGGTGCTCCTCCACCAAATCAGGATGGTCCGACAGCGCCTCTTCAAGGTCCTGAAGGATTACCCCATCCGGCAAATGATCGCTGCCGGTCAACTGTTCGGCATAAAACCCATCCACAAAAACAATTCGATGAACGTCCAGACCGGGAATCTCGAACGGCTCCAGATCCGATTCATCGATAGACTCTGCCGCAGACGTATCCGAAATGAAGGAGAACGGATTTTCCCGAATGGACTTCGTACTGGTGTATTTCCATTCTTCCAGCTTCGACGTCGGAAAACCGGATCTCTGGAACTGTTCCAGTGCATCCGAACGCAATTTCTTTACGCGTCCATTCGTTCGATCCTTCGACCGATTCGTAAACTCCTCGTAGCTTGCCTGGTACCAGCTTTCAACCTGATCCAGTTCGTCAATTTGTTGTGATGACACACTCATGGTCTTCCTTTTGAAATAATTATACCGTTGCTTCCTGGGCGTCGTCGGCTTCGACGTCGACGTCAACGTCGGATCGTTTGGCGATCCACTCGTATCCATTCTCCTCAAGCTTGATCGCCAGATCTTTATCACCGGACTGAACGATTTTACCGTTGTACAGAATGTGGACAACGTCCGGTTCAATGTAATCCAGAATGCGCTGATAGTGCGTTATGAGCACAGCGGCATTATCGTCGGAATGGAACTTGTTTACGCCATCCGCAACTGTCTGCAGCATATCAATGTCGAGACCCGAATCCGTTTCATCAAGAACAGCCAGCGTGGGCTCGAGAACCATCATCTGGAAAATCTCATTACGTTTTTTCTCACCGCCGGAAAACCCATCATTCACCGGTCTATTCAGGAAATCATCATCCATGTCCAGCAAATCGAGCTTTTCCTGCACAATGTTCATGAAATCCATGGCGTCGATTTCATCTTTCCCCTGAAACTCCCGCTTCTGGTTCAAAGCGGACTTCAGGAAATATGAATTGTTGACGCCCGGAATTTCTACCGGGTACTGAAACGCGAGAAACAACCCGCGCCAGGCCCGCTCTTCGGGATCAAGTTCCAGTAGATCCTCTCCCTGAAACGTGATCGACCCCTCCGTTACGTCATATGCCTCATGTCCGGCAAGTATCTTCGCGAGGGTGCTTTTCCCGGACCCGTTGGGTCCCATAATCGCGTGCACCTCGCCCTCATTCACATCCAGATCCAACCCTTTCAGGATTGAAATTTCCTCTTCTTCCTCATCTTCCACGCGAGCATGGAGATCGTCTACATCCAGCAGCTTTCCATTCGTGCTCATGACTTCATTTTAGGTTAAACTGTGTGATAAAAATCTTTGATCGAAATCCAGCAAGCAGTTCGCAAATCACCCCACGCTGCCCTCCAGTTTGACCTGCAGCAGGTTCTGGGCTTCCACCGCAAACTCCATCGGCAGTT
>CAZQNZ010000028.1:0-4373 GCA_964594615.1 uncultured Planctomycetia bacterium
CGAATTGTTTCCTTCACTTATGCAGATCCGGTCTTCTGAAGGAACCAACCGAAAAAATAATTGTTGGTACAGGCCGGAGTCATTCAGACCTGGAAATAACGTCAACAGTACGTTTCTGCCCCTCAGCACGATCTCTGCTCAGCGATTGGACACCCATTCCCCACCGAGCTCTGGATTAGCCTCACACCAGACAGAGAAGAGGATGTTGCACCGTGTCCGTCCGGCGAGAGGAATCAAGCATTTCCCCCGGACGACACAGACTGCATGGTAGTACGAGCCGGATCAGAGGAACGTCCAGAAGGACATCAGCCCCCCATCAGCCTCCCTCTTCAGTTTCTTTTCAAGGCCCACATGCCCCTCGATTTATTCGTTCTTCTTCACGGCCGTTTTCGATTTTTTACCGTCTTTTTCAGCATCCTTCTTTTTTTCGTTCCCTTTTTCCGTTGTTTTCTTGTGTTTCTTCTTGTTCTTCTGCTTGCCGGACGCCTTCACATGCATGGTCCCGTTCATGGTCATCGCATGTCCGGGCATGGTGCAGACGAACGGGTGATCTCCCGGCTTTTCCGGGGCCTGAAAGGTAATGGTCTCTTTTTCACCGGGACTCAACAGGGACGTTGCATACAGCACCTTTTCCGAATCCGGCACGTAATCGTTCTGTATGGGATTCTGCATACTCCAGGCTTCCTGTGCCAGGCTGATGGCGAACTGCTTATCACCCTGCACCAGAATCAATACATTGTGCTGGAGGGTTCCGTCCGTATTATCGAAAATCAGCTTGACTCGTCCTCCGGCAGGTACGGAGAACTCCTCGATGTCATATCGCATCTCACCGGGTTTCACCCCAAGTTCAACAACCTTATCGACGCTTTCCTTCTTTTTCTTCTTCTTTTTTTTCTTTTTCTCCTGCTTTGATGATTCCTCTTCCTTGCCAGCCTTTGATGTCTTACTTTTCTTCTCTTTTTTTGAGGCACTCCCTTTCGCTTTCTTCACGTGCATCATCCCATTCATGGACATGGAATGTCCGGGCATGGTGCAGACATAGGGATGGTCTCCCGGTTTCTCCGGAGCCTCGAAGGTGATCACTTCTTTTTCCCCGGGGCTCAGCAGGGACGTGGCAAACAGCACCTTTTCCGAATCCGGCACGTAATCGTTCTGTATGGGATTCTGCATACTCCACGCCTCCTGTGCCAGGCTGATGGCGGACTGCTTATCCCCCTTCACCAGAATCAGTACATTGTGCTGGAGGGTCCCGTCTGTATTGTCAAAAATCAGCTTGATTTGTCCGCCTGCGGGTACGGTGAATTCATTCTTGTCATACTTCATTTGACCCGGTTTGACCCCGAGTTTGACCACTTTGTCGAATTCCTGTTTGTCCTTCTTCTTCTCACCGGCCGCAGCACCTGGCATCAGAGCCACCGTCATGACCGCCGTTACAAACAGGGAAAGCATGAAAGGCGCGATTCGATGCTGATTTTTGTTTTTCATCAGATGTTCTCCGTAGAAATTCGTGTTAATGACGCATGGACGTGAACGCAACACATCCGTTCAACAGTCTAACTATTTTACCTTATTCAGGCCCTCAGATCAATCCTCTGCGGAATGTCTCACTCTCCTCACCCGGAATCTGCGCCTGATCCCCCGGTATCCATTGGTACGTCTGAACGAACTTTTGAAGGTTCCCTGCCCTCTCAACAAAGCCAACCTCCTCGTTTCTTGCTGTTCACGAAATGAACCATTGCACCCCTCCTGAAGGTTTTCACCCTCAAACGTTTCGATCTGTACGATACGATTGAACACATAACCAGATCAACATGTGCACATTATACCGAATAGACACCTAAGGAACAGAAGACTATTTTTGAAATTCTGATCGGTCCACACAAAAATAACGGTGTGAATGTCCGAAAGAACGAAATATGAACCATAAGTTCGCTCATAGTCAATAGAATTGTCGGTTTTGTACAACAAATGACAAGAAGGTGTTCCGTTGTTTACATACTCATGATTCCCCTCTTTCTCTCGGTGGGCACTCAGGTGTATCCCGATAAAGGAAAGATCCTCAAGCGGAACGCCTCCCTTCAAACATCCACCGTTTCCCAGAAGAACACATCCAAATTTTCTGCGTGGTTTGATACAGTTCGGGGCTCATTGCACTTCTGCGCCGGTCCGGACCGAACTGAAAACAATCGCTCCAGCAACGAGGAACGGGCCAAAAAGCGGAAACAACAGATCCAGCGTCTTGCGAATAAATACCTGCCAAATGGAAAATTAACAATTTTAAGACGGGGGGCCATCGAGGGGGCTCGTACCATGGATGATCCATGGACGGTCGAATCCACCCATTACACCGTCAAAACCGACATCAGCAGGAAAGCTGCAGGCGAAATAGCCCTCTTGATGGAGCTGCTGTACGACGCCTTGCTTCGATCTCCTTTCTTTCCCGATAAAGAATATGCGTTTGATCGTATCTCCGTGGTGGTGCCGAAGAACCGGGGAGAATTCACTGACATAGCCCCGGGTGCACTCACCTCAGACGACCGAGGAGCGTTCAAGACCGGATCGGAAAAGCCTGCGATATATGCGTACTATTTTAGCAACGAAAAACATCGAAATCTGATCAACGTACTTCTGTTTCATGGTACCCGTCAGTTCTTGAACACGGTCTCAACCGTCGATTTGCCGCAATGGCTCGAACATGGATTTTGCCGGGTGTACGAATACAGCAATTTCCAGGAGATGAAACTTGTCCCCGGCAAGCCGTCCGTACGATACCTGCGCAACTTGCACGAAGAACTACGTTTCGAAGGACCGGGTCCATATCAGTACCTTGAACCGTTCCCCAAGCTGATTCGTCAGGATGACACCCTTTTAAATGAGGATGACTACGCTCAGAT
The DNA here is from genome assembly GCA_964594615.1 of uncultured Planctomycetia bacterium. Lineage (GTDB taxonomy): Bacteria > Planctomycetota > MHYJ01 > CAYXQY01 > CAYXQY01 > CAYXQY01. The sequence goes on from CAZQNZ010000028.1 coordinate 2,895, forward strand.
GTGGGGGCTCGTACACTTTCTCATCAACTGGAAGGGAGGGAAACTGGTTGACTCTCTAGCTAAACACATCCAGCACTTCAGAAGCGTGGAGGAGCAAAAGCGGGACCCTGTTCAGCTATTTCAAAAACACTTCGGTTTTCATCCGGAAAAACTGAGAACACCCTGGGAACGATATATTCTGAATCTTCGATATTGACCGTGTTCGTTGCTTTCTATTATTCGATTTTTGAAAAATATTAATGAACCGAACCCCTGAGGTAACCTGTTCCTCATCCAGATACAATTACGGGCTCGGGACAGTCAAACCGGTTCCGGGAACCCCCATAATGCCTCTTGGCTTCAACTGTTCAATTTCCCGACCGTTCTAAATCAGACGGAGCAGGCCCCAGCTCTCAATCGGTGACGTCGAGTGAGCACAAAGTGAAACCTGAAATCATATCCTTGTAAATGATTGACCATTCAAGTATAATCTTCTGTTTACGGGATATAAAAACAACGTATCTTACGAATGCGGCCCTTTCGGATCGTAGATTTTACGCACGTTACTCTGGCTTCAGCAACACCTCTGTACTACAAGATCAAATGGACCCCTTTGCACCGACAACAAAGGAATTACAATGACGACGACCCCTATGCAGATGTGACAACTTCTACCGAGAATCCTCCAGTTGATCAGGTGCGGGGATCCATGCCACATGTGTATATTTGATGACGCTGAACTCGCGATACTGCGTCCATCGTTGTTCCTGAGACGCAGGAGCAACGATAGCAACTACGTTTGAGATCTATCTGAAACACGATAACTTCCTCCAGTTACTTACGTTCGACGTCCATGTCACAGGATTCAATTCATCAAAAATTCGGTGAACTAGCCGTTGAAGAGGGAATTCTGTCCCGTGAGGAGCTAAAAAAATGTATCTCCCGTCACCGTAAGCTTGCCCATAAACAGGACGCTCACCCGAGCTTCAAGTCGTTCCTGATTCGCGAACAGGATCTCACGGAAGAGCAAGTACGTCAAATTGAACAAAAAATGCGTGAAGTGCCCGAACAGCTGCAACTACCCGGATACGAAATCGAACGGAAACTCGGTAGCGGAACGGCGGGAACCGTTTACAAAGCAAAACAGATCAAACTTGATCGGCCGGTCGCCATTAAACTACTCCATCCATCCCTTTCGAATGATCAATCATTCGTTGACCGTTTCTATCAAGAGATCCGTACCGTTGGACAACTGAAACACCCGGGAATCGTACAGGGAATCGACGTGGGAGAAGAAGATGGACTGGTGTATTTCATCATGGAGTATGTGGCGGGGGATTCGCTGGCCGATGTCATCGAGGAGGAAGGCCACATATCCGAAGATCGAGCCGTGCAAGTAGGGTATGAAATGTCCAGGGCTCTTCAGCATGCAGCTCAAAACGATCTCATCCACCGGGACCTGAAGCCCGACAACATCATGTTCGACGACAATGGGAGTGC
>CAZQNZ010000028.1:4473-21961 GCA_964594615.1 uncultured Planctomycetia bacterium
ATCAAGAAGTTGATGGCAAAAGACATGGAGGATCGTTATCAATCTCCGCAGGAAGCGGCCGAGGATTTCGATCGCCTCCGGAACAATGAGAAACTTGCCCATGCCACTTTACGGACTAAATCTCAGGACAAAAGGAAACGAATTAGCCGGCAATTTGAAAGAAATTGGCTGAGCTGGCAAACCACTGGCGCACTGATCCTCTTCACGGTGTTATCCGTGGTCAGCTTCATCGCATATAACTCATCCAATTTATCGGATTCAACGAATGATGGATCCGTTTCGAAAACAGATTCCAACCAGGATCCACCCACCCTCACCAGTGATAGTGATGGTGCAACCAACAACAATCCCGCTTCTGCCCCCGACAAAAACACAGAACCGAAGGAACAGAACGAAACCGGTGCTTCCAGCCCTAACAAAGAAAACGAAGATACCCCCTCCGACACGTTCGAACGTATTAAACAGTCCGCCAGCGGAATTGACGGTTCCGTGTCCCGGGTCAAAAATACTCTAGACAGATTACAGCAACTTGCTCATCAGGTGGATGACGACGGACTGGAGGAGCAGATCCAGCAGTTTCGAAATGATTTCCTGAAACGTCAGTCGAAACTCTATTTCCTGAAGCAGACGAATCTTAAATCAGAAACGGATCTCGAAGATGCTTCTATTGAAAACCTGGTCCGTATGCACCGCATTCTTCAAAAGCCCCCGGACGTGTTCGAAGGCGTTTCCTTCCTTGGTGGCGCTGATGATCCACTCAAGCACGTTGAAGATCTCATCAAACAGCGAACTCGGGAGGAAAATCGGCGCCTGGTGTCCCGTATCCAACATAATTTGCCGGATGATCTGGCGAGCATCCTGAACAAATATAAGTTTAAGCATAATCAGAAGGATTCCGGGGAAGACAAATCTGAGAGGGTAGCCTCGGGAGAAAACACGGACCCGGATTCCACAAGTGATAAGCCGAAAACAAATAACTCTTCCGAAAACGGGAATGCACAACTTGACGAAGATCAGGCGGGGCTGACCACTGCGGATTTGCCCGTCGAAAAACAGTCGGAGAATGCTGCACTGACGGGTGCAACGGTGCAGTCCAGCGCATCCGGATACAGCGGCGAGGGCTATGTGGTTTATGATCAGCGCAAAAATTCCGGTGAAATTACCTGGCAGGTACAACTGTCCGGCGAGGTCCCATCCTCGTTTCGCCTGGAGTTTCGTTACTCGCTGGATCGCAATATGCCATGTCCCTTGACCGTTCTTGTGAATGGAACAGAAGTGGCCAGAGGAAATATCAACCCCACCGGCGGTCCGAGCAACTGGCAAACCTTTTCCGTGCAGACGTCTTTATCGAAAGGGAAAAATACAATCATACTGCGTACAGAAGAATCGAATGGGCCCAATATTGATTCCCTGTCCATCATACCAGAAGAGGAGACGGAGGAGGAGGCCGAACAGACGGTTTCCGACGAAGATGAAGATCACTCATCGTATGACGGCCCTCTTGAGTTTGCCGACGTCGAGGTCGGAAACCTCGCTTTTGCTATTAATTTCGGTGGAGACTCCGCGGAAAATGGTGGAATACCGTTCGATAAAGATCCCTTTCCTGACGAGGGAAACGACTCTCCGTTGGGCTCCAGCGAACAGTCTACCGGAGACGTCGTCCCCAGTAAGTTTAAAGATCTGTTCAGTCATCACCGCGTAGGAAAAAACATGACATTTACGTTCCCCCTTGCAAATGGGACGTATGATATTCGACTTTACTTCATCGAGCCATGGTATGAACAAGTGGATGGCCGCGTGTTCCACGTGCTCTTACAGGACAAGCCCGTTCTTACCAATTTTGATCTCTATAAGACCATCAATGAAAAAAACCAAGGTTTGACCAAGACGTTTCAAAACGTACCGGTGACGAATCAACGGCTTAGACTGCGACTGAAAGGGCGGGTGAAAGCCGGTATCGCTGACGAGGCCATCATTGCCGGCATTGCCATCATGCGTTCCGGAAAGTAAGATTCCAGCGTGAGATCGGCATCTTGACCGGACAAAATGTCCTGCAAACCGGGGAACTGTCGCTTTCGGAATTGCTCCTGCACGTGAGGCTTGATGACATCACACCGGTTTTTTATAATTAGTTCGTCCGCGTCCAATTCCTGAAACCTTTTTCATTTGTCACCACGATACATCATGATCAGCAGAACCTCCCGCTCTATCATGTTCGGTGTTCTCATCGCTGGTGTGATGCCTTTCCTGTCCGCATGCTCCAGCACACCGCAGAATCTGAAGAACCCCGATGTCACGGTAGCCGCCCTGAAAAAAATATCCTTTTCCGATGATGCTAACGTCCGAGACGTCGTACGAGAAGAATGTGAAATTCAAACACAGGTGCCACGATTCCTGAAAGAATTCGGTCGAGAATTCGGCATCAAAGTGAAACTTGTGAATGACCTCGAGGATGTAGAGACCGACAGGACCATCGAAATGGAAATCACACGTGTTCATGCCCCCGGCGGTGGCGGATGGAGTGGCGCGAAGTCCATGACCGTCAAAGCGAAAGTGTATGAAGACGGTTCGATGATAGGGGATGCCACCGCCACACGGCACTCAAGCGGCGGGATGTTTGCCGGCTACAAGGGCACCTGTTCAATCGTTGGCCGTTGTGCAGAAGCTATCGGACAGGACCTCGCCCGCTGGTTGCAGAATCCCTCAAGCGATGCCAGACTTGGAGATGCGTAAACATCCGGCGCAGTCAGTCGGTGATTGAACGGGACATAAAGGAGGTCGTTTCATCCAGCATTCGGTCCAGGGTGAACGATTCCTCTACCTGCCTCCGGGCACATGCTCCCATCTGTCGAGCTTCCTGGGGGTGCTGAAGCAAAAACTGCAATCGATCCACCATTTCGCCGGGACCCTCGGACAGACTGACAAGATAACCGCTTTCGCTATCCTTGACGGCATGGTACGCTCCTCCCGTCCCACTGGATATCACCGGCTTTCCGCACCCCATCACATGCAGGATGTCCAGACCCAATTCCAGATCCGGATCCGTACTTAACAATACGTCCACCTCCGGGAGGACATCGAAATACGCGTTCTGATTGGAAAGGAACATCACCTGATCCTGCAACTCCCTCTCCCTCGTTGTTTTCCGAAACGCTGTCTCATGCGGCCCGGGCTTCATCACAAGGAACCGGATTGGACGCTCTCCTCTTGAAACAATTTCAGCCACGTCCAAAAACATCTCCACGCGCTTCTCCTCAACAAGAGGGGTTCCTAGAGCAATGATTGGATCGAGACCTTCTCTGAACACGCCCTCCTTCCTCAACCGCTCCACTTCCACTCCGGGCTGAATGACTTCAAGAAGCGGTTTCGAGATTCCCAGATCATTCACTCCGTGTTCACGAAGAGCTTCATTCGGAGCGATGATTCCTCTGACACGTTCCCTGTCAAGTTGAACGTTTTTCGGGTTTTTAAGAAATGACCGAAGGGTGATCACGTATGGCACATCAAGACGCCTGGAGATCTTTTCAACCAACCGATTCTCACGCAGGTCATGCCCATGAATCAAATCGCAATCCCCCCCACTGAGCGTCGAACAAATTGATTTTACTCGGAAGACTTCCAGACGGGGCTGATTCAAAAAAGGAAACGTTCTTACATCCACCCCAGCCGTCTCAAGCTCGCCCACAAGGGGCCCGGGAGGAGCGACAATCGTTACTTCATGCCCCCTGCGGTGCATGCCGAGGACCAGTGACTGGGAGTAAAATCCCTCATCCTCGAAGGAGAGGCTGTTCGTGATATGAAGTACCTTCATGGAGGAGGGGTTATCCCGGGGTAACGAGGTAGACGACAACACAAAAAACCAGGGCTCCGACGAACAACTGCACGATGTTTTCCAGGGCGTACGACACCATCAATTCGAAATCATCGAAGTGCAGTGCACTCAATACACAACTTGAAAGCACCAGGACCGGCAGAAACAGCAGCAATTCAGCCATTACGTCATGAATTTCATCTATTCGTGCCAAGAAACAGGCAGAGATGTTTAGCTGACTTCTATAGCATCATCACTTTTCGAATTCTCCTCGTCTGACCCCTCCGACTGATTCATCTCCAGGAACAGTGACCGTCCCCACCTCACATCGATCAGATTCAGTATCGTGATCACATTCAGCAAGCCGGCAACCGAGATAAACAGGATACCGATCTCCAGGTAATGGAAGTGGATGGACAAGTCGATTGAAGTCTTCGAGGTAAGAAGCAACTGACCAATGAAGACCATACCACTTCCGTATTTCCCGGTCAGGTAAAACGGGAAATCCGCACGGGTCGTGTACGCCCACTGAGAAAGCGTCAGACCGATCAAGAACAGTGTGATGATTGCAGTAAAGAAAACAACTCCACGGCGGTACTTGCGCATATATACATGTCCAAGGCCGGGTACCAACCATGCCAGACCGATGGAGACAAACAGACTGCGTTCAACCGGTTCCGGAGGAGTAAGATCCGTTTGACTCACGTGTTCTTGCTTTGACATCAAAGTGAAAACTGTTGTCCCAGATACACGTCGCGCACCTTCTGATTTTCGACGATGTCCTGGACCTTCCCACTGGCTAAAATCTGACCTTCGTCGATTATATACGAGCGGTCCGTGACCTGCAATGTCTCACGCACGTTGTGGTCGGTCAGAAGAATACCGATGTTTCGATCACGCAGGGAGGTCACCAGTCCCTGCAGATCGTTGACCGCGATCGGATCTACTCCTGAAAATGGTTCATCAAGCAATATCACGTCCGGGGAGGTCGCCAGCGCACGGCAGATTTCAACGCGCCTGGTCTCGCCCCCGGAGAGGGTGGACGCTCGTTGATCAGCCAGATAGTCCAGATCGAATTCATTGAGCAGCTTCTGAATGCGTTCAGTCCGTTCGCCACCGGACAAGGGTAACCGATCCACCACTGCCTGAAGGTTTTTTCGTACACTTAAACTCGATATGAGGGAGTGTTTCTGAGGAAGGTATCCCAGTCCGTTTCGTGCTCGCTGATACATCGGTAAATCGGTGACGTTCTCACCGGATAGAAAGACCTGTCCACGGTCCGGCTTCAACATCCCGATGGTAATTTTGAATGATGTCGTTTTTCCGGCTCCGTTGCGACCAAGCAAACCGACCACCTCCCCTCGGTGTACGTTCAGAGAGACCTCATTCACCACCGTCTTTTTATTAAATGATTTCGTGATTTCCTGAACTCTCAGGATTTCTTGATCCGATTTCATGTCAGGATGCCTAGCGAATAAATTTCATACGATCATACGGCCACCATACCCAGATTGCCTTCCCTACCAGTAATTCCTTTCGTACAAATCGCATGGGCTCGACGTTCATTTTCGTTCCGGAACTCAGTTCAGACGGCTTATACCGTCGACCGCTTCGATCGGTCACGTACGTCTGTTGACCGGAATTCGCTTTTCGCCAGGTACGACGATCAACGTAGTACGTGGACCCGTCTTCAGCTTTAAACACGTTCATTCGCCATTTTCTGCTATCCCGACTGGAGTTCACATTATCACCAATCACCATCATTCGATTCGGCGGGATGTACACGGGTTCATCATTTTTGTCAAAATTCAGAGAATTTCCTTTTCCCCAGTGGTAGTAGATGTCCCGGTACAATCCCAGCCGGTGAACACGTACGGCCCCACGAACCGCCTCCACGAGGGGCTTCCTCTGTTCCTGTAACTGCTGCGGAGAAAGCCCGGTGTACTTTTTTCTGTACACGTGTTTTTTAACAAGATCACCGTCAACGGTCACCCCAACCTGTCCGTCGTACACGAAAAACGAAACACGATTTTGTTGTTGACGCAGTCGTTCTCCCATTGAAACGGATATTTCCTTCCGTTGTTCATCACTGGACCGGTTGTCAATGATGAGTTGCGCTGTCTCTTGGCCCGAAACCTGCAAAATAAATCTATATGCCCCGTCATACAGCTGATAACGAACCGTATCCGAATTGCCCAACCGGGAGACGGTCGAGGTGATCTTCACATCTTTCATACGATGATACCCACCGTGGTACATACTGTCCTCGGTGGTGACCGGAGCGTCACTCACTTTTCGGCGGAACTGCAGTTGATCACCGGGATCACCTCCATGCAGTTCCAAAAAATCCGGGTTTTGACTGGTTTGTGTGGACGCCTTCAATTGCCAGAAATCAAGAATATCCACCCCCTGTGGATTCTCGTTACTCGCTGGAAGAGGTATCCAGAGACTCTGTTGTTTTTCGAATGACTTTCGGGCAAGACGAAACGTACCGTCTTCCTTCCTGGAATGATAAATATCTCCCTTTGCCATCCGGATGTATTCCGGGCCGATCCCGACCGCCCGTTTGATAAAATTACGCATCACATTTAACGGATACCGGAACACAATCACATCATATCGTTCAACGGGATGGAATAGGTAATAAAACTTGTTCACCATGATTCGATCCCCTCCTTTCCCGCTTCTCTCCTGATTCCCCATCAGTGTCGGCTCCATGGAGCCGGTCGGAATTTTAAAAACCTCCACAAAAAAACACCGAATCACCAGTGCCATAATGAACGCTACGACAATCATCTCCAGATGGTCCTTGATCTGAAACAGACAACCATCCGCGTTCGCGGAGGAGTCCGAGCTATGCTTCTGATCAGTATTCATAAGCATCAACAATTCATAAGGTGTGGATGGTACCGGCAGGTTCCTGGGGGGTCATCTCTCAGCCAAACATTTCCGCCAGATACTCAACAACTGTTAAATCGCACTTCAATAAAAAAAGCGGACGGGCACTCGGCAGAGCCGAGAAACCCGCCCGCCGGAGGGGGATACGGAGTTTTCAACAAATTATTTCGTCAGGTTGGTACACAAATCTTTAGCACCAACAAAAAGTCCGTCGAGCCGACCCATGAGACGTACAGGTACAGTATAGCCTTCTCAAAGATGGAGTGCATTATACCGCTCCATACTTGCTTTGTCAAACATATCCTGTGGATATGTTAGGCAATTGTTAAAAAGAAAAGGGCATATGGGTGCGTCTATATCGGTCAAAGCGTTCCTCCTGCAGCTTGTACATTGATTGTTCCCCCGTGTCGTCTCCGTTTTCAGAGACCGAACGAATCAGCTCGTTCTCGACAAAACGCCTGGATAACCTGGCACGATCCACGGTGGTCCGCAACACCTCTTCGTACACCGCGTGTAGTTGTTCCAGTGAAAACGGTTCTGGAAGAAGCAAAAACGCCTCCTTTGAACAGGTGATCTGATGGGCAAGATACCGATTGCCATCCGACAGGATCTCATCGTGATCAAACGCAAGTGGAGGTGGGTTGTGTGCGTCGTGCCACGTCGTGTCCTCCGCGTCCGACGCGGCGTCCGCCGACGCATGCTGCGGAGGTAACAAGCCCACGTAGCACACGGTCAGCACCGGACCTCTCGGATCGCGATCCGGTCCACCGTACGATCGGAACTGCCTTAGATGCTCCACCGATAAACCGGTTTCCTCCTGCAACTCACGCGCTGCAGCCTCACGAATCGTTTCTTCGGATTCGATGAACCCCCCTGGAATGGCCCACTGAGACTGGAAAGGATCGTATTTCCTTCGAATCAGAAGGACCTGCAGTGTTTGTTCCCGGAATCGATAGCATAACACATCGGTTGTTGATCGGGGACCGTCAAACGTCTGATCTGACATGGATCCGTTCGGCCAATGAAACAACTTGTGAGAGTAAGTAGGCGGATTTCTCCCATTATTCGTAAATTTTCAGCTTGCCGTTACCACTTCCAGAAGGATCACACCCCATGTCTTTTGGAGAATATTGCTGCACTCCAATACGTTCAAATAGTTCGGGAATCACGCAGATGGGCAACCCCATGACATTTGTCGAACAGCCCTGGACAGACTGAACCGGCCGGAAGTCCCGGTCCTGAATCCCGTATCCGCCGGCTCGATCCATCGGCTTCCCGGTCTCCACATACGCTTCGATCTCATCCTCCTCTAACTGGCGGATCGTCACTTCCGTAACACAACTCATGGACGCTTCGTTCGATCCCGATGCCTCCCGCACGGTCACACCGCTGATCACCCGGTGTGAGGCTCCTCGTAATCGCTGAAGACGGTCTCTTGCAGCCGATGTCTCATCCGGTTTTCCCAGCAGTTCTCCTTCAAAAACGACCCCGGTGTCTGCCGCCACAATGACACCACTGGATTTGTCATTCGCACACAGAGACGCTTTCCTCTGACTGAGAAGAAGAGGAATGTGTTCAGGTGGAACCCCCGCCGGCGGGCGCTCATCCGCTTCTACGGGAGAGACTTCGAACGACACCGATAATTTTTCCATCAAGCTCTCTCGGCGAGGCGATGAGCTGGCAAGATAAATCATGTTCACTTATCGTAATGAGCAGGTGACTGAAAACGACATCCACCAGTGTATTTTTTGAAATTATAATGGATTCATGAGGGAATTTATTGTTCTCGGCCACACGACTGCCCTTTCAACGAATTTCACGCTCGACGATCTGCCTGGCAGTGCCGGACGACTTGATGTCCTCTGTCGATGCGTAACATCTGCATTTTTCACGTCCCACAGCCTACGCAATGACGTACGTCTTCAGTTTGTTCTGCAAAATGAATACATTATTCGATTTGAGGGACAGGAACTGAAACGGGTCAACCCTGACGAGCGCAGTACCGGGGCCCTGTTTCAAAAAGCACTTGAACGTCGTCACTTAGCGGACCGAAAAGGCGAAATTGAATCTACGCCCGGGATATACATCGCACCTGGTTCCCTGGAAGAGGTTCTCGAAGCCACCCGACCCCGGAACTCGGTGATCTGGCTGAATGAAAGTGGAGGAAACCTCCCCGAGATCAACACCCCGAAACACCCTGTGTTTGTCCTTTCCGATCACAAGCCCTTCACCGACAACGAGCGGCAAACGCTTCAGACATCCGCGGATCACCGGGTGAGCGTCGGGCCTGAGCCGCTTCACTCCCATCAATGCATGACAATCACCCATCATTATCTCGATACGGATGGATACCGCAACTGGAAGACGCCCAGCGGACCCACGCCAGAAGACAATACCACTAATTCGTGATCTTGCATTCGTTCGTAACCTGGCCAGTTTCAGAAACGCTCGCAGCGTTTGCTACCGAAACCACCCTTTGAGTACAAGGACCAACCAATATTCGAAGCGGGGATTGTTTTTTAAAATGTTCTGTGTTCGAATTGATTGAACCGTTTGCTCCGTTTGATGATCATGTTCAGAAAGGACGTTTGATATAATGGATTGGCTGGAAGACGTAGAGACACCGATCATTGCTCCCTCGGTCCTGTCCGCAAATTTCGCAAACCTCGAAAAGGAATTTGAGCGTGTGCATAAAGCGGGGGCCGACTGGGTGCATGTGGATCCCATGGACGGTCATTTTGTGGATAATCTAACGATGGGGCCGTTTATACTTGAAGCAATTCGAAACCTCACCGAACTTCCTCTTGACGTTCACTTGATGCTGGAGCGCCCGGAAGCCTACATCACCGATTTCATTGAGGCGGGTGCGGACCTTCTTTCGATCCATATCGAAGCGATGTTTCCCGAATCGGATCGAAGCCGAAAGGAAGAAGGATGGACCCTTCGTTCCTCACTGAAAAATAAGAAAAAGGCTTATGAGAAAGCCAACCGCATCATTGATCGATGTCATCGATCGGACACGGCGGCTGGAATCGTCATTAATCCCGGGACACCCGCCGAAGTCGTGGAGCCGCTGGTCGAGAAAGTCGATCTGGTCCTTGTGATGACGGTGTGGCCGGGATTCGGGGGACAATCGTTCTTGCGTGAACCTCTGGAAAAAGTACAGCACCTACGATCCGTGTGCAGCGATCCGGAACAGATTATCGAGGTGGATGGCGGCATTTCCCCCGAAACCATCGAATCCGCTGCAAAAGCGGGTGCAAATGCCTTTGTTGCCGGAAGCGCTACATTCGGAGCGGATGACATGACGGCCGCTGTCGAATCGATGAGAAAAGCAGCCAATGAACGTCTTGTACCCACTTGATGGAAGACGCCCCACCTGCGTTACGCATAAACCGGACCCGTGTCAGACGTGCAGTCATACCAACAGGTCTTTATCCCCCGTCCGGCGGGTATCTCTGCAAGTTCACTACACGCATTCATTCAAATTAAAGGAGTGTCCAGGACCCCACTCGCAACAGCTTCTATGAGTGCCGGTGACCTGAAAATTTGTGGAGGGAAATACGCCGGGCATCAGCTTCGTTCTCCGAACCGTCAGATCGTTCGACCCATGCGCTCTCGCGTCCGAGGAGCGGTTTTCGATCAGCTGGAAGACGACCTTCCGGGAACCCGATTTCTCGACTGCTTTGCCGGCACCGGTGCGATGGGCATCGAAGCACTCAGCAGAGGTGCACGAGCCGCAACCTTCTTAGACGTATCGGAAAAGGTCCTATCTTATATCCGAAAAAACATCCAATCCGTACTGGAGACGGACCGAGCCGTTGTTCACCAATGTGATGTTCTTGAACAACGACCGATACCAGGTGTCCATGATCAGTTCGAGACCATTTCGGTGACGCCCCCCTACCCATTTTACGAACAACCGGAGATGCGACGGAAGCTGTTTCGGTTATTTGATCACCTTGCCGAATTTCTGTCGGAAGAGAGAGGTCAGATGATCGTTGAATGCGAAGATCATACCCGGTTTGGCCAACCCCCCTCCGGCCTTAAGCGGGTGGACAGAAAATCATTCGGCACCACCGTCATTCATCGCTTTCGAAACCAATCGTGATGAAGATTTTGTTCACGTCCGAATCGTGTTTTTTATTACCTAACACCAAAAGTTCCCGTGCATCCTGACGTGTTTTTTTATGATTTTGTACCGATAGCCATCGGTTTGTTCGGACTGATCGTTGGAAGTTTCCTGAACGTCTGTATCTATCGACTTCCGAGACAGTGCCTCAGCATCTGTGCTCCTTCTTCACAATGTCCAAACTGCAAGTACAGTATTCCCTGGTACGATAACATTCCGTTGCTGAGTTATCTCTGCCTGGGTGGAAAATGTCGTCGCTGCGGCGTGCGCATCTCTCTGCAGTACCCGATGGTCGAACTTTTAAATGCCCTGTTATACCTTGGCGTGTATTTATCACTCCTATCGACCTATCCCCTGATCGAATACACCGATTTCACAACCCGTCAAACGATTTTCCAACCCATTACGCTGGAACTCATGACTACTCCGCGTTATTTGATCTTCTGGGGGGAACTTCTTCTGAGAATGGTCTTGCTAAGTGCGCTGGTTGTCATTAGTTTCATCGACATGCGTTTCCGCATCATTCCAGATATCATTTCAATCCCCGGAATTGGTCTGGCCATCATCATCGGTGCCCTTTTTCCCTCACATCTTGAGTTTTACCACCTTGCTCTCCCCGAGTTCGACTCAGTACCTTCCCCTCATCTGCGTGGTGCTATTGGCTCCTCACTGGGGGTGGTGGTAGGGGGCGGATTGATCTACGGAATTAAAGTCGGCGGGGAACTCGTCTTTCAAAAACCATCAATGGGGCTCGGGGATGTCAAATTCATGGCGGCTGTTGGTGGATTTCTGGGCTGGCTGTCTCCTCCCATCGTACTGGTGTTTGCCAGCGTAGCCGGATCTGTTTACGGCATTCTAAATTTACTTCTGACCGACCGGCATTACCTTCCATTTGGACCCTTTCTTTCAGCGGGAGCAGCCGCCCTCCTCTTCCGTCCTGATATCCTCCCCTGGGTGTTGAGCCTTTACGTCTGAGTTGCAATTTTAAGTAGACCTGAAATCACGTAAAATGGTTTATCCAAACCGATCCATGGTCATGCTTGTTCTCATTTTTCATTACAGTCTCGGAGGTTTCCATGTCGTATAGATCGTTTACGCTTGTCCTGATCAGCGCCTTAACCATGTTTTTCTGGGGATGTGAAACGGTCCCGAAAAAAACATACGAAAAGCTCGAGCAGGACCATCAGCAGCTCATGGAGAAAAATAGCAAGTTGCAGAAACGATTCTACAATCTGAAAGCACAGAATGAGACCCTCCGAAAACGGCTGAAACAGCAAGGCGAATCCATTAAAGAATTTCGTGAACTTGCATCCAAAGTCAAAACCGACGCCAGCGGTGCCGTCAAGGTCGATCTGCCCGCGGAGGTACAGGACCAGGTACAGAAAGTGAAGGTGGACGGCCAAACCGCCCTTCGCATGTCGTCTCAGATCGTCTTCGAATCGGGTTCAGCTACGCTATCCCAGGAAGGGAAGCAGACGCTTGAGAATCTGGCTCCTGCCCTGAGAAAATTCGGTAAGAACGTTCGTTACGTGGTGGAAGGTCATACGGACAATCAGCCAATACAGCAATCTAAAGATCAATTTCCCACTAACTGGCATCTCTCTGCATCACGGGCCATATCCGTTGCCAGACAACTGATCAACATGGGAATGAACAAAAAACAGATCAAAGTCGTTGGCCTTGCGGATACGGAACCGATTGCAAGCAACGAATCTGCCGATGGACGTCGTAAAAATCGACGTGTGGAAATCATCGTCATTCCTCGGGCTTAACCAGGCACAGCTGAAATATCATGAAATAGCTAAAGAATAGCTCCTCAGATTTTACCGCAACAGGATCGTGTGAACGAGCCAGCACGATTCACAACATTCTTTTTTTGTCAAGCCGAAACCTGTGTGATACAATCCGTTCACTTGGTTCATCATGAATTTGCGCTGACATCTACGGAATTTCCACCGGTCCATTGATTGCCTTACTTAACATAGAATCAAAACAAAGGTCATTCGACCAACGGCCTCCTGTCCGGTGGTTTTTCACAGTCACACATCATTCCTCTTGATATAGCTCAAGGTCAAAGAGTGATTTCCGAGTCCACATTGCTTCGAAGCTGGTTACAAAATATCAATCGGATTGCGTCACTCCCCGTTTGGTTCAACAAGTTCGTGTGCTTCGCGCCGCCGGCACGTCGGCATGACTCGAATGTAATCGGAAAGGGTCCTCATGGCTGATCTTAAAGAAATGCTCGAAACCCTCGTGGAACGAGGAGGATCGGATCTTCACCTGACGGCCGGTTCCCGTCCCCGAATACGAGTGGACGGTGAACTGGTGGACACCGAATTTGATGTGCTTCAACCCAAAGAGCTTCAGAAACTCATTTACAGTGTGCTGGACTCCGAGCAGATCTCCACCTTCGAAGAGAATCTGGAAGCGGATCTGTCATTCGGTATCAGTGAACTGGGGCGATTCCGAACCAACGTATTTAGACAGCGTGGAGCAATCGGTGCGGTCATGCGTTTGATCCCGAATGACATCCGTTCCTTCGCTGAACTGGGATTGCCAGCGGACGTCTGCCGGAACCTCTGCTCGAAGCCCCGAGGACTCATCCTTGTTACAGGTGCAACAGGCAGCGGAAAGTCCACGACCCTCGCCTCCATGATTGACCATGTGAATCGCCGACAGCAAGGACACATCATGACGATTGAGGATCCCATCGAGTACGTGCATCAGCACAAAAAATGCCTCGTGAACCAGCGTGAAATCGGAAGCGACACACATGGATTCAACGAGGCGCTCCGTTCCGTACTCCGACAGGATCCAGATTATGTGTTAATCGGAGAAATGCGAGATCAGGAAACCATTGAAGCGGCCTTGACCATCGCCGAAACGGGACACCTGACCTTCGGCACCCTGCACACGAGCACGGCCGTTCAGACCATCAATCGTTTAATCGACGTGTTTCCGGCATACCAGCAGTCACAGATTCGAACTCAGCTATCGTTCGTCCTCGAAGGGGTCTTCTGTCAGCAACTCATCAGACGGAAGGACAAGCGCGGTCGGGAACTGGCCGCAGAAGTCATGCTTCGTAATGACGCGGTGCAAAGTCTGATTCGAGAAGACAAAGCTCACCAGATCTATTCGGTCATACAGACATCCGGAAAACTTGGCATGAATACCATGAATGCAAGTCTATGTGACCTATATCTTGACGGAAAAATCGACCGTGAAACAGCACTCAGTCGTTCCGACAAACCGGAGGAACTTGAACGGATGATCGATCGTGAAGCGTAGATCTATGGATTGTTCACGGTAAATCGCCTATAATTCATCGTTTGGGAGGGGTCTTCACTGATTCGGTATATCTGTTAAGAGCACTTGCAGAAGTTAATGTCCGGCGGCTCGTCCTCCGATAACGTATGATGAAATACGATCCACCTTACCTCTTTTGATCGACGAGCATTATGGCCGATGTCGCGAAGTTAACCAAAAAGCGACTGGGGGAGATCCTTCGGGAACAGGGACTTATCAATGAAGAACATATTCAGGAAGCCCTTGATCGCCAGGAGGAGACGGACGAGCTCATGGGGCGGGCGCTCATCGAGCTTGGATACGTCACGGAGGAAGACATTGCTCGCGTGCTCTGCACACAGTTTGGCCTGCCTTACATGGACGTCCAAAATTGTCTACCAAACGAAGAGCTGATCGATCAGATCCCGGTAAGTTTTATCAGGAAATACAGTTTCCTCCCTCTTGACCAGATCGGTGACGTGGTCGTTATCGCCGTGTCCGGCGTTTTTGATCAGGAATTTTTCGACCAGCTCCGGGAAATTACCGATAAGGAAATCCAGCTCGTTATTTCTACCCGACAAAAGATCGAACAGTCGCTCCTGGATCAGGTCGGGCTCCATCCGGATGAGTTCGACATCAATGACACGGATACGCACATTGAGCGTGAACCGGAGGAAAAGGAACTGGACGAAGCCGAATCGGAGATCATAACGGACCTCGCTCAGGAAACGAAAGAGAAACAAACGACGAAATCAGAATCGTCCACCACGTATTCGGCCGAGGACGAGAGCGAAAAAACCAAAACCTTCACCCTCGATGAGAATGAAGACGGCGAACCCGTTATTGACCTTGAAAGCGAAGCGGAACGAATCTTTCAGGAAACGGAACAGGAACTCGAACAGGAGCTCGAACAGAATCAGGACGAGACGACGGATCAGCAGGAAGACGAGGAGGAGGAGCCCCAGAACAACGACGATGAATCCGGCACCGATTCGGAAGAATCGGACACGCCCAGCACGACCGAAAAGCAGGCAAGTGTCAGTTCGTAAATAAACCTCATCATGCTCAGCACATTTGATCGACGCGTTCACAAAGTTCTGGTTGATCGTAACCTGGTCTCCAAGGACGATATTGAATCGACCGTTGAGAAACATCAGACCGAAATTGGTGAAGACGGTGCCTCGCTCGCAGAGATACTTATTGACCAGAACCTGGTTGATTCCGACGTTCTGATCAGCCAGATTGCCCTGGAGATGAACATCCCGCCAGTGGATCTCCAGCGGATTCAGCCGAATGAGGAAGCTCTTGAAACCATAACCGAACAACTGGCCGAACACTACCAGATCGCTCCGATTTCTCAGATCGGGAACCAGCTGACAGTTGCCGTAGCGAACCCGTTTGATCTTCAGAAACTGGATGACATCCGTCTCGCCACGGAATGTGAAATTCGTCCCATGGTAAGTACGGAACGCCAGATCAAGGAGGCGATAAAACGGTACTACACCGAAGATCAAACGGACGAAATGATGCAGGAACTGATCAACGAAGAAGATGCCGAAAACATGGAACTGAGGGAAAAAGATGACGAGGAGGAATTCGACCTCGCTGAGATCACCGGGCAGGCCGAGCAGTCGAAAGTGGTTCGTCTGGTCAACTCCATCATCAAAAAGGCCCTCGACGAAGGGGTGAGTGATATTCACATCGAGCCGTGGGAAAGTAAAATACGCGTCCGATATCGAAAAGACGGTGTACTCGGCACGGCTCTGGATGCACCAAAGAGCATGCATGCTGCCATGGTATCCCGGGTAAAGATCATGTCTCAGATGGACATCGCCGAGCGCCGGGCGCCGCAGGATGGAAAATTTCAGATGAAATATCAGGGCCGCAACATTGACTTTCGGGTGTCCGTTCTTCCCACGGTGGACGGAGAAAAAGTGGTCATGCGTATCCTGGATCCGTCCGGACTGGCAATCAACCTGGACGATCTTGGTTTTGAGCCGCAGGCCCTGGATCACTTCCGTTCCTCCATCAATGAACCGTGGGGCATGATCCTGGTCACCGGTCCGACCGGAAGTGGAAAAAGCACCACACTTTATTCGGCCCTCCAGGAACTTCAGACACCGGAAGAAAATGTGACAACCGTCGAAGATCCGGTGGAGTATGAGCTGGACGGAATTGTTCAGGTGCAGGTGAATCCGGAAGCCGGACTGACATTTGCCGGTTCACTGCGCTCCATTCTCCGACAGGACCCGGATATCGTCCTCGTCGGTGAGATTCGAGATCTCGAAACGGCCGACATCGCCATCAAAGCCGCGTTAACGGGACACCTTGTCATGTCCACCCTTCACACGAACGACGCACCATCCGCCATTGCCCGCCTCTCGGACATGGGCGTTGATGAGGTCATGGTGGCCTCCTCACTAAACCTGGTTTCCGCTCAGCGGTTGTTGAGGGAACTCTGCGATCACTGCAAGAAACCAATGGATGAGCTCCCCGATCGACAATACTTGCGGTCCGTCGGATTCACCGACGAAGAGATCGATGATGACCTGGTCCTCTACGAAGCAGAGGGATGCAGTCGGTGTATGGCCGGCTTCAATGGACGGTTTGCTATACTGGAGACCTTGTTCCTGGATGACGATATCCGCAAAATGATTAGTGACGGTGCAACAAGTCACGACCTCAAAGAATATGCTATTGAAGAGCTTGATATGATGACGCTCCGACGCTGTGGTCTCGTAAACGTCAAGAAAGGAAAAACGTCACTCGAGGAAGTACTTCGCGTCACGATGTCGGATACGAAATGAACGTCCCGCCAGTCGAAATTCGTTACACAGGATAATCATGGCCAATCAAACAACAGCAGCTGGAACGTCCTCTTCCGATGACCCGGGCTGGAATCGCCTGTGGGGCCTTCTCCCCCCTCCAAAACCTCGCGTGGGGACGGAGGAAATCGCTATATTTACGAGGCAGCTTTCTACGATGATCTCTGCCGGTATACCGCTCATGGAATCTCTGGACGTACTGGCCCAGCAGCAGGAAGACCCCGGATTCGAGCGGGTTCTCAATGAAATTGTGGACGAGGTACGATCCGGAGAGGACTTCTCAACCGCTCTCAGTAACTATCCCAACCAGTTTACCCAGATTTATGTCAGTATGGCCGAAGCCGGTGAGGCAAGTGGTAATCTCGACACGGTCCTCACACGGCTGGCGGAGTACATGGAATCCGCCGAGCAACTGAAGCGGGAGATCAAATCCGCTATGACGTATCCGGTGATCTCCCTGTTCCTGATCGTGGGAATTGCCATGGGCCTGATGGTCTTCATCGTCCCCAAATTCAAGAAGATTTTCGAGTCGATCGG
>CAZQNZ010000029.1:0-6013 GCA_964594615.1 uncultured Planctomycetia bacterium
ATCATGAACGCAGATGACTTTACCGTTAAAGCTTCAGAAGCCTTACAAGCCGCACAGCGTATCGCATCAAAGCGTAATCATCGGGAAATCGATACCCCCCACCTTGGACTTGCACTGGTGGATCAGGAAGAGGGGTTGATCCCGACCATTCTGGACAAGGTGGGTGTGCCCCGCTCCGATTACCGGCGGGAAATGGAACAGTTGCTGGAGAAAAAACCCGAGCTCTCCAGTTCGGTTGAAGAACATCGTATGGCGTCCTCCCTCGCGAACTGTCTGGACGCCGCTCGCGAACGAGCTTCGCAGATGGAAGATGAATACGTCAGTACGGAGCATTTCTTACTTGCACTCACGCAGGATGATACGACCGGACCCGCATTGAGCAGCGTGGGGTTGACCGAAGATGACGTGCTCAAGGTGCTGAAAGATGTTCGGGGTGGCCAGAATGTGACGAGTCAGAACCCGGAAGACAAATACGAGGCCCTGGAAAAGTATGCCGTCGATCTGACGGAGTGGGCCCGGGAAGGGAAACTGGACCCCGTGATCGGTCGTGAGGAAGAGATCCGTCGACTGATGCAGGTGCTTTCCCGCCGAACCAAGAACAATCCGGTGTTGATCGGGGAAGCCGGCGTCGGTAAAACGGCCATCGTCGAAGGGCTCGCACGCCGTGTCGCTGAAGGAGATGTCCCGTCCGGACTGCAGGACAAGCGGATTTTATCCCTGGACCTTGGTTCGATGGTGGCCGGGTCGAAATACCGGGGGGAGTTCGAGGATCGCATGAAGGCGTTCATCGACGAAGTGATCGATTCGGAAGGGGAGATTATTCTGTTTATCGACGAGCTTCATACCATCGTCGGGGCCGGTGCAACGGAAGGGGCGCAGGATGCGGCAAACATGCTGAAACCGCCTCTGGCGAGGGGAGAGCTGCGCTGTATCGGTGCGACCACGCTGGATGAGTATCGGGAGCATATCGAGGAAGACCGTGCACTTGAGCGACGGTTCCAGCAGATTTTCATCGACGAGCCGTCCGTCGAGGAGACGATCAGCATTCTTCGGGGATTGAAGGAACGATACGAAGTGCACCACGGCGTGCGAATTTCGGACAGCGCAATTGTTGCCGCGGCCAAGCTTTCGGACCGTTACATTGCCGAGCGCTTCATGCCGGATAAGGCGATCGACCTCATGGACGAAGCGGCTTCCTCCATTCGCATGCAGATTGATTCTCAGCCGGTGGAACTGGATCAGCTGGAACGGCAGATCCGTCAGTACGAAGTCGAAGTGGAGGCACTGAAAAACGAGGATGACGAGTCCTCGCAGGAACGCCTTGAGCACGTGCAGGAAGAACTGGCCGACCTTCGTGAAGAGCGGGATACCCTGCAATCCCGGTGGGAGGTCGAAAAGGAGAAAATTGGCCGCATTCAGGAAATCAAGGAAAAGCGGGACGAACTGAACGTCAAAATGGATCAGCTCGAGCGGGAAGGAAACCTGGAAGAAGTGGCGGAGATCCGGTATTCCAGGATTCCGGAACTGGAAGAGGAACTGGAGGAACTGCAGGACGAGCTCGAGGACCTGCACGAAACCGGGGACATGCTGCTGCATGAGGAAGTCCGTGAGGGGGACATCGCCTCCGTCGTCTCCCGCTGGACCGGTATTCCCGTCGAGAAAATGATGGAGGAAGAGAAAGAGAAACTGCTCAAGATGGAGGAACGCATCCACCGGCGTGTGGTCGGGCAGGACCGCGCGGTACAGTCCGTGTCGGAAGCCATCCGTCGAGCGCGTGCGGACTTGCAGGATCCCAATCGTCCGATTGGTTCCTTCCTGTTCCTCGGACCCACCGGGGTTGGGAAAACCGAACTGGCCCGCTCGCTCGCCCATTTCCTGTTTGACGATGAGGACGCCATGGTGCGGCTGGACATGTCCGAATTTATGGAAAAACACACCGTCAGCCGCCTGATTGGCGCCCCTCCGGGATACGTGGGATACGAAGAAGGCGGCCAGCTGTCGGAGGCCGTACGACGTCGTCCGTATTCGGTGGTCCTCCTGGACGAGATCGAGAAGGCGCACGAGCAGGTGTACAACATCCTTCTGCAGATTATGGACGAAGGGAAGCTGACCGACCGTCACGGACGGGAGGTGAACTTTAAAAACACCATCATCATCATGACCAGTAACATCGCCGCCCGGAAAATTCAGGATGCGGAGGGATCCGTTGAAGAAATACAGGAGGAGGTGTTCCAGGAAGTCCGGCGTCATTTCCGGCCGGAGTTCATCAACCGGATTGACGAGGTGATCACCTTTGACGCTCTCACCAGGGACCAGCTCAAGAAGATCGTGGACATCCAGATCGAGCGGTTCCAGCGGGAGCAGCTTGCCGAGAAGGACATCCGGCTGGACCTCGACGACTCCGCCCGGGAACTGCTGGCTGAGAAAGGGTTTGATCCGGACTTCGGGGCCCGTCCGCTGGAACGCGTAATCCAGCGAGAGGTGCAGAACCCGCTGGCCACGAAGGTGCTGGAGGACAAGCTCATGAGCGGACAAACCGTCCGGCTCTCGGCTGAGGATGGCGAACTGACGTTCGATATTCTGGACGACGCCGAGTCGCTGGAGTCATCTGCGTCGGAATAAGGCCGAGCCGATCCGGAGCGAAGGGCGCAAGCTGGTTTGACCGGTGGGGTCGACACCGCTTGTTACCAGTCAACGTCGTGTGGGGCCGGGCGCACGGACCGTGAAAATTGAAACCAGCATGCCGAATGTTATAATAATCTTGATTCTATCGAATGTCTTTCTGCAGTTTTGATTTTATATTTGGAGGAACAGATGAGTGACGTAATCGTGTTCAGCGCCGACGGTTGAACGGCCTGTGACAACGCGGAAGAGTTTCTTTCGCAACAAGATGTGGAGTTTGAGGAAAAGAACATCAGTGATGATCAGGAAGCGCGACGTGAACTCGTCGAAACCTACAAGAGCACGGCCACACCGACCGTGGTCTGGGACGACGAAGTGATCGTCGGGTTCGACAAGGACCGTCTTCAACAGCTGATTGACGAAAAGGGCTAACACCTGAGGTTCGGGCATACGTTCTTCAGGGACCCCCTCTAATCAGACCGGTCTGCCCGGTACTGCTGGTGATGTTCAGTTCTGTCGACGGTGACGTTGGCAAACGGTCCGTCATCATGCATTTCCACGGCTACCCGATTCCGTGTTTCAGTCGCCACAACGATTACACCCGTTGCCGAATTGCCTCCTTATCCTATTTAAATTGACGGTTCATGCAGCGTAGTGAAGAACTGACGTTTGATGAAAAAGATAAACCACTTCGTGACGAAGTGAACTATCTCGGAAAAACCCTGGGGGAGACCATCAGGGATCTTGCGGGAGAGGAGGTGCTTGAAGACGTCGAATGGATTCGTCAGAAATGTATTCAGCTCCGGGAGTCGTTTTCCGAGGAGGATGAGCAGGAGCTGCGCTCGTTCATCGAGGAGCGATCCACCGACCGTCTGTTCGAAATTCTGAAAGCATTTTCGCTGTACTTTCAGCTGATCAACCTGGCTGAGGACAATCACCGCATCCGGCGGAATCGGGAATACGAACGGAATGACGAACATGAACAGCAACATTCCCTCCCGTGGTTGGTGAAACAGCTGAAGGATCGTGAGGTCTCCGCCGAGCGTGTCCAGGAAATACTCAATGATCTGGAAATCTGTCCCGTTTTCACCGCTCATCCGACGGAAATCAAGCGGAAGACGGTGATCGACAAGCTGGAGTTTATTGCCAACCAGCTGCGATATCTGGACAACGCGAGTCCCACCCCCTTCGAAGAGGAGGTTAGTGAGTTGCGGATCAAGACCTCCGTCAATTCCCTCTGGCAAACCCGATTCCGTCAGGAGAGTCGTGTGCGGGTGATGGAAGAGGTGGAGAGCATACTGAACTATTTTGACCGCACCTTGCTGGAGGAGACCCCGAAACTGTATCGCCGTCTCGAACGGGCGCTGAACAGTGCCTACCCGGACCATGACTTCGATATCCCGATGTTTCTGAAGTTCGGATCATGGGCAGGTGGAGACCGTGACGGGAACCCATATGTCAAGCCGGATACCACGCTACGGACCCTCAAGCGACATAAGGAAATTGTACTGAAAGCATACAAGGACAAGGTCGGGCTCTTAATTCAGCAGCTGAGTCATTCAACGGTCGTCGCGGAGTTTCCGGACGCTTTCCTGGAGTCCCTTGAGGAAGACAAACAGGAGTACCCGGATCTCACGGAGGAATTGAAAAACTGGGAATCGACGGAACTGTTCCGGCGCAAGTGCGCGTACATGTATCACCGGCTTGAGGAAACGATTGACGCGCTTCGTGATTTTCCGGAGGAAAAGGAGCAGAAAGGGTATCTGACCAGTGAGGAGTTCCTCAACGACCTGCAACTCATCGACGATGCCCTGCAGCATCAGCGGGATGAGGCCAACCGCTGTGAGACGCTGCAGGATTTGATCTGGATGGTGAAAATTTTCGGATTTTACACGGCCCGCCTCGACATACGGGATCATCGTGATCGTGTTCGCGACACGGCCAGTGAGCTGCTCCGAAAGGCGGGCGTTATTGAGGATGAACTCGAAGACCTGGATGAAGAAGAGCAGCAGGAGATCCTCTCGGAAGAGATTGGAAATCCCCGACCGCTGTATAGCGATACACTGTCCATAACGGACCGTGCGGAAGATGTGATCGGGACCTTTTCCATGATCGCCGATGGACAGGATTACATTGACCGGGATTGCATTCACTACTACATTCTGTCCATGACGCATGAGCCGTCGGACCTGCTTTGCTGCGTTCTTCTGGCGAGGGAAGCCGGTTTGATCGAGCTGGAGGACGGGAAGATCGTATCGTCCCGGATCCGGTTTGTCCCCCTGGTGGAGACCATTTACGATCTGGAGGACGTGCGTTCGTTTCTGGACCAGCTGTACTCGCTGGAGATCTACGATGAACTTCTGGAGGTCACGAACCGATTCCAGGAAATCATGATCGGGTACAGCGATAGCTGCAAGGGGGGAGGCATTCTTTCGTCCAGCTGGTTGCTTTACCAGTCCCAGAAACGCATCGCCAGGATCTGCGACGAGCACAATGTGGAATTTCGGATTTTCCACGGTCGCGGTGGGACGATTGCTCGGGGGGGTGGGCCCACGTACCGTGCGATTCTCGCGCAGCCGGACGAGGCCAAGAACGGCCGGATCAAGACGACTGAACAGGGAGAAGTCATCTTTTTTCGCTATTTCAACAAGCACCTCGCCCAGCGTGAATTCCAGCAACTCACCTCCGCGATGATCATGAGCCGGGTGCAGGAGGCATATGAACCGACGGATCAACTGGAGGTCATGGATCAGCTGGCCAATCATTCCAAGGAAAACTATCAGAGTCTGATCTATGAGAACGAGGATCTGTTTCAGTATTTTCAGAACGCAACGCCCATTCAGGAGCTGGAATGGATTCATGCGGGCTCCCGGCCGAAGTCACGGTCCGATACCAACAACATCGAGGACCTGAGGGCGATTACGTGGGTGTTCTCCTGGATGCAGAACCGTCATCTGATCCCCGGCTGGTATGGACTCGGAAGTTCACTGGAAGAGGGCATCGAAACGGGGTTGATCACGCTGGATGAACTGTCACAGCTCTATGCGGAATGGCCCTACTTCCGATCCATTATCAACAACATTCAGATGAGCATGTCCAAAACGGACATGAATATCGCGGAGATGTACGCGGACGAACTGGTGGAGGACGAGGACGTCAAGCAGATCTTTCATCATATCCGGGACGAGTACGAGCGAACCCGGGATCTCATTCTCAGCATCACCGGTCAGGAAAAACTGCTTGAGCACAATTACGTGCTGCGACGGTCCATCATGCTCCGTAATCCGTACGTGGATCCGCTCAGTTATATTCAGGTCCACCTGCTGGAAAACATCCGCGAACAGGAAGGATCCGTCGACGAAGATCTGATTGAGGCGTTTACGCTCTCCGT
>CAZQNZ010000029.1:6113-21830 GCA_964594615.1 uncultured Planctomycetia bacterium
AACAGCGTCACGCCAACTGCGGCAATCGCCATCATGACGGTGAATGAAACCGTAATGACGACATCCGTGTTTAGCGATTGAAGCACAAGTGAGGACGGTGGGGCGAACGACGGGTAGAATCCGCAGCGCAACGCCTCCAGCCCGTACGTCAGCGGGTTCAGTTTCATGGTCACGTCGAGCCACGCAGGGAGTTGTTTTACCGGGAATAAGGCCCCGGAAAGCATCCAGAGGGGAATCAGAAAAAAACTCATCATGCCATGGTACGACTGTGAACTTTCAAAAAACCACGCCATGCAGAATCCCATCGCAGTGAAACCGATGGAGATCAGGGCCATCATGAGAAGAACGAACAGCAATCGCGGGACGGTGAGAGCGAACGACAGGTAGGGCGTCAGGAGAAACAGCAGCAGAACGCCGCCCTGCAGCATGGCCACCGTTACGCCTCCCAATCCCTTCCCGGCGACGATGGCGTATCGGGAGACCGGGGCGATCAACACCGTTCGCATCAAGCCCTCCTGTCGGTCTTCAATCACCGAGATGGTGGAAAAGATCGCCGTAAACAGGAGTACCATAATCACCATGCCCGGAAAAAAGAATTCCGTGTAGGTCATGTCCGCCGGCAGGTTCCCCTTCATCTGAAACGTTTGTCCGATGCCCGCACCAAGGAAAATCCAGAGCAGGAGCGGTTGTCCGATGGCACCGGCCATACGGCCGGGCTGACGGGTAAATCGAATCATCTCCCGCTTCCAGAGTGCCAGAATTGTCCCCAGATCTCGTGATAAATTCATAAGGGCAACGGATGAATTGATTAGTTCGTGGATTCGTAACCGTGGTTGACGAGGGGGGTGCCGGTGACCTTGGAAAACACATCCCCGAGCGTCGGTTGACGCATCGTGACCGATTCGATTCGGCCCGGAAACTGCTCCACGACCTCCGGAATAAAGTCGGGGGAATTGTTGATTTCAATGAGGAACCGGCCGTTGACCTGTTCGATGTCCCGTGAAAACACCGCCCTGAAATCCGCTTCGAAGGATTCCGGTTCCTCCACGTCCAGGAAGAGAATTTCATCGCCCAGTTCGCGTTTCAGGGCGTCCCGTCGGTCCTGTCGAACACACTGTCCATCGTAGACAAATCCGAGTGTGTCGCAGATTTCCGCTTCTTCCATGTCATGTGTCGCCATCAGGATTGTCAGGTTTTCATGTTGCTGAAGCCGCTGGAGGTCCGACCAGAGCTTGCTTCGAGCCGCCGGGTCGAGTCCGGCGGACGGTTCGTCCAGCAGCAGCAGGTCCGGTTCGTGTAACAGGCCTTTCACCAGTTCCAGCTGACGGCGCATGCCGCCGGAGTACGATTCCACCCGATCGTCAATCCGGTCGAGCAAACCAAAGCGGTTCAGCAGCGACCGGCTCCGTTCCCGGATCCGGTTTCCGTTCAACCCGTACAGAGCTCCATGAAACTGCAAATTTTCCCGGGCGCTGAGCACCGGATCCAGGTGGGCGGACTGGAATACGACCGCGATTCGCTGTCGGAGATCCCGCTCACTTTCGGACACATTCCGGCCAAAGACCTTCAACGTGCCGGACTGAACCGGCTGAAGGGTGGAGATCAGGTTCATCAGTGTGGTTTTCCCCGATCCGTTCGGTCCGAGCAACCCGAAGAGGGCGCCTCGCTCCACGGACAGGGACAGGCCGTCCAGAGCCGGGGTCTCGCCGTACGTATGCGTGACATCGTCTGCAACGATCGCTGGATCGCTCATTACACGTGAGGCCGGAATGAAGGATTGAATGTACGGAACACACCGAGCAAACGGGTGACCGAGTCCTGCAGAAACTGAAATAAACACCCAAAAAATAGGATCGTCCAGTATATTATGATGAATGTAGAATTTACACCGGAGCATACAGAAGCAAAAACGGAATACTCCAGTTCTGTGTGGGGTGACAGTGGATTGATCTGCAGTAAGAACGTTCTTCTGTGCCCGCAATCAACTACCTTCCGTTTATCTGACGGATGATCGGAGAGGATAGAACGCCAAAAGCGAACTTGATCGCCGGGTGTTCGAGGTCCGGCCATTGGTCTGTATTCCGTCTTGTTCAAGGTGGGAGACCTCGTTCTTTTGGAAAGTCCCTTCGCAAACGGGGTGGTATTGTCTTCCGATGAATATGGACGAAAACCGATTTGTCGTGCTGATGTGATGACGACTTCACATATCAGCTCATTTCATGTAAAAACTGTTACTTATCACGGGGGTGGATGAGGTTGTGACAAAGGAATCCCAGTACGTTAATGATGGGTCACGAGACATCCCGAGTGCCTTTCTCGGGGTCCAGAACATAGAGGACAGGGGAAGAAATTGTGAAGGGAAAGAGTTCAAGGAACGTTGAACACCTTCATTTGAAGCGTTTTTCATTCATCCGTCACGAACCAGCGATCAATCTGGAGACATACGAGATGAACATCAATCACTTACATGAGTGGAACCTGAAACCGGAGGAGGCGACTGCACTTCAGAACGAGCTCAGGAAACGAGTTACGATGGAAGAGACTCCGGATGACGTCCGGCTGGTGGCCGGAGCGGATTGCGGATTTGACCGAGAACGGGACCAGTTGTTTTCCGCCGTGGTACTGTATGATCTGGATCGGGAAGAGGTGGTGGAGACGCAGACCGGTGTGGAGGCGTTGACGTTTCCGTATGTTCCCGGGCTGTTAAGTTTTCGGGAGATGCCCGGTCTGCTCCCGCAGTTTGAGAAGTTAACCGAACGGCCGGATGCGGTCATCGCGGATGGACACGGTTATGCTCACCCTCGCCGGTTTGGTCTTGCCTGTCACCTGGGTTTGTTCCTTGATGTTCCCGCCCTCGGGTGTGCGAAAAGCTGCCTGGTGGGCGAGTACGATCCCCCGGAACTGAATCGTGGAACCTCGACACCGCTTAAACAGGACGGGGAAGAGATCGGACAGGTGCTCTGTACGCGGGACGATGTAAAGCCGGTATTCGTTTCACCGGGACATCGGATCACCATGGAGCAGGCACGTGAAGTGGTGATGAAGAGCGGGGCCGGATACAAATTACCGGAACCGCAGCGCCGGGCGGACCTGGCCGTGCGACGGGTCAAGGACGAGTTTTTAAGTTCGTGAGGTTCCATCCCCGAAGTCGACGCCCCGACCGGCGCCGTTTCATCAGCGCTGACTTCAGATACACAATTAACTGGACGTAGAGGGTGGAATCACAACTCCTTCGTACAGAACGTTTGTGACGTCATCCGTATACCGGCCACTACACGTTTTAGATTCGATCAACGGACGTCTTATCGTCTTGTTTCGTCGACTCGGAATCGGCTGGGCAATCGGTGTAGATTTACAAATTGGGGGGCTCTACGCGTCCCTTTGGTAGGATACGGTCGTGCGGTCTGCATCGTCGGGAGCACTGGCCGATGGGGTAGCCAGCGGTTCCGGAAACGGCCACCGGTTGTGAAGCAGGGCCTCATGACGTACCATAATCCGTTGCCCTGCGGTCCTGTCATCCCGGGCATCCGTCCGGTTTCACCCTGTTGTGGTTCTTCGTACGTAAACGATCAATTCCAGGGGTATTTTTTACTCCGTGACCACCTTCAAGCGCTGGACAAAGTGGGTACTGATGGCGGGTCTGGCAGGACTTCTCCTGTACGGTGGTGTCGCACTCGGTCTGGTCTTGCTCAGCCCCACAGCGGACACGAAGCCGAAACCGATGGACGATCGTTACGAAGAGGTGCTGCAGAGCGTAAAAGACAGCGGTCCGTTACCCGAAAAGGAACCGTTTCGTGCGAGAGACGGGGCCCAGCTCAATTATTACGGGTATCCATCGGATCAGGACGTGAACCGTGTCCTTGTGCTTGTGCACGGATCCGGTTTTCACAGCGTCTACCTCCAGCCGCTGGCGGACGCCCTGCGAGACGCCGCGGCTGCGCATGTATATACGCCCAACCTTCGAGGGCACGGACCGCAGGTCGTCCGACGGGGCGACGTAGATTACATCGGGCAGCTGGAGGATGACCTGATGGACTTCATGGCCCATCTTCGCGAGCGCCACCCGGATGCTTCCTTTTACCTTGGGGGCCACTCCCTCGGTGGGGGACTGGTCGTTCGCCTCGCCGGCAGTAGCCGAGAACTACAGGTGGAGGGATATGTTTTGTTAGCTCCGTTTCTTCACCCGGACGTGCCGGCCAATCGGTCTGGCG
Source organism: uncultured Planctomycetia bacterium (assembly GCA_964594615.1). Lineage (GTDB taxonomy): Bacteria > Planctomycetota > MHYJ01 > CAYXQY01 > CAYXQY01 > CAYXQY01. Next base: position 10,325 of record CAZQNZ010000029.1, read on the forward strand.
AAGCGGGATGGGCGTCCCCGAACGTGCCTCGACTCCTGGGTTTGAGCATGCTGAACCGCGTGGGCGTCAAGTGGTTCAATTCGTACTCCGTCATGCGATTCCATATGCCGGAAAAAGCACGGGATGGCACCGAAACGCCCACCTATTCCTATCGTCTTCTGGCGTCGTTCATGGCGCGGAGTGATTACCGGAACGATCTGGCTAAACTGCAGGGGGATTTGCTGGTTCTTCTGGGCGACCGGGATCGGTTCTTTGACCCCGACGCGTATACGTCCCTGTTTCAGAATCACGTGCCTCACGCCAGCGTGAGGGTCCTGAACGGCCGGAACCACATGAGCCTGGTGACAGATGCGAAAACGGGGCGGCTTATCACCGATTGGATGAACACCCGGTCTGACTGAGCGGGTTATGCCCGGTTTGCCGTTCTACAGGAACTGGCGACAGTGAAGTTCTCAGGTACGGGAGCGAATGCAGGGTAATTGCTCACCTGTTTGTGAAGTGATCGTAAATACCGGCACTCCTGTCGGTTCAACAGGATGCTTTTCACGGAACGAGCGGATGAGCAATGATGTTTGGGTTTGCATCTCGGTTATATGGCGCGTTCCCTTTCGATCCATTTCTTTGTTGAAGCGAGGCGATCCATCATCTTCCTCCCCCCCTGTCAATCCGGAGCTTTCGCCCAGTTCCGTTAACTTAAGAGAAATGGAGCGTTGCATAGCGATCCATTTCCTCGCTGACGCGAGGAAATCCAGATTTCTTAAACCCCTTTAAACCCCGGGCTCCACTACGTTACGCCCGGGGCCATGTGCTTTCGCCCGCTCCGGGGCTTATCGAAATCAGAAACATATTCTCTCGGTTTCCTCGCTTACGTTAACGTGTTAGGCTTTCGCCCCGGGTGACCTGGTCTCACCCTTTTCTGGGTTCTGAAAGGTAGCAGAACTTTTGAGGCAAATCGAATAGACGACGGCGCGGTTCACAGATCAAGTCGTGCCGGGGGGATCTGTGCCACCCCTGCCAGGGGTTCGGGCATGTTGTCGTCCACGTCTGAACCCGGGATTTCACCCCGCGCTAAGATTCCTGCACCCGTTCCACGGGTGCACACACATCCGAACACCGGTTGCCGGAATTGTAGAGGATAGGGAGCTCCCGGAGGGGGCGAATTAGTCATAGCCGCCGGTGACCGATGCCGAAGGCGGAGGGAACCGGGGGGGATTAACGGTGAACCGTCGATGGATTTCCGAGCGCACGCGAGGGTATGGATCGGATGGAACGTCCCATTCTGTTTTTAAGTGAGCAATTACGATGCAGGTGGAGGTCGGCAAGATCGGAACATGTTCAGTTCAGGCTGTGCCTTCTCCATTGACAGAAAGTTTCTGCGAAGTGTCCCTGCCTAATCCATGTGCCGCTCGATTTTTTCGATGTCCCGTTTGATGTCCGAGAGCTCATCCAGTTGCTCGGTCAGGTCCTCAAGCTGCTGGACGACGGGGCTCCTGCGGTCCGAAAGGGCCTCTTCGATGTTCCGCAGTTCCTCCGCGACGGGATGGTTCCGGCTGGATAAGGTGCCGTTGATCCGTTCAAGCTGTTGAACCACGGTTTTTTTCTCTTGCTTCTTTTCCTGCTGCGCATGCGCGGTCGTTGGCAGGAACGGGTACGCCAGAACGCCGGCGGCAAATCCGATAACCATTCCGCCGAGGATGGACCAGAAGAACGGTTTGTTGTGCATGGGTTTTGAAAATAATCGTTGACCATTCATGATCGAACCATATTTTTCGGGGGATGTGTCAAACATTTCCAGTCGGCCGGATTCGACCGATCCACGAGACGTTCATGCACATGACGACGCGTTTCGCCTGGAGTTGCCGGCTCCGTTCGGGTCGCTTTACGAAGAATGAAGGTCTCCTTAACCGCGCTGATCAGTTGAGACTGGAATCTACCGTCGTCTGGAAGTGGGGTGAAGGAGATCGATGAACGGATGCAGACGTGGTGTGTAGGACCATGTTCCCGGTTTCGTACGTCGGACAATAGCTGGTGCAATCGATTGACCGGTTTTGGTCATCACTGAGCATTCCGGATGGACCTCTGATTTCACGTAATTGCACACCGATCGGTGAAGAGACCATGAGCGCCGGCACGCCTGTCGATTAGACATAAAACCCGCACGATCGGAACGAAACGGGTGAGCAATGATCAGGCGTTTACATCTGGAATGTGCGGCAAGTTGTATCTCGAGCCATTGCGTTACTGAAGCGAAGTCATGCATAATGTCTTTCCACACCCGTCAACCTGGAGCTGGCGCTCTCTTTTTTGCCCACAAAGTCCCGTTTATGTCACCCCCATCCGGGGGTTCGGGGTATGTACCCGACACCGACACCCCCGATTCCGCTTCGCTCCATCGGTGGCTAGCCATCTGTCCCCCCCGCTGGGAGTTCTTAAGCACACGCTTGCGTGCGTCAGAAATGGAGCCACTGGTGAAATGAAATGGAACCGGGGGGTTTCAGCTCAGTGATGCGGAATGACGGTTTGATCGATGAGCTCCAGGTTCTGATCAAGGGTGCGCACCTGGATTTTTTCCCGGGTAATGTTCAGCAGGATGAGATGATGGGAGGCCTGAGTTGTGCCCCGGTTTTGCAGGTACCACCGATCTTTTTTCGGGGTACGCTGAGGGACGCCCATGCCTCCTTCCCCCATGTAGACCACGCCTTTCGGATGGGGTTTGCCATCGAGAATAGGCGGAGTTCGTTTAAACACATGGCCATCGTTCTCAAGCGCGAGATGCAAACCGTATTTTTCGAACAGCGGGACCCAGTCTTCCTTGTTTCCCATGGGCCCTTTCACGGCGGGGTACACCGGGCGATGGTACTGGGCCGTGCGCCAGTGTACGTCCCGCGACGATTTCAGGGTTTTGCGGAGAAACTTCTTTTGATTCCCCGCTGTACTGATCGTTGTGTTCAGGGTGATCAACAGGATCTCCTTCGTCAGAAGGGTTGTGTAGTAGTTGGTTTCGCCTCCGGGTGTATCAAAGACCTCCTGATACAGAGAACCACTGGCTTCGTGGTTTCCACGAGTGGGAATGATCGGCAGGACGCGGCCATCCGATGTCGTGGTCAATTCGTGATCGGACATCCATGTGGAGAATTGATTGAGGTCCCGGCCGTTCGCAACGTAATCCCCTCCGTGGGCCAGAGCCACAATTTTTGGGTATTGTTCGACCAGGTCACGTACCGCGACGTTCATTTTCCGCCGCGTGCTCGGGTCGGATCGGGAATCGCCCCCGGAGAGAAGTTTGACGTTCGATGGATTTTCGGGCGCCGTGATAAAATGAAGCATGGCCGACGTGGATCGATCACTCGCCAGGACAAAGTAATACGTGGTTCCAGGCTTCAGATTTTTGATTGTGGCGTGGTGGTAGTACAGATCCGCCCCTCCGGAGTACGTGCCGTTTTCTTGAGCGTTGACCTTCCCCTGATAACGCTCAAGGTCCTGGCCATGAGGTTCTGTCCCGATGAACACCCGGTGCCGGTTTCCCGGTTCTTTCGTCGACCAGGAAATCGTCGCCCGGGTCTGGGGATTTTTGGTCCAGGTGATTCGCCACTGAGCCGGGGTGGTCCCTTCGAGTTTGGTGCGTCGGTCCTTTAGATCATCCGCCAGGAGGGGGCCGGTCAACAACGTCAGGCTCAAGAACCCGGCAATCAGAGCACACCAAGCGTGTTGAGAGATTCGTTTCATTATGTTGGCGGGACAACGGGTGAGGAGCCGGTTCATGATTCAAAAGTGTCATTTATAAGAACTCTAATTTACCAGTGATTGAAAATCCGATCAAGGTGAATCCGTTGCACTGTCCGGTGATTTGATGGTTCTTGGCCACCAGTACAGTAGAAGTGAAAGCGGAACCAGTCCATTTAACGCGCGCATCAGAGTAAGGGGGGCTTGCTCCCAGCCGTACCGGGTGATTCGGGCGAATGCGGTCAGAATACCCCAGAACACCATCCAGCCCGCCACCCATCGCAGGCGATAGGGCAGGAGGATCAACAGTGCAACCGCCAGATCAAGAAGGCCGATGCCGGTCAGCAGGTGCTCGGCGGTGGTTTGGGACAGGCCAAGATGAAAAAGGTCCGTTCCGGCATCAAGTATAAAATCAATAAATTCCGGCTGATGGAAATACGCCGCAAGCCCATGTCCGGCAAACGTCAGGGACGCCAGTATTTGAAGCATCGGTTCAATCCAGGACATCCGATCGGAGGGATCGGAGGATTCGTTTTGAAACGCAAAGAGACCGACAAGGACGAGCGGGCCTGCGTATCGAACCACGTTTTCCAGCGGCACCAGGTAGGGATGCCATACCTCTCCCTGCCAGCTGGCGAACGTTCGAAAGCCCATCCAGACGGACACGAAAAGAGCGGCGGGCCAGGTTCGTTGCAAAAACAGGAATGGAATACAGACCAGCAGCAGATACGAGCCGTAGCGAACAATCGTGTCGGCCGTGGCAAAATCGAGGCGGTACGTCGAGTTCGTATAGAGGTATTCGAGGTGAGATGCTTCGTACGAGAGGTCATACCATGCGACTCCTGCGCACATGAGCGCGACGCCGATACAAAGACACCGTATGACGGCGGAGGTATTCCCCTGCCGTTCAGGATCGGGATCACGCATTGTTCAGAGTGGGTCGAAGCAGCGGTTTACGAGTCGCATTGAGGGGAGTCTTCTGTCTGCTCGTCCGGATGCATGGTTGCGGTAATTCGTCGGGAGGGGGCGAGTCGCTCACGTAAGGTACGTATCAGGTCCTCCCGGGTGACGTGTTCAATTTCCCGGGCGAAATCAAACGGCAGGACATCGAGAAAACAGTGGGGAAGCAACCAGTAAACGTTGGACCGCACGGAGTCAAAGTTTCGGATGTACTGACCTTTCAGTGCCCGTTTCATGTCCCGGAAGCGATTCTGGGAGATCCCATTCGACGACCGTTCGTCAATTCCGGTGTGAATGCGTTCGATGAGCTGGCGGGGATGGTCGGTTTTGCCGGAAATGACGGTAAATTCATATCCTGCGTCAGCGTAATGCTGAAAATCGAATGAATCATCGATCAGGCCGTCCTCGTACAGGTCCATACGGAACGGACTGGATTCACCGAACAGCAGTTCCAGTGCCATGACCATTTCGATCTCGCGTCGTACCATTTGCCGACCGGACATCTCCCCGTGCAGTTTTTTAAATCCCACCAGGACCCGGGGGCGTGTGGTGTGAAAGGACAGCTCCAGTTCGGACGTGGTCGGGGTATCCGGCTCTTCGGTGGACAACCGTTCACCCACGGGGGTATCGGGGAAGTCACGAGCAGAGAGTTCTTCCTCACACTGTTGCAGGACCGCATCACGGTCGATGTTTCCCGCCAGGATCAGGTAGCTGTTGGAGGGACGGTAAAAACGATCGTGGCACTGTTTCAGAAGATCCGGCGTGATCCGGTCGATGCCCTCCACACTCCCACCGATGTCATACTGGAGGGGGTGGTTTTCAAACAGGTGATCCATGGCCGCCCGATACAGCCGGTATCCGGGCCGGTCAAGGTACATGAGCAGTTCCTGACGTATGATCTGTTTTTCACGCTCAACGCGCTCCGCATCGAAGCACGGATCAAAGACGGTACGAAAAAGGGGGTCGATGCACGGAGTGAGCCGATCGTTCGTCGCCGCGTAAAAACCGGTCAGGCCGTACATGGTCATGGCATTGGCTTCCGCCCCCCGGGAGGCAAATACCTGCATCATGTCCTGCTCTTCTTTCTGGAACAGTTCGTGTTCCAGAAAATGGGCCGTTCCCGGTGGAACGTCCACGGCCTCCGACGCATCGTCCGGACGAAATGACAGGTCCACCGACCCGAAACGAACGGCAAGAAACGCCATTTTCTGGGCGCGGTCTGGCTTCGGCAGGAGGATGAGGTTCAGTCCATCCGGACCCTGACCGGTTTCCATGCGTTCACCCAGCCGCCGGTCGGCGTGTTCCGTGAACTGAAACGCATCAGTCATAACGGTTGATGAAGGAAGTGATCCAGAATGATTTTCAATACATCATAGAACGAGTGATTCCTATTATAAACCGTTGAAACCGGTCGGCCGGTTCGGTCGAGACCCAAATCCGGATTCTCTTGCAACTACCCGGCCAATCGACAAGAATGTCTGGGATTCGCGTATCAACTGCTCCTCATTCTGACCTGTTACGATGGATGTGTTTTCCGTATTCATGAGTGCGGCGGGGGCGGTGGGAATGGTGTTCCTCGTGGGTGCAGCGGGTACGTTGCTGTCCGGACTGGATCTGCTCGATAAGTCCGCATTGAGTGATCTGTCCGATCTGTTATTTTATCTGCTGTACCCCTGTCTGGTATTTACAAAGATCACAAGCAGTCTCTCTCCGGGGGATCTGAAGGAAGTCTGGATTCTTCCGGTTTTTGCGATCTGTTACCTGACGATCGGATTCGTGGTCTCCTGGTCCGCCCGCAGGATGGGATTGATCCGGGTTCCCTCTGTATTTCAGGAAGGCAGTGTTGCTGCGGTGACGTGGGCCAATGGCGGATACCTGCCGCTTGCCCTGATCTCGGCACTGGCCGTGACGGTGCCCGAAATCGCCAGTCTGGCAAACCCGGAGGACCTCGGGCACTCCTACGTGGTGATCTTCATCATTGTTGTCTCGTTTTCCATGTGGTCCCTCTGTTATCCATACCTCGGGGGCACGGAAGATCGTACACCGGTCTGGGAACGGATGATCAACCCGCCCATCTGTGCGATATTTGCCGCCGTCCTGGTGGCAATGAGTCCGGGGGTGACGGATATCCTGTACATGGACCACCCCTTGATGAGCGGAATGATGGAGGGGTTGACCCTGATGGGAGACGCGGCGGTTCCCATTTCCATCATTGTGCTGGGGGGGAATCTCTGGTTTGCGGCCCGGTCAAGCGATCAGATTCCGTTTTCACAGGTCACCCTTCTGTCTGCGCTCCGTCTTCTGGTCGTTCCCGTCTTCGCTCTTGGTTTGTATTTCGTGTTTGATCGGGTGGGTCTGCTGCCGGACAATCAGCTTCTTCGAATCGTCCTCCTGATCGAATCGATCACGCCCACGGCCATCAGCGTGCTCATCATCTGTCAGTTACACGATCGAGCACAGAAATACCTTGCATACGTTCAGTTCTGGATGTACCTCTTCTCGATGGTTACCATGATTGCCTGGATCAGCGTCTTTGTCTGGGTGGTCTATTGATCGGCGTGACGCCGTTTACACGTCCCTGTGGTTTCATTGACAACCGACGCTGCTTCATGTAAAATTTTCCCCCGTTTTATGGTCCTGGAGCCACGTTCGACGGTGGGATTTCGCCACTTCGAACCGAATTCATCACGCAGTTTTCACTCCAGGTCGAACGGGTTCGTGTCTGCTTGACGGACCCGTATCCTGGCATTGAACAACGACGGTTACAGAAGCATGGGCGTACAGCGAACGTGACCGGTTTGCCCCTTCAGAACGGACTTGCACTGTCAATTCATCTTATTGAAATAACGTTGATCCAGAGCTATGAGCAACAAAATTACACCGCCTTCAAACGGACAGCAAATTACGATAGAGAACGGATCGTTGAACATACCGAACCATCCGGTCATTCCGTACATTTCCGGTGACGGCATCGGGCCGGAAGTCGTCTCCGTTATGCGGAGCGTACTCGATGATGCCGTGGAGAAAACCTTTGACGGAGAGCGATCGCTGGAATGGGTCGAGGTACCCGCCGGTGAATCCGCCAATGAGGAGCACGGAGAATACCTGCCGGACGTGACGCTCGATACCATTCGCAAATACAAAGTGGCCATCAAAGGACCGCTGACTACGCCGATTGGAGAAGGGTTTCGCAGTCTGAACGTGGCGTTGCGTCAGAAGCTGGACCTGTATGCCTGTGTGCGTCCGGTGTATCACATTTCCGGCATCCCCAGCCCGATGAAAAACCCGGAGGAGATGGACATGGTCATCTTCCGGGAGAACACCGAGGATGTCTATGCGGGTGTTGAATGGGAAGCGGGCAGTGACCAGGCGAACCAGTTGATTGAATATCTGAATTCGGAACTGGACGAGGACATCCGGGACGGCTCGGCGCTCGGTCTGAAGCCCATGAGTGAGAAGGCATGCAAGGACCTGATTCGAAAAGCAATCCAGTATGCGATCGACCGGGACCGTGAGTCCGTGACACTCGTCCACAAAGGAAACATCATGAAATTTACCGAAGGAGCGTTCCGGGACTGGGGGTACGAACTGGCTGAAGAGGAATTCCCTGAGCAAACGATTACGGAGGATGAACTCTGGGAAGAGTACGACGGAGAAAAGCCGGACGATCTGATTGTGATCAAAGATCGGATTGCGGATAACATGCTTCAGCAGTTGATTACCCGCACCACCCTGTACGACGTGATTGCCACCCCCAATCTCAACGGGGATTACATCTCCGACGCCGCGGCAGGACAGGTGGGCGGACTCGGTGTGGCACCGGGTGGGAACCTCGGGGACGGACGAGCCCTTTTCGAACCGACCCACGGCAGCGCACCGAAATACGCCGGTGAGGACAAGGTCAATCCCACCTCGGAAATTCTTTCCGGGATCATGCTTCTGGAATACATTGGCTGGGACGAGGTTGGCGAACGGATTCTGGAAGGGATTCGGAAAACGGTTGAGCAGAAAACCGTCACGTACGATCTGGACCGTCAGATGGACGGCGCGACCAAAGTGTCCACGTCGAAATACGGCGCACTGATCTGTGAAAATATGTAACCGGGAGCGCCGCTGTCCCCGGTGGGAGTCCGGATCGGAGCGGTCAACGGCTCTATGCGCAATTCCTGGTACCAGCTGAACGCACTCGAACTGGCCGTCGGATGGATGGCCGGGGCGGGTGCGTGGTTCGGTTGTTTTTACTACCTTACGCTGTTTGTCCGGTCGTTCAACGAGGTCTCGTTTCCCGGGTATCTGATGGTGGGGGCCTGTTTGTGTATCCCGATCGGCCACCTGTTCGCAATGCGTTTTCATCCCTGGGGATTGAAGCTGTACTTCTGGGCCACGGTGGGGGTGCTTCTGATGTATGCGTCCACGGGATGGGCAGCGAACTGGCTGCAGCAGGTCACGAGTGGATCCGTTTTCTGGTTCCATACCGGGGTGTTGCCGCTTCACCTGCTGCTGTTCGGACTTCCGAAAGCCCGGCACCTGCTCGCTCATGAAGAACCGGCCTCCGAAATGGCGGATTACCGGGAACCTCCCAAGCCTCCCTCCTACTCGATGCTTCTGTCCCCCATTTGCGGAGGCCTTCTGTATCTGTGGATTCAAGGATACCTGATCACCCCCTTTTGAAATTCATGATCGGACGAAACAAAATAGGCGTACCTGATCTTCTATGGACTCAAACATTTTCTGGGCCGTCCGATGAAATCAGTCGTCTGCGTGAAGCGGGTACCGGATACTGCTGCTAACATTCGCGTCAACGAGCAAGGGCAGGTGAAAACGGACGGTCTTGAGTTTGTCACAAGTCCGTACGACGAATACGCGCTGGAGGAAGCGGTGCGGATCAAGGAGGAGCGGGAGGATGGGGAAGTGGTCGTGATCAGCGTTGGTGGGCCGGATGTGGAAAAGACGATTCAGGACGCGCTTGCACGGGGAGCGGATCGCGGTCTTCATCTGTTCGACCCGGATGAGCGGGATCCCCATGCGACCGCTTCTGCACTGTCCGGTGTGATTGAAGAGGAGGATCCGGACCTGATCTGGTTCGGCAAACATGCGGTGGACGATGATGGGTATCAGGTGGGGTCCATTGTCGCTGCTCGTCTTGATCTACCGGTGGCGACATTCGTTGTGGATGTTCAGCCGGTGGATGAACAGGTGCGGGTCGAACGCGAGACGGATGACGGGGTTGAAACACTTACGCTGAATATGCCCTGTGTGCTCACTGCGGAAAAGGGGCTGAATGAGCCACGTTATGCATCTCTTCAGGAGATCATGAAGGCGAAGCAAAAAGAAATTGAACGGAAGGAGGCACCCAGAGTTGATTCCACGATAGAGGTTTTAGGACACGAGGAACCCCCGGAACGACCCCCCGGTCAAATTGTGGGTGAGGGACCGGAAGCCGTTCCGGACCTTGTACGCAAGTTACATGAGGAAGCGGGCGTGATATGAACGGTTCCATCGATTTCCCGAGGCATCCCCAGGAGGTTGTTGAACAATGAATCGTCCGTTGGTGGTTTTTGTGGAGCGGACGGACTCGTCCTTCCGCGACGGTTCATTGCAGACACTTTCCCGGATTGTCAGGCTGGGCGAGGAACGATCGTCGGAGGTGATTGCATTGCTGGTGGGGGAGAACGTCCGTGATTCGGCAGATGAACTTGCCGGATACGGACCGGATCGTATTGTTGTCCAGGAAAGCGCTGCGTTTTCATCGTTCAGCACGGACGGTTACGCGCTTGCGATTGAGGACGTATTTGAGCAGGAAGAGGGGGACGGATTGTTTATGGCGGCGACTACTCGAGGGAAAGATATTGCCGGGTACCTTGCCGGTCGGCTGGAAACCACCGTCGCCACTGACATCACGGATATTTTTGTGGAAGACCAGCAGATTGTCATCAAACGACCGATCTACGCCGGTAAGGCGTTTGAGAAATTGCGGTTTGTAAGCGAGCCCGCGTTTGCTACGGTTCGCGCCAATGTGTTTGACGAGCGTCCTTCGGATACCAAAAACGAGATCCCTGTTACGACGTCCGAGACCGCATGGTCCGCCGGGGATTTTCATTCAGTCGTCGAGAAATTCCGTCCGTCGGAGGGGGAAACGAAGCAACTGACGGAAGCGGAAATTGTGGTATCCGGAGGACGCGGGCTCCAGGGGCCGGACAACTGGCACCTCATTGAGGATCTGGCCGATGTGCTGGGGGCGGCCCTTGGAGCCTCTCGCGCCGTGGTCGATGCCGGTTGGCGACCCCATGAGGAACAGGTGGGGCAGACGGGGAAAACCGTTCGCCCGGAGCTGTATATTGCTTGTGGCATCAGCGGGGCCATTCAGCACCTGGCCGGCATGCGCACGGCGGGCTGTATCGTCGCCATCAACATCGACGAGGACGCCCCGATCTTCGACGTCGCCGATTACGGCATCGTCGGGGACGTATTCGAGGTCATTCCACGACTGATGAACGAACTACGGGAACTCAAAAAGTCCTGACATTAGGCCCGAGGAGAATGGCGACTGGAACGGTTGAGGAGGAGGATCAGAAAAACGGGTGGCGCCGGCTCTCCATCTCATTGGAGCATGATGCACCTCGTCTGAACGGAGGAGCTCTCCTCATCTGATGATGTTGTCAGGAACGGTATGTTTTTAGGAGGCTGTTGAAAAACCCTTGTAACGTCAGTGCGGATGCATTTGTTCCGTACGCAAGGAGAAAAGCGCAGGCGATGCAGAGAGAGCATCGTCGAGCATTTTCGACGCCGCGGACGTGTCAAATGCACCGCATTCAAAAGAACG
>CAZQNZ010000030.1:0-21117 GCA_964594615.1 uncultured Planctomycetia bacterium
GACGATTACGGGCCCGTAGCTCAACCGGCAGAGCAGCGGACTCATAATCCGTTGGTTCCAGGTTCGAATCCTGGCGGGCCCATTTTTGTCATCATGCATTCCTCTGTCAGGTAGGTTCGAGGAATGAATGCGTTGATTAAACCATTGTATCCACTGGCTCTATAACGCGATATCTGTGTGTCCAGAATCCGGGGCCGTTCATACCTGATCCGCTGAACTGGCTCATCACCTGTTCCGACGTGATCATTTCTGATGAAGGTTGGTGTGCCGTTACGCCAGGGCGTGGATGTAAAAAGTGCAACGTTCCGTAACCGGCCCTGCAGTGGAATCCCTTCTGCATCTCCGCAATCCAGACCGCATCTGCATTCATGGTCTGACGCTGGATGCTCTGAAGCGTCGAGACGAATTGTATTTTTCATGATGCAAGGACGGATGTGGAGTTCCCTCCGGTTTGTCGCTTTCGGTGTGGAGCAAATTTATTTATGTTAAAACGATTGTCCCTGGCGTCTGCAAGAAACAAGATGTGATTACTGATCACGTGAGGGGTATCCTGCCGTTAGACCGCTGTCATTTACAGGAGGCACACTGCGGGATCGAATCAACATCTATTTTTTTGCGTTTTCTCTTGTCCCGGATCTTGATAGGATACGTGTCCCAGTCCGCTGGACGTTGCTTTGTTGGTGACCATACGATTTCGAGAATGCCATGAAGGTGAGCCGTTCAAAATTTGAAGAATACGTCGCTGAGGCGGTGGATCTGTTGCCGGATATATTTCAGGGGTACATGGATAATCTGAGTTTTGTTGTTGAGGCGGCTCCCTCAAAGCAGCAGCTGGACGAGCAGGATGTGCCTCCCGGTCATACATTGTTCGGATTGTATCAGGGGGTACCCCGGTCTGAACGCGGTAATTACGGATTTGCCGCACCGGACCGCATCACAATTTTTCAAGAGCCTATTCAGCAAGCCTCCACAAGCGAGGAGGAACTGAAGGAGAACATCCGGGAAACGGTCTGGCATGAGATCGGCCATCACTTCGGCATGGATGAAGAGCGTGTCCGTCGCATGGAAGAGCAACAAGGTTTTACGTCGGACGGGGATGATGAGGACGAAGGAGTCTGGTAGTGAGGAGGTGAGCCCGCTGATTACCAGCCGGGTACGTCGTCTTCTCCACCGTTTTCATTTCGAGAATTCGGACCGATGGACCAGAGCTGGTATTTCATGGAGTTCACGAAGGTATCCGTGTTCGGATTGACCACCGGTTGAGGGGCGTACGTCTGCTGCCGCCGGTTCAGGTACTGCCCGATTTTCTCCGGGGATTCGTAATCCCTGGAGTTGATATAGATGATTGGATTTTTCCAGACATCCGTCAACTCACGCAGTTCGTTGTTACCGAAAAACCAGTTCGTCACATTTTTGCGCACACCATCCTGATCCGTGTTAGCAAACCGTTCCTCGTCCCATTCCAGGTACGGGCCGTTCAGATCCGTGGTCATCAGACAGGCAGTGAGCGATTCAATGCCGTTGTTCACGTTGTTTTGTAGACGAATGTCATCCGATTTCTCCGTAAGAACGGTCGGAGGATAGGAGCCAAAATCTTTTTGATACGTTTCGAGACTGGTGGATATTCGGTGGAGATCGGTTTTCATCGCGTCCCGCTTCGCCTGGCCCCGAATGGTGATGTAGGAGGGCACAACAATGCCGGCGAGTATGCCGATGATGGCGATCACCACCAGCAATTCGACAAGAGTGAATCCATTCTCGATCCGGGGTTTCATGGGGGGTTACTTGCTAAATTCATGAACGAGCCGGAACTGTTTCAACTGAAGGTCGATGGGGGTGCCGTTCGGTCCGGAGACAAACAAGGCCACGGATAGATTGGAATTATCATCCGGCAGATCGGGCGCAGGCTGATCGAAGTTCACCTTTTGACCGGACAGGCTGGCATACCATTTCGCATCGGATGAGGTATCACTTCTCCCCAGTCGAATGGTCAGTTCATCGGGGTCCATTCGTTGATCGGCTTTCATGGGCCACGAACGTTCATTCCATGTGTTCAGATGAGACAGGGCGCCGGATGTGGTGTACAGTTTAGGTGTGGGGGTCAGGGGAGTGACACCGACCGCGATCGGTCCGGTTGTGTTTTCGGAACCGGAATTCAGGAGGGCCACGCCGATGAAGAGATTCTCAGTCTGTTCAATGATGTCCACGGAGAATTCGGCAAATACAAATTTTTCGTTGGTGGGACGTTCGATTCGTGGAAACGGGTATGCTGAGCCAAGGGTGCCCTCAAAAGAAACATACCCTGATTTTTGAAGGATTGAAATCCCCGCATTTTGTGTATTGCGCTCCCAGTCCCCACTGATGGAGCCAGCATCACCGAGACGGTCGAACGAATCGGTGAGTTCCCGCATCTGCTGTGAATTCTCAACGATTGATGTAAGTTTTGCTTTGTACTCGGATAGGGCTTCCGGTGCATCCGATATCGAATCAAGTGTGACACCGGCCTGTCGTGTTCGACCGTTTTCCAGCATGAGATATGCCTTGATGATCTTGAAGTATGCGGCATCGGTAGGGTTCTCGGGAGTGGTCACCACCTCGTTCAGGTAGTCCAGAGCGCGTTCATTCTTGTCGTCCTGGATGTAGGATCGGGCGATGACATATTGTGATAACCAGTGTTCCGGTCCGTACTGGAATAGCAAACTGCGACCGGTCGAGGTATTTCCATTCTTCACGAGCAAGTATCCGAGACCGATCGCCCCGGGGATAAAGGAGGTATTCTGGTCGTAAACCGTACGAAAACCTTCAAGAGGTGACGGGATTGATTGCTTGCGTGCTGCAGTGGTGGTTTCATCCGATTTCGCCGGCTCGCTCTGTTGATGATCCGTCGGTGTTTCCTTCGTTCGTTGAGCCCGGGGGGCAAACGAAGAAGAAGCGTCTTCTGTTTGTCCGGTGGCGGTTTGATCGTCTTCGGAAGAGGAGTCGTTGTTTGAAGGAGAAGTCCCGGGGTTGGCGGGAGAACCCGATGCAGATGTATTTTTCTGTGAAGGAGTGCTACCGGAACGGGTCTCGCCGTCTTCGATCTGTTCTTCCGGGGCATTTTGATTCACGTTACCGGTCTGGGACCCGCTCGTTTCCTTCTGAGTTTGAAGGTTTTTTAGGGCGTAGTGATATGCGATCGGCATGAGATTGTCACTGGTTCGAACTGCTCCCTGTCCTGAATTCCCATTACTTGTTGAGAGGTGCGAGGTTGCGAGCCGGTGCTGAACACGATACGGAGCGAGGCGTTCACAGACAGAGAAGCAAAGTTGGGCCAGTGAACGGTTTTCCAGTGAGAGAGCAAGGACCCCGAGGTTGTTCCAGAGGGCGTAGGAAGCGGGCTTCTGTTCCAGCCCCTCACGAAGAACCGACAGGGCTCGTTTCAGCTGTCCCTTTTCAAGATGAAGCCGGCTTCGAAATGCGAGGGCCTGCGCCCATGCAAAGGAAAAGGAATCATCCACGTCGGAGGGCGTGGGAAGTTGTTCGATGAATTGTCGAGCTTTCGTTCGATCCTGATAGGACCAGAGATGATAAATTCGTGCAAATTGATACAGCTGGCGTTTGGGTTTCGATTCCGCGATTCCACTGGTCTCCATTCGTAATTTATCGAGTTTTTTAGCGGCGCGCGATGGAGCGTCCAGTTTCATCAGATAAAGGAATTGCTGAAGGCGAGCCTCTATGAAAAGCGGATGCTTATCGATGCTTCTCTGAAGAGTTTCTATCGCGCGTTGCTGTAATCCCATGTCCCACTGCGTTTGAGCGGTGAGAAAAAGTAGCTCATGGGTGTCCACCGTCTGGCGGTCCACCGCCTGGTTCAAAAGGCGAAGAGCCTGCTCTGGTTTTCCCGCATGCGTGTAGAGTGTAGCTGCTCGCCGGTACAGGGATAAGTTCGGGAGCTGGTTGTTGATATAAGATTCGAGCAGGGATGCAGCATCTTCCAACATTCCAAGGTTTCTTGCTCGATCGATCAGACGGTTCAACTTATCAAGGTTCGAGATGGGTTTTTCATTGTTCATTTCTTCGCGCAAGGATGCGACAGGCTTCTGGTCAGGTTCCGTTTTGACGTTATCGATGCTGAACTGACGGGATTTTCCGGTTTTGTGATTCCGAAAAGTAAGAAAGTATTCTGATTTGTCCGTGATGGTTCCTTTGAGCCATTTCTCTTCGTCCTTCAGGTAGAGCCGATCAAATGTTCGAAATTTATCCTCGATGGATTCCTCACTGGATTGGTCTGGGGAGGGTGATTTTACCTGTTCAGCGAGTGAACGAAACTGATTCGTATTCAGTGTCACCGTTGCGTTTGTGGAACGGAGTTGACTGTGTATCGTGGACCAGTAGGGACCCTCGGAGGGGGGCGTGGGTAACACGAAAACCGGATCGGGTAGTTGAAGTTCCGGAAGAGGTGGCTGGACCGGTGTTTCAGGAGATACCGAACGCCAGCGGCGGGGAGGACGGAAGGGGTCTTGTTCCTCCCCGGGAAGGTACTGCTCGAAGGAAGGCAGGCGTTCAACCATCGACGGTAGTTCAATGCTGTTCTGTTCAGAGGGTGAGGAGGACTGCCGTTTATCGGATAAGGACGTTTCTACTGTTCTGGGGGTATAATACAGGATGGTACAGCCGATCAGGATTGACAGTGCCAGTATAATCCAGCCCACATTTTCTCTCAGTTCGTTCATGGATTTCGTTCAGTTAAAGAAGGATGAATTGTCGTCTCCGTTCTCATCATCACGATCGGATGGGGTGGTGGAGCTGTCGGTGCCGCCAGCTGATTCATTATCGATTTTTTGTCCACTGTAGATTGGAGCAACGGTGCATTCAACATTCAGGAGGAGCTCGTTGCTCCCGCTCGCCGTTTCTCCCTGCTTTGCATCGATACTCAATGAGAGAATTTGGAGATATGAGGAGGGGGACTGCAACGCGTGTAAGACGGATACGCTTTTGGTAAGTGTTGCATCAAATGAGATGGTGAGCGGGGGGGAGAGGAGGGCAAGGGGTTCAAGGTTCTTCAGTGTTTGAACGATCCGATGATCCGGGGAAATGGAGTTTTGCTTGATGCCCGAGATCGTTTCGACTTCCTTATCGAGCAGTAATTGATGCAGATGCCGGGCGACATTGATCTGTCGGAGTTGATCACGGTACCGGTTTTTGTCCGGTTGATCCGGCAGTCCCAGTGCGTCTTCGGGCACCGAACGTCCCCTTGATGTGTACAGGTCGTTGATCTTGTCGCGTGCATAGGATAGTTGATCCCCTACCTGTACTTCCGGGCTTTCCGGCTGTTCTTCGGGAAGGACATCCGTAAAGTCGTACCGCATTGCTTCCTTCAGCCTGCTATTTCGTTCGTTCAGGGTCCGTATTTGATTGGACAGAGCCATCATCTTTGAGGGGGTCGGCAATTTGCGTTCGAGCCGGTTGATCTCATTTGACAGCGATTGGGTCTGGCTTTTCAGCGATGTGCGCTCGGTGAGCCCAAACAGAACATAGCCAATACACAGTGCATTCAGCAGTCCACCGATGACGAAGATGGAGGTCGTTTTATTCAGCATCCGTGTGGTTCTCCTGATCGGGTGGAGTAATGATGAATCGGAATTGCTCGTTGTCGTTTTCGTCACTGGTTCTCGGTTCCCGGTTCACGGAAAACGGCATGTTTTTACTGAGATTCTGGTAAAAGCGTTTGATGACATCCAGTGAATTCGGGACATGTTTCGGAATGAACCCATCCACCTGTAATGTTTCTTGATTCAGCGTGAGTGATGATATCGTTGCTTCATCCGGTTGAGCGGTGGGAAGGTCCCGAAGGACTTGAAGCGTAATCAAACTGTGTTGTTTCAAGCGTTGTAGGCGTTCCGTTGCCGACTGGAGGGAGCGGGCGTTCTGGATCCGGGTTTGATAGGACCTGTCCCGTTGCTGGAGTGTGGTTGCTCGCCGTTGAAGTTGTTGCTTGTTCGACTGAAGAGTCGAATTCACGCGAGTGGACTGGAGGCCGTAAATCAGTAAAGTGCAGAACAGGAACGTCAAACCGACAATTGACGGCATCCGTACATTCCACCACTCTTCTTTTTCTTGTGCCGCAGGGGTTTTGAACAGCAGCAGATCTGAGCGTCGTTTTTCCTGGGCCATCGCGAGACCGAGGGCTGTCGTCCATTCCGGGCCTACGGTCTCGAAGTCCTCCTGTTTATGATCCGGGAACGAGGCCGTATCAATCACTTTTGCGGGGTTGTACACGTCAATTCGTTGACCGAAAGAGGAACTCAGCTTTCGGGGTAGTGAGCTGATACGAGCCGCCTGACCGGAGAGAAGCACGCGATCCGGATTGTCCGGTAAATTCGGAAATTCATCGACGAAATAATCGTAGGCAGTGGACAGCCGGAGAGATAATTTCGATACACTTCGATCAAGAAGTGCGTCCGTATCTTTGAGTGAGGCCTTTCCGGTGGGAGCGTCTGGTTTTCCGATGAGCTGCTGGAAGGCTTTGTTTTTATTCCCGCTATTCGGGGCCGCTTCCAGAATTGTTGAGATGCCTCCTCTGGTACTACGTGCACCGACAAATTGCCTGTTACGAACAAGGCAGATGTCGATCGAGTTGTAACCCAGCCAGGCCAGCATCGTTACATCGTCCGTTTCATGGTTCGGGGGGGGGCAGGTGCGATACGCTTCGAAGATGGAAACGGCATCCGGAATGCAGCCTTCCAGTTGAAGGTCATGGCGTTTAAGCAGCTCACTGGCCTGCATGATCCATTCGGATCGTAGAATTCCAACCAGTACAGAGATTTCGTTTTGATCCGCCCCGGATCCGGGAAGACGCTGGTAAGCATGGGTCATATCCCCCTGCTGATGGGAACCGGTAAACTGCTTGACTTCCTTTTCGACAAGGTTGCTTAATTCACGTTCGTTGCGTGCTGGCAGTCTAACGTGGCGGAGACTGAGATGTTTGCCGGATACACCGATGTATCCGCTGCCTGAAGGCAACTCGTAATCCTTTTGAAAGCGGACGAATCCCTGCTGCCAGTCTTCGTGGGGTTCGTTGAAAGGGAAGTATCCAGCGCCTGTTAACGAGACGTCCCCGTTCTCGTATCGGGCCTGAATGATCCGTATACCGGTCTGATCAATTGCTATTCCCGTTCCCATCCCTGCTCTCCTCGTTTGATTCCGAATGCTGTTCTAGAAACGATCGGGCTTCACGTCCCATTTCCGAGGGCGGGTCCCGCTGAACGATTTCGGAAGCAAGGTGACGTGCGAGTGCTACGCGCCCAGCATCCCGGTACAATGTGAATTTATCATAAAGTGCTTGAACGGAGTTTTCATTATGCGACCCGCCGATGTCGTTTCGAGCTGCCTGCAATTTCTGTAGAAGTTCTGACAGCTTCCAGTTCCGCTGGTGTGTTCCCAGGCGTTTGCGCAGCTGCCGAACGCGGTCCAGGGCGTTGTTAAGAAAGGAAATACGATTCAGTTCACGGGCTGCCGCAAGGTCCTCGCGAGCACGTTCTACACTTCTCTCGATTCGCCCGAGTAGTTTGCTATGCAGTTGCCGGAATTTTGATTCGTCTCCCTGTAGTTTTTCAAACGGTTGTAGTCGTTCAAATATGGCCAGTGCCTGGCCGTATTTGCCGGACTGAATCAGGTCGTGAAGCTCCGCAGGTGTCCGGTTCGGCTGCGGTGACGCTGGCTGAACATTGCTATCGGCAGGATGGATTTTAAAACCGATGTGTACACCGTTTTCAGCGGACCTTCCCGAATTCGATCGGGTAACAGGTACATCCATAGAGGCATCAACGGAGAGGAGGTTTGACCTGATGGAGCTCAGACGGACCGATAAGGGATGTGAAAACTGAAACAGTACGGGTGTTGGTTCAAGTGCGATCTCGATTCCCAGCACGTTGGAATACGATCTGCCGGACTCGACCGGTATTCGTTCACCATCTTTCAGCAACCGGATCGGATTCTCCTCCGATGGACTGTTTCTGTATTGGAATTGAAAGCCGACCTTATCGACGTGTTTCCGTAGTGAATCGGGAAGGGAATATCTGAGATCCGGAGGATCCTGGCTCAGTGCAAGTTGAACATTCACCGGATGAAACGCAGTTGGCGTGAAGGCCGTACCCGACCAGACCGTTTTGTCCGTCTTTTCCCTTCGATTCATGATTGAGGTCGTCCATCCGTCGGAACGTTTTCCGTCTTTCCAGAATCGTAGTCCGCTCTGGAGCAACGGTCCCCCGGAAGATTCTGTAGATAACAGCTGGCCGGAACGGTCGATGGATAACGGAAAGTCGTCCATGGAGTGTTGAATCCGCTGGTTCGATGGGGCGGGATCGGTGTTTTTTTTCAGGACGAGTTCGTCAAAAAAAGCGATGCCCTGATTCCCGGCAGCGAAAAGGGAAAATTTGATACGTCGTGCACCGGCGGGCGGCCGAAGCGGACGTGAGGATTTTCGGATCCAGTCTTGTTGGTTCCTTGTCGGGAGAATCAGTTCCTCGTGAAGCGTCCGGTTCTCGGAATCAATCCACCTCAGATGGATCCCGGAGAGCCCGTTTAGGTTTTGAGCAGATAGACGAGCTGAAAACACATAACTGGAGGAGGCCTCCACGGTTATCGGCGAGTTAAAATGAACTGCAGCGTGGGATTGCTTGGAAGAAAGTGATAACTGAAAGACCTCGTTTTCCTCTTCAACGGTTTCTCGGGAGGCTCCGTTCAGCTCCCAGCGGGCCAGATCCTGAATCACATCCCCGGATGGACCGAGCAGATTCTCAGATTGTTGATTCGATTGAAGAGGTTGGAAAAGCAGGGCTCCCCCTATGATCAGCAGAGCAAGGGACACGGAGATGATGATTGCTCCGGTACCGAACCAGTTCGAGCTGGGACTGGGCGAGGTAATCTGAAACGGATGGACCCAGTGCACGAGCCGTTCGGGTGAGGAAGATTCCGCTGAACCGGATCGAGATTCTGGATCGGCCTGATCACGGTCACCAGGAGTCTGCTGAAAGCGAATATCCAGTTCGCCCACCTCAATGCGGTCTCCGTCTTTGAGAACAGTTTGATCGGTTTCGACACCGTTCACAACGGTTCCGTTTTTGCTGTCGAGATCCTCGATGACAAATTTATCAGCCTTTCGACGAATGGTGCAGTGTCGCCTGGAGAGCCCGGGATCATTGTAGGTGAAGTTATTCCCGTCGTGACGGCCGATCGTGAACGGGGTTTCATTCAGATCGATCGTTTCTTTCGAATGGGGGGTGTTAATGACTAGTTCAGCCATGGACCGTCATTGGTTGTTCCTGAATGATTTTCGGGTGGTCAAGTGGTTTTGCGGGACGGATTCGACCATCTTGCATCGTATGAATTGTGCTGACCTCAAGTCGAAGGATATTTCTGGAAAGAAATCGCTACATTGAGATGTAACCGTGCTATAGGGCAGGTGTCCTATTTTGACTGGCCGTATGTTATCACTGATCGATACGATCTTCAATTTGAGTGAACCGTTCCGGGATGCCATTCGTGTGATCTTTCTGTAGATCTCTGCAAAAACGAACCTCACAAGTCAGCTAGAACGGTTCAAATCCTGCCTGCTCATGTTATAATATGCTCGTACTTTTACCTCAATCTTTATCCACTGTCGATGAATAACCAGCAATCAAGGCAGGCCGCCGAACAACTGGAGCAGGACATGGATCGGTATCAAGCTCAGGTGCAGGAGCTGGTAAGCGAGATTCAGTCCGTCATTGTCGGGTACGAAGACCAGATTCAGCAGCTTCTCATTGCACTCCTGGCGGACGGCCACGTACTGCTTGAAGGTGTGCCCGGGCTGGGGAAGACCCGCATGGTTCGAACCCTTGCTGAGGGGTTGGACGTTGAATTTAATCGGGTCCAGTTCACACCGGACCTGATGCCGGCGGATATCCTGGGAACGGAAGTTTATGTTGAAGGGGATGACGGGGAGTCCTTTCGTTTTCGGGAAGGGCCCATTTTTTCGAATGTGGTCCTGGCGGACGAGATTAATCGTGCAACCCCTAAAACCCAGTCCGCTTTACTGGAGGCCATGCAGGAAGGTGCGGTTACTGCGGGGGGGGAACGGCATGTACTCTCAAAACCGTTCTTTGTGGTGGCTACGCAAAATCCGATTGAGATGGAAGGAACCTATCCATTGCCCGAGGCTCAGACGGACCGGTTCTTTTTTAAAATTCAACTGGATCATCCGGGCGTGGATGACTCCGTGGAGATTTTGAAGCGAACAACGGGCCGGGATGATCTCCGGGCTGAGGACGTGTTGAGTGGAGAGGAGTTCCTTCATCTACAACGAACCGTTCGAAATGTACCGGCTGCGCCGGATATACTTCATTACGCTTCCCGCCTGATAAACGCCACCCACCCGGATGTCTCCGGCGCGCCCGAAACAGTCCAGGCATATGTACGGCATGGTGTCAGCCCTCGGGGAGCTCAGGCGCTTGTGCTGGGCGGGAAGGCGCGTGCGCTTCTTGACGGCCGGCTGAACATTTCGTTCGAGGATGTTCGAGCTGTGGCGCTGCCGGCTTTGCGTCACCGTATCTCGCTGAATTTTGAAGGGGAGGCAGAAGGAATATCCACGGATAAACTTGTCAGGGATGTGCTCGATCACGTCCCCGAAATGAATGAAGAAGCTGAGGAATTACTGGAGGAGATTACCTGAACATGAAAAAACGAATGGAGGACACACGTCGGGTTCGGCTGCCTCGAGTGATGGGCCCGGTGGATCGCTGGCAGGGCAAATGTGTTCCGATCGATGATTACGGACGGATCAATCCCGGATCGTTGACCGAAGGAAAACAGGAAATTCTGGACTGGATACATGACTATTATCAGGAGTACATCGTCGACGAAACACTGGTGAACAACCGGTCCGAGGCGGTGCTGGTTCTCGTCTGTGAGTATCCCAATTTCGAGGGGTACGAATCGGTGGCGTTCAACCTTGAGGTGCTCGATCAGAAACGGGAGGAGGAGGGGGACGATACGGTTGAGGATTACTTTCGAATCCCGGATCCCGCACACTGGGAGGCCGGTAAAGGCATGCATCTTGATGACGGAGTGGATCGCGACGAGGGATAACTACATCCGTCCGGACTCTTCATTTCCAGATGCCCTGGGTCCATGAATTTTTTAGAGGAAATACAGCGTCGTATTGTTCTGTTTGACGGGGCGATTGGTACCCGTCTGCACCAGATGACCGAACATTACGACGCTTGTGTGGATGCATTTAACATTGATGAACATCACCGGGAAACGGTACAGGACGTCCATCAGTCGTACGTCGATGCGGGTGCGGATGTCATTCAAACGAACACCTTTGGTGCGAACCGCCAGAAACTGGATCGGTTTGGCTATGCGAATCGAGTGGAATCGATCAATAAACAGGGGGTTCACCTGGCAAAGGAAGTGGCTGGTGCGGATGTCCTGGTGGCCGGATCCATTGGTCCGCTTGAGGTGACGTCCGGCGATGGGCAACCGGATTCGGATGAAATGGTGGCGATCTTCCAGGAACAGGTTGAGGCCCTTGTGGAGAGTGGTGTGGATCTGTTGATCTTCGAAACATTCCAGGATCTGGAAGAGACCAGATCGGCACTTGCAACAGTGGACGGGGTGAACCTTCCGGTGATTTTTGAGATCGGAGGAGTGAGGGATGGACAAACGGGAACGGGGACCGACGTTCGTCGGATCGTACAGGAAGTCGATCGAGAGGGGGCGGATGTCATCGGAACCAATTGTCGGGGTCCGTATGACGTTCTGGAATCCATCAAGCTGATAGCGGAGGTCACGTCGAAACCGATTATCGCTCAGGCGAACGCCGGTTCGCCCGAGCTGGATCGCGGACGGATGGTCTTCGAGGAGCAACCGGATGATTTTCGCACGTACGCTCCTCGCTGGGTAAATGCCGGTGCGGGCCTGCTGGGCGGGTGCTGTGGTACAACACCGGAACATATTCAAATTTTGAAGCAAACCATTCAGGAAGAAGAGCTAACTCCTCCTGACCGAAATCCGGTCTCGTCCGTTCGTATTTTTGATGAGCCTGTACGGGAAACCTCCGAGGGAGAAGAGGATCGAAATCCGGTGAAGGAAGTGATGGAGAGCAACGACGACATTGTGATCAGCGTGGAGATGCGTCCGTCGCGGACCATGGCAATGGAAACGTATCTGGACGGGGCTCGCCGGCTGGCTCGAGAAGGTATCTCCCTTTTCGACGTCCCTGATAATGCGGCGGCTAAAGTGGCCATCGACCCGATGGTGGCGTCCACTAAGCTCCAGGAAGAAACGCGTTTACCGGTGGTCATGCACCTGGGTACCACGCACAGAAATCTGATCGCCCTGCAGAGTTATCTGCTCGGCATGAAACACGCGGGGATCAATGGGGTGCTCGCGGTGACGGGCGACCATCCGGACGTGGGTGAACATGACAAATACGCGGAACATGTGACGGATATCAAAAGTTCCGTCGGGCTCATGGAACTGATGGACAAAATGAATCGGGGTCGGTTGTTCAATGACTCGGAAATTGAGGAACCGACGAATTTTTACTACGGAGGAGGGATCGCTCCCGGACGAAACATGACCGCTCAGAAGAAATGGCTCCAGAAAAAGGTGGATGAGGGTGCAGAGTTCTGTTTCTCTCAACCCCTCTACAGCACGGAATTAATTCACCGCTACATGGAAGAAACGGAAGATCTCGGTATTCGACGGTTCGTTGGCCTGCTGCCGATTGCAAGTAAAGGGAATGCTCGGTTCTTCGGCTCCGGCAGTATACCGGGCATTGTTGTTCCAGACGAGGTCGTGGAGCAGTTTGAACAGACGGAAAGCAAGGAAGAGGCACGAAAGCTGGGCATGGACCTGACCCTTCAAATGATCGAGGAGACCAAAGATATACTGGAAGGGTTATATATTATTCCTCCTTTCGGGAAGAACAAGTTTGATCAGGTCGTACAGATTGTCCGACATACGCTGTAACCTCGCACGGGCACCAGGCGGTGTGAACACATACGTACTCGAGCTGCCTCACGACAGTATGCCCGGTAAACGAAGTGCCTTTATTTGCCAGTGAAAATGGTTTTGACAGTTGAGCCCTTATGATGTTCGAGGCCTCGAGCAGAGATCGATGGAAGGAGTCGACCGAGTTGACCGTTCAGGGGCTTGTGTTTTCTCTGATGTATCTGCTTTTCGGCTTGCCCGTGTACGCGGAACCCCCGTACTCCCCCAACCTCGAACGGGCCCAGACGTTCGTCGAACGAAATCGGTATCGGGAGGCCCTGCCGTTTCTTGACGCGTCCATCGAACAGAACCGGGCCCCTGAAGCCCTGTTTTTGCGTGGGCATGTGTACCTTGAGCTTGATCAGCCATCGGCGGCCATGGCGGATGCGGAGACCCTGCTTCGGGTCTTTCCATCCGACTGGCGGGGCCATTTTCTGAAAGCCCGGGTGTATCTGCATTCTACAACCTCTTTCCGGCCTCGAGGCAAGTTAATCGAAGCCCTCAAAAACACACTAGAGAAACATCCCGATCACAGACTTGCCCGTATGCATCTGGGAGAGGCGTACGCCCGGTCCGGACAGCTCGAGCGCGCGCTGGACACATTCCAGCGGGTAGAGGATCAGTTGGCAGAACATCCAGAGACCGCGAGAATTGCAGCACGTGTGGCGTTTTTGGAGGGGAACACAAATCTCGCTCTGACGTTATCGGAGAAGGTGCTGCATTTGCTACCACATGATCACCCGGCCGCTCGCATTCGTTCGTTCGTACAAAATAACGTCCCGCCAGCTGTTGAAAGGCGTATATGGAAATTACAAAACGACCATAAGAAATCGTTATCCGACCAATCCCTGCATTCGCTTCAGAATCAACATGCTGATATCGTTCATGTCCTCCTTTTTTGTGGCCGGCGGTATCTGCAACGGGGGGATCTGGATCGGGCACGCAGTGTGGCTCGAAAGGCGGAGCAGTTAGGAGGGGATGCCTGGACGGCGTTCCTGCGGGGGGTGTTATTTGAGAAGAGTGAAAAATATCAACGGGCGGCAGCGTGGTTCGAAAAAAGCGCTCGGCGCCGTACGCCGTTTCCCGAAGCCCACCTGCGCGCCGGAGTCTGTCATTCCAGGGGGGGACAACACGATCAGGCAATCCGTGTGTTTCGGTCGGTGCTGGATCGAGTGACGGTAGACCGCGAGGCGGGTGAGCATCTTATCCGCAGTTGCTTGCAAACGGGGTATCTCGTCTTCGGGCGCAGACAGCTCCCGCGGTTGAACCTGTCGGACGATCAGAAGAAGGAGTACAAGAAGAAGCTGGAACAGAAACTGTCCCGCCGCCGGGAACGGGAAACGGAGTCGTTTTCGGACGGCGTGTACTCGAATGATCTGTACGGCCTAGGATTAACCCTTTCCGACGGATGGTCCCACGCGCTGGATGCGGGTCGGCCTGAAGTACTTGCGCTCTTCGTACACTTGCAGCAAAAGAGGAGACTGTTCATTGTTGCAGAACGCCGATTACCTTCATTTCAGAGGGGGCTAGAGAAGAATGAGGTACGCTCTGCCCTGCGTTCCTACGTGATATCAAATGCGTTACGAGAGCAGTCCGGCATGCGATACCTCCGGCAGAATGAGTTCAAGGGGTTCGAACGCACCGCGATCGAATTCGTGTTTGGGGATGGTGGAGACGGGCGACGTATGCACGCGGTCGTGGTGTTCAACAGCGATTGGATGATTGCATTTTATCTCTTTCAGCGGTCTGCAGCGACCTCGGAATCGGAGGAATGGATGAAAGAAGTCTTGAAGAAGGCTATAATACATGACAAATAACTTGAGTTGCCGTCCATTTGTTCGGTACCCCGTATCATGAGTGGTGTTAAAAGGAAATATATATTCGGAGTATGGCCCTATGCTCTGGTGCTCTTGGTGATGATACCAGGGTTGGCCTTTGCCGGTGGCAAGACGACACCGCGTGAGGTCCTGGAGATGCACCGGAACGGCCTTTCCACGGAGGTGCTTCTGGAGCATCTCGATATCACCGGAGTGGAGGGACGGATCACCGAGCAGCAAGCTCGGATTTTGCGGAGAGCGGGAGTGGGGGCATCCGTTGTTCGCAGAATGCGAAGCATTGACGATTCAAGCGCGAATGATCCGGTGAGAAAACGCGGACGCAGCAGGAGCGGGCGCCAACCGAGAACCGCTGACCGGCAGGTTGACAGCGATTCGAATCCCACACGACCGGGAACGCTGTTGCTTAAAAGCCGTAGCACAAAACCGGTATGGTTTCGCAGAGATCCGAGAGATCGAACACTCGTTCTGTCCGGTACGGAGCGAAGCAGCATGCCTTCCCTGTCCAATGGAGATGGTATTGAGCTGAGTATGGAACCGGGTGCATGGATGCTCAAGACACCGGATGTGAAAGACGGGCATCAGGTTCAATTTACTCCGGGAAGGACCGGCAGGCTGATCATCGTCGGACGCAGTTCGAAGGGGGTGAACGTTCGCTGGCAACCAAACCATCCGGCAGGGAACGAGCGGCAACTGGTTCTGTTGCGTCAGCAGCTCGGCGTGGAACAGGTGACGAACGCACTGCGGACGCAGCGTGAACACGCGGACCGCGAACGACGCCGGGCTACCCGATTCAAAACGAATCCGAACAGGACCGGCAGGAGATCGTTCGGGCGTGGCGGGTTTTCAGTCACACGACGGCGGGGACGTGCTCGTAGTCCTCATTACGGTTATTCACCCCTATTCAATACTCACTTCTACCTGCCTGGTTGTTATTATTTCTACCGACCTCATCGACAGCGGCGATTTCACCATCACAGGCACCGATCTCACGGGGTTGACTTTCATCTTGATCTGAATCATGATTTTGAAGCAGATGGACGGCGAGGCTCGTTGAGGTTACGGACTGGACGTTCCTACCATCGCGATCCCTTTTTCTATTTTGATTAAATTCGTTTGACGCAGGAATATGCAGGAAATAATTCAGGTCAAGACGAGTGGAAAAGGATTGCATGATTGTACCTCCGATGTGACAGACGTGGTTCGAGCATCCGAGGTCCAGGAAGGTCTGTGCAATGTGTTCATCCAGCATACGTCAGCAAGTCTATTGATTCAGGAAAACGCAGATCCCTCCGCCCGGCGAGACCTCGAGGAGTATTTCGAGCGAATCGCTCCCGAAGGAGAAAGCTGGTATACCCATACCACCGAAGGACCGGATGATCTGCCGTCTCATCTCCGCAGTGCCCTCACAAGCACCTCGGAAACGATTCCTGTACGGAGTGGGTCCCTGGCCCTTGGGACCTGGCAGGGGCTTTTCCTGTTTGAACACCGCCGGCGCGGTCGGCAGCGAAACGTCGTTATTTCCGTGCGTTCACTGTAATTTGTATACTCGATGCTACCCGCTGCATACGTTATCAGATCCTCGATTTAACGGTCCGGAGATATGCAAGTAGCCGCGCTTGAAGTAAGCACGTCGTCTGCCAAGGCCATGGTATACGACGTGAATGAGGGGGTGGTCACTCAGGGAAAAAAAACCTTTCCCGAGGATGTCGCGAAAGAAACCTCACAGGATCCGGAAGGCATCGTTGATGTGGCTCTTGACACACTGGATCACGTTGTTGAGGGCCACAGGGGGGATATCCGTGCTGTTGGACTTTGTGGAACGTGGCATAGCCTTCTGTATACAGATCCTGATGGGGAACCGAAAGGGGACATTCGGACATGGGTGGATACAACCGGGGACGGTTTTGTTCGTCGAAAACGGACGGATCAGAACTGGGTGGACGCTTACTACCGAAAAACCGGTTGTCTTCCCCATGCCATGTATCCGTTCTGGAAGCACTGTCACCTGATGGACCAGGGGGATTCGGAAGTCGCAAGTGATTCATTAATTTCATCTCAGATCGAGCACCTGTTCCATCGGTTGACCGGGCAACGAGCTGTGTCAAGGTGTACGGCATCCGGGAGTGGTTTTCTGAATATTCACTCGGCGGAATGGGACGAGGGGCTGCTGGATTTTGCTTCGATTGGGGATACGGAGCGTCTCGCACCGCTTGTGGACGAGACGGAAACGGCTCCCATGAAGGCGGATGTGGCCGATCGTGTTGGTTTACCGAAAGGGACGCCGGTCACAGTGGGAGCTGCGGATGGGGCGTTAAATCAACTTGGGGTCGGAGGCACGCGGACGGATATCCTTTCATTCTCAGTGGGGACGAGTGGAGCCATTCGGATGGGAGTTGAGGAGCCGGAGCTTCCGCATGAACGCAGCACGTGGTGTTATTACCTTCACGATGATATCCGGGTGGCCGGCGGGGCAACACACGGTATTAACTGTCTGGATTGGTACCTGGATATACTCAACACGGGTTCTCCAAAGAATGAGTGGGACTACGAGCGTCTCGGTCAGCGTGCGGCATCCTGTGAGCAACAGGATGCACCGTTCTTTCTTCCGTTTGTTTTTGGGGAGCGAGCGCCGGGATGGAACGAGGATCGAACAGGTGTATTTACCGGCATGACCTCACAGCATGGCCCCGGAGACCTGTATTATGCTATACAGGAGGGCATCCTGTTTACACTCTACGATTGTTACCGGATGCTGGTCCGGAACTGGGATGTTTCGCCGAAGAAAATTGTCATTTCAGGTGGAATCCTGAATTCGGAGACATGGACAAACATGGCGGCGAACCTGTTCGGTCAAGTCCTGGAGCATACCGGACGGACGAATGACTCGACGGTGGGGGCGGCGATGCTGGCATTGAAGGCAGCGGGTGGTATTGAGGAGGTGAATAACCTTTCCATTCCCACCCATACGGTTGCCGAACCGGAATCTAAAAAGCATCATCAGATGTTACAGAAGCGGTACGAGGAATACCGGGAAATTTACACCACCCACCAGTGACATCACGTTGAACGACAGAATCGGGAAAGAAGAACGAACTGCGAGAAAACGCCTATACGTTCGAAATCACAGTGACAGAAGGTATTCACTATGGATTCATTGACCGTTATCGCGGACCACATATCGGACTCGGTGCTTTGTGATAATCTCTCGAGATGGATCAAGTCCCGGGAGAAAGATCCGGATCGTATACTGATCATCCCCCCGGATGCGACCCGTTCCCACTCAAAAGCGGGGGTTATTACCCAGTATCTCTATCAGTTACTTTCTTCATATTGTGAGGTCGATATCTTGCCGGCGCTGGGAACACACGAGCCTATGGAGAAAGAGGAACTCCATTCGATGTTCGGAGAAGAGATTCCTCTATCCTGTTTCAAAGAGCACCGCTGGCGAGAGGATGTGACGAGCATCGGCACGATTCCAGAGGGATACGTGGAAGAGGTGTCGGATGGCGTGGTATCCTATCCAATTGAAGTGGAAGTGAATGAGCGGCTGCTGGATCCGGCGTACGACGAGATTATCTCCGTCGGTCAGGTGGTACCGCACGAGGTCGTTGGTATGGCAAATTACACCAAAAATATCGTCGTTGGGTGTGGGGGTGGGAATATCATTAATAAGACCCATTTCCTTGGTGCCGCCTGGGGGATGGAGCGGTTGATGGGCCGAGATTTTTCTCCCGTTCGACGCGTTCTGGATTACGCGGAGGAACATTTTCTTGACGAGCTTCCATTAACCTACATGCTCACGGTTACACAACTTGTTGAAGACAAGAATCGTTTTCATGGTCTGTATGTCGGAAGCGAGCGTGAAACGTTCGAACGGGCGGTGAAATTGAGTCAGGAGAAGAACATCACGCTTCTGGAGGAACCCCTGGAGCGGGCGGTTGTGTATCTAGACCCGGATGAGTTCAACAGCACGTGGCTCGGCAATAAGGCCATCTACCGTACACGAATGGCCATGGCGGACGACGGGGAACTTCTGATTCTTGCACCCGGCGTCGATAAGTTTGGTGAGGATGAGCGGATTGATGAACTGATTCGAACGTATGGCTATACCGGGACGGAACAGGTAATGGAGGATGTCCGGGAAAACGATGAATTGCAGGAGGACCTCTCCGCTGCTGCACACCTGATTCACGGCTCTTCGGAAGACCGTTTTCGCATCACGTATGCCCCGGGAGGGTTGACGAAAGATGAAATCGAGGGTGTCGGCTATCATTATGCTGAGCTTTCGGAGATGATGAGTGCATACGATCCAGATCAACTGGAGGAAGGCTATACGACGACGCCGGACGGGGAAGAGATCTTCTTCGTGCCGAACCCGGGTGTTGGACTATGGGCGGCAGAGGATCAGTTCGAGCGGCATAATCCCGGTTCGGAATAGACGTCATCTCTCTGGTAGAGCAGGGATTCACCGTTTATGAGCCTGCCATTCGTTGTTTTATCAAGTTGTTGGACTGATATCAGGCCTTGTAGGGTGGACGGTGCAGAGGGGGGGCTGAGGTGGGCAGGTGTTTCCGTTTTGGTACTCATTTCGTTGATGCCGGTTTCCCAGGTGTGGGCGCAGGATCTGGGGACGGGTGTCCGGGTGGACGTTCAACCCCCCGCCATTCGGGGAGCCATCCGATACGGGCGGTGGGCTCCGCTGGATGTCGTTATCCGTCAACCGGGGGGGACAAATGGTTTTTCCGGGACGCTGGAGATCACAGGGACGAACGGATTTACCACACGCCATGCGGTGGAGCTCTCGGCAGGACTCGATCGATATCAGCAGACGATACCGGTCTTTTGCAGTAGCCGGCTGCCTGTATTTCGGGTTACCCTTCTCAATAAGTCAGGCCAGGAAGTAGGGCGAGATCAACAGCGTTACTCCTCCGTCCTGGATCCGGAGGAGGTGGTGGTAGGGGTGTCGCTTGATTATTCGGATTCGTCAATTGATGGGTTGCGAGAGAAGCTTTCAGATCGAATTCGTGCACCGGTTCGCGTCATTGCGGCTGAACGTCGGGCCCTGATGCGTACGGGGCGCTGGCCGGGTATTTTCGATCTGCTGTACCTCACCGAATCGGCCGAGGTCTCGGTTCCGGTACGCACCGACCTCTCTGATACAGCACCGTTTCCCGGCGGTGTAGATCTTCTACCGAACGTCCAACTGGTTGATCAAGCGGCCTACGATCTATTTAACCCCCCAAAAATGTCAGATCGGAGGAGGCGGTGGTTTGAGTCATCCCTGACACTCCTTTCACTGGTGCTGATTGTCGGCGTGCTGTTCTGCTTTCGAGATCCGACCTCCCGCTGGAACTGGTTGGTACTGATCGTACTGCCCGGACTGGTCCTGGGTTATCTGGCAACGAATGAACCTCCTTCTCCCCCGGTCATCGGCCAGGTCGTTTCAGCCCGCGTCAGCGATAGTAGCTTTCGAACCCATGTGATTGACAGAAGAGTGTCGTTGTTTCCACGAACAAAACCGGAGAACAACGATTTTTCGAATCCGAAGAGCTCCTCGAATGGTTCCCGATCGTCACCTGATCACCGGTCCGTTCGATATCCGTTACGGGACCTTCGCCGAACGATTCCCCTTTTCCACTCCCGTTCTGCGATCTCCTCCCGGTTTCCGCAACTGGAGCAGACGGAATCCGGGTACGTGTTTCAATGGCCCGAATTTCCAATTGGAGGGTATTTTGTACTTCAGGAACTTACCCCCCGTTCCTCTGATGATCGGTTACTGACGGTGGAGGGGAACAATGAGCAACGTCAGATTGCCGTGAGGAACCGTGGCGCTCAAGATTTGCACACGGTTTGGATCAAACACAAAAATTCATTCTATCGAATTGGTGAGCTTGCCGCCGGGGACGTCCGTATAGTCGAACCGGGAGAACGAGAACGCGTAGGGACTCGAGAACGTTTTCTGGGCAGGGCGTTCTCCGTTGACAGCCCCCAGCAGCGATTGCTTAGCCGGTGGATGAAATACATTCTCCAGCGCTATGACCGCAACAAACCGTTCGTCGTCGGTGTACAACGTCCCAATGGGAAGGGGATGGATGTTCAGCCGGAGTCATTCGACCTCCATCAGTTTCCACGTGTTGTGTTGCATCGATTTGATCCGAGCAGAAACAAGTGAGAGTAGATCCTTGCTTCGTGAATTTTGCTGTGGGAAACTGGGTTCCGTACAAGTGCCTTGCTTTCCGTTGTGGGGTGTATCATTAAAAAC